>DCQT01000027.1:11120-36927 GCA_002323535.1 Bacteriovoracaceae bacterium UBA1511
TTTAACTCGGTCACGATATTTTTTCTCTATAAATATTATGAACAATTTAATTCACTGGACCAAGAGTGATTTAATTTAAGTCTTCAGAGCCCTTCTTTACTGCATCAATGGCAAGCTTAGTTCCTGTTGCAACTTTTTCAATTATCGTCCCCTCTGCCATGGAGGAGGTTAAAAGCCAATGATCCGTTTCACTTATGTAGTTTAGCTCTAGAAAAGTTTTATCACTCTGCTTTTTGATTTTAAAGACTCCTCCACTTTTACTGAAAGCAGTCTGTTTTTTAGTATAATCGTCCAGGTAAAAACTCACTTCCTTGTCCGATAGCATGTTGTAAGAGACCTCATAAGCCTCAGATGATACCTTTTTAACAATGATCAAGTCGTAATAACTATAAGCATTTCTATTATATATATTTCTCCAGACTAAAAACTCATCAACAACAGATGGATCATTTTTAAACCTTCGATCTTTTAGCTTTCTGATAACTAAACTCTCTACAAGGCTCGGGTTATGAAACTTACACACGAAGCTTTTATTAATAAATTTTCTTTTACTTTTTAAGTCTTGATTACACCTTAGATCAAACTTAAGTATCTCATTTTTTACATTTTCAATGCTTGAGGAAATGACAGCATTACCTTCAGCAAAGAAGCTTTTTTCTTCTTTTGACTCTTCCGTCGAAACTTTAATTCCATTGATTATGGCCGAAGTTGCATAAACAGAGTAAGTTAGAAAAATAAAAACAAAACTAATTTTCATAAAAACCTCTAAGTTATTATAATAGAAAATAAAGATCCAATAAAACATGAGAAAAATCTGATGATAGACATAAAAATTAGCCAAACCGTTGCCATATTAGTCGATGGAAATAATCTAGAACGAAGTATTCAAGAAATAAGTGGAAATAGTACTAGCCTGATCAACTTCGATCTTCTTGTGCCTGAACTGATTGGAAACAGAAGCCTAAACAGGCTCGTATACTTTAGAGAAGGGAAAAGTATTTCGCAAAAGTTGAGTGAAAGACTTCACTCTTTTTTTCATGGTTCAGTTCGCCCCTGCCACAAGTCCGCAGACATCCCACTATCAATTAAAGCCCTTCAGCTAGCGAGTAAAGTTGACACTATAATAATTTTAAGTGGAGACAGTGATTATGTAGAACTTGTGAGACACCTAAAGTCTGAAGGTGTGCGTGTTGAAATCGCCGCTGTGGAAGAGACAACATCCTCTCTATTAATCGAAGAGACTGACTATTTTCACTCGATCACAAAAGATTTTTGGTTTGAAGCACCTAATCCAAAGAAAACTAAAAAGAAAAACTTTAGGCGAAAAAAAAGCTGAAAAACTAATTATAAAAATTTTCTGCAATAATTTTTTCAACTCCAGGAATTGCTAGATATCTCTGAAAATCGCTTTCTATAGTCCAAAGATAAACAGGCTTTATCTTTAAAAGAGAGATCAACTTAAAAATTCGGAGCTCCAATGTCTCCAAATTAAGAGAAATAAAATCAACTTGATTTATAAGAAGAGAAACATGTGAATCGAGAATCTTCCTCTCAAAGAAACTCAAACCTTTTATATTACTCCAGTCACAAACCAAGGCACCCAGAGGGAACTTAAAATTCATACGTCTTAAAATATTTAAAATTACAGGGTTAAATGATTGAACAAAAATATCTCCACTGTAATTGGATAGAGATTTAACTAATGAGTGACAAAAGGATTTTTTCTCACTGTAGGAGAGACTCTTTGGTGCTTTTAGCTCTAGAAGCAGTGATACATTTCCTCTGACTAAATTTAATAAGGAATTAAGTGTTAGCAAAGACGAACCATCCCGATATTTTAATATTTTTAAATGGTCAATGGGGCAACTCGATAACTGCGCTTTGTAATTAAAAATTCGATCGAGATTTTCATCATGAAAAACAAATATCTCACCACTTGGATGATATTGAAGATCTACTTCTATTGAGGTTTGTTTTTTAATACACTCTATAACGGCTGTTTCTGAATTCTCTATCAATCCTGATGATATTAAGCCTCTATGAGCGATACAGTTTTTAAGCACCTCACTTTTCATCTAGCGCTTCATATTCTCCATTTGAAGATCAAGCCCCACATCGTCGTGAGTCCTCAACATTTGAAAAACTTCTTGAAGATCATCAATTTTCTTTCCTGTAATTCTTATTTTTTCATCCATGTAGGCAGAGCTAACTTTCATTTTAGACTCTTTGATGATCTTATTAATCTTTTTACCTTTTTCTTTATCAATCCCTGATTTAAAAACACCCTCGACCTTAAACCGTTGATTACCAGTTGGTGATATTTCATCAAGTTCTAATGCTTTGACACCAATACCACGCTTGATCATTTTTGTTCTTAAAATATCAACACTGGCTTTAACTTGATATTCATTCGCTGCTTCAATAACAAGTTTATCTTTTTCATATTCAACAGAAGCATCACTTCCTTTAAAATCATAACGCGTAGAAATTTCTCTTTTTGCCTGATCAATAGCATTTTTTAATTCGCCCATATCAATGTCACTTACTAAATCAAAAGATGGCATATTTCTCTCCTTAAGGTTTTTAAATTTTTAGTGCTAACTCAACACCATTGCGGATCGCTTTTTTAGCATCAACCTCTGTTACTTCTTTCGCCCCACCAATGATGTGAATATTTTCTTTACCTAGTGCCTCTAACTTTGCGTATAAATCATTGTTTGACAACTGTCCTGCGCAGACAACGACAGTATCAACTTCCAATACCTGGGATTCTCCACCTTTTTGAATGTGAAGACCCTTATCATCTATTTTTTGATACTCAACTCCACCAATAAACTTTACGCCTCTTTTTTTAAGATTTGCTCGATGAACCCAGCCAGTCGTCTTTCCAAGTCCTTTACCATGGGGAGTAGTTTTTCGCTGAAGCAGATAAATTTCACGCTCCATAGAAAAATCAAGCTTTTTGTCCCTTGATAAACCTCCACGATTTTCATCATAAGATTGATCTATGCCCCATTCATTTGTGTAGCTTTCCACCTCATCTCGACCTTTTACTTCGCGATGAGATAAAAGTTCTGACACATCAAAGCCAATCCCCCCTGCACCTATAACAGCAACTGACTTACCTACTTTTGAAGGATTATTAATTGCCTCCATGTAAGATAAAACATTTTCTCTTTCAAATCCCTCTATGGTTAACTTTCTTGGCCTTACTCCTGCAGCAATAACGATTTCATCAAAACCACTCTCTAATTCTTGAGTGGAGACTTCTGTATTGAGTTTTAAATTAACTCCGTGCTTCTTAAGCATTACATTAAAGTATCTTATCGTCTCATGAAACTCTTCTTTCCCCGGTACAACCTTAGCGAAGTTAAACTGCCCACCAATTTCGTCTCCACGATCAAAAAGAGTTACTTCATGTCCTCTTTTTGCCGCCTCAACACTAAAAGATAATCCGCTTGGACCGGCTCCTACAACAGCAACTTTCTTTGGATTTTTTACTTTTTTTAAAACGAGCTCTGTTTCAAAGCAGGCATAAGGATTGACTAAACAACTAGCGACCTTATTTTTAAAAACATGATCTAAACACGCTTGATTACAACCAATACAAGTGTTTATTTCATCAGCTTTCCCTTCTTTTGCTTTAATCACAAAGTCTGGGTCAGCAAGCATTGGCCTTGCAAGAGAAACAAGATCACTATGACCTTCTTTTAAAATATTTTCCGCTACCTCAGGGGTGTTGATTCTATTAACTGCAATAAGAGGAATATTAACTTCACTTTTAATTCTTTTAGTGACCCAAGAGTAGGCAGCTCTAGGAACCATTGTGGCAATCGTTGGAATCCTTGCCTCATGCCAACCAATTCCCGTATTGATAATTGAAGCTCCTGCTTTTTCAATCTCTTTACCTAGTCTTACCACTTCTTCCCAGGAGCTTCCTTGATCAACGAGGTCTAGCATCGATAGACGGTAAACAATTATGAAGTTTTCACCACAGGCTTCTCTTATGCCCTTAACTATTTCAATCGGAAGCCGCATTCTGTTTTCATAACTTCCACCCCATTCATCTTTTCTTTTATTTGTTCTTGTAACAAGAAACTGGTTGATGAGATAACCCTCACTCCCCATTACCTCAACGCCGTCGTACCCTGACTCTTTTGCTAGTTCAGCACACTTAATAAAGTCTTTAATTGTTTTTCGTACACCTCGACCAGTTAATGGCCATGGTGAAAATGGTGAGATTGGTGACTTTATTCTCGATGGGCCAACAGCAAATGGATGATAACCGTACCTTCCAGAGTGAAGGATCTGCATCACAATTTTACCACCGGCTTGGTGCACTTTCTGGGTAATAAACTTATGATCTTTTAAGTGTTTTTTGCCACTGAGTTGGCTTGAAAATGGGGCGACTCTTCCGGCCAAATTTGGAGAGATCCCCCCAGTAATTATTAAGCCGACACCACCTCTCGCTCTGGCTTCATAATAAGCGGCAATTCTTTTGGTTCCGTTTTTAACCTCTTCAAGCCCTGTATGCATCGAGCCCATCACAACCCTATTTTTTAAAGTTGTATGCCCAATATTTAAGGGACGAAAAAGATTTTCGTAATTTTGATCACTCCGTTGATCACTCATAAAAACACCTTTTTATTTTATTAATTCATTTGGGGAACTAAAAAGCTGGTACCCAATTTGTATAAAGCTTCTTTTAACTTTTCATCATCGCCGGTTGCATTTTTAACAGAGTTAAAAATCACCAAGAGCGCTTGCTCAATTTTTTCTGGTGATATTTTTTGAGACGAGTCTAATAAAAACTTTTTTGATTTCTCTAAAAACTCTTCTTCAAAATTAATTTTTTTGTTTTTAAACTTACTCATATCAAAAAACGCTTCGCTTTTTTGAATATACTCGTTTAATTTATTTGCGTTGAGTGAAGTTTCTATAACTGCCTTAAGTTTATTTTCAAATTTTAGTGATTTTACTTCACTAAACATGTTTTCCATTTTTTTTAACTGATTAGTGTACTCCCGATTGAGGATCTCTGACATGATTAACTCTTTCGATTGAAAATACTGGTATAGACTTCCAATAGAAATATTACATTTTTTAGCAATGTAGTTCGTATTAAAATTTTTAATTCCTTCAAAATCAAGAATATCTTTTGAGGTTTCAATTATTGAGCTAACACGATTATTAGATCTTTTTTGTTTAGTTTTCTTTTTCAAATTCACCATAAGATCATACCACCAAGGGTTATATGTTTAACAGAATAAATTTACCGCTTTGAAAAATGAGCAATTACTCATATTATATTACTAATGAGATTTGGAGATGCAAACAAATTAAGTTTACTCGACCTTGCTTATCGGGCAGCAACGAATAACAAAAAATTCTTCTCAAATGGAATTGGAGATAAAGTTTATTTAGAATCCCTTTTTGCCTTAGTAGATGATATCTCTTGTCCAGCTCCTGTAGAGATCAACTTTGGAAAAACACAAAAATACTTTGGAATAGAAATGACTGAGGGAACATTTATCTCTCCTCAAAATAAGATTCTTCCTGCAGAGTCCAGGGTAGCACACCTAAAAGTCATACTTCCCGAAAACCATAGCAAGGGTACTCCTGTTGTTCTTCATATGGCCGGAACTGGAGATATTGGATTTAAAAGAAGAGAAGTCTTTTTGGCCATTCCTCTCGCTAAACAAGGTATTGGCTCAATTATTCTTGAAAGTCCTTATTATGGGTTAAGGAAACCTCATGGCCAAGAAGGAATGTACATTTTAGAGGCAAGTGACCTATTTAAAATGGTTCATGCTAATTTTGAAGAAGGTCGGTCAATTATTGATTTTTTTAAAGATAAATTTAAAACCCTTGGAGTAACTGGTTTTAGTATGGGTGGGCAAACATCAATGATGATTGGGTTTAACCACCCTTCAGTAAAAGCTCTTATTCCGTGTGTCGCCCCCCACTCTCCAATCCCAGTCTTCCTGGAAGAGACATTGAAAGACTCTATTGATTGGCACGCGCTTGAACTTGATTTAATTGCTGAAGGTATTTCCCCTACAGAGTACCTCGCACGCTTTTTTTCAGTCTCTGATATGACAACATTTCCAAGAATACATGTTCCACCATCAAGAGAAATAATCGCGGCGACTGGCGATGCCTATGTCCCAAAAAGAAGTTCAGAACAAATTTCCATTGCGTTAGAAAACACTCCTATAACTTGGCTCAATGGCGGGCACGTGAGCACGTTGGTTCTTGAGTCAGCAATAGTTAGAGAAAAGATTAAAACCGCCATGCTAAGAGCGAAAAATCTTTACACTTAAGCCTGCTATAAAAAATTCGATTATTAATAATGTTGATGTTATTAATGCTAAGAAGTAATTTCCGATCTCAAAGAATTTAATTAAATTAAAGACAAGAGCAATCGATGTAACAACTAAAACGATAACTGCAGGAAAAAGAAAGTAAACACTATTTTTTCCGTTTCTTTTTAACCAGACACTAATGACCATAAGGCTCAAACAAGCAAGCATCTGATTTGTCGCACCAAACAAAGGCCAAAGGCTAAGCCCCCCTTTACCTTTATCCCCACTTATCATTAATAAAAATGCAGTACCAACAGCTATAACTCCGGAGACGTACCTATTTTTGAGTGGTTTTATTGAGAAGGACTCACCAAGCTCAGAAATAATATACCTCTGTATCCGACAAGCAGTATCAAGACTAGTCGCCGCAAAGGAAATAATTAAAACTGCAATCACCGTTTGTGAAATATTTTCAGGAATCCCTAATCCACTGAGAAAACCACCGGCACCTAAAACGAATGCATTAATTTTTGCAGTTAACCCATTAGCCGCCGACCAAGAAGAATAATGGTCATGCCAATGAGTTGAATCACTGAACCCCGTACATACAGCAAGAGTTGCAAGTAGTGCTAAAAGACCTTCTCCAAGCATACTTCCGTAACCAATCGGTTTCGCATCTTTAAATTCCTTCACCTGCTTACTCGTTGTTCCTCCACTAACTAGTCCATGGAAACCGCTGATCGCCCCACAGGCAATTGTTATAAATAAAAAGGGAAACCAAGGAGGTGCGCCTTCTGGATTAGGGTTTATTGCAGGAGCAACAACTACCGGGGAGACGATAATAACTCCGAAAGACATTAAACCAAGTCCCAAAAATAGTTGATGACAATTAATATAATCTCTTGGTTGAAGTAAAAGCCAAACAGGTAGAATTGAGGCAATAAAACTATAAACCAAAAGAAAAATCATCCATGTCATCAGGACATTGTTTTCACCAACTAGACCTGATAAATCGACCGGATATATTGTCCCAATATAAATCATTAGCATAAGCATCATTTGCGCGATGACACTGGGAACAGTAAGAGAAATTTTAGTATTTTTTGCGGCGAGCCCAATAACAATCGCGATAATTATTTCAAAATTAACTGGAATAACTGAACTCGGGAAACTGATAAATAAATTAGCTATCACTAGTGCAAAAACAGCAATAACCATCCAGACAAGAAAAAATATTACAAGTAAAAATAAATTTTTAATTCTTGGGCCCAGATAGTCTTCACACACATGAGCAATTGATTTCCCTTGGTTTTGCATCGACAAAACAAGCACACCAAAGTCATGAGCAGCCCCCATAAATACAACGCCAAAAATTATCCATAAAAATGCTGGCAACCACCCCCAAATCGCAGCAACAGCTGGGCCGACGATAGGTGCAGCTCCAGCAATTGAGCTGAAATGATGGCCAAAAAGAATATTTTTGTTTGCGGGAACGTAGTCAACACCATCTTCAAACTCATAAGCAGGAGTCTTTTGGTTCTTTTCATCTAGAGCGAACAAATTAAAAAGTTTTTTACTTAAATGCTCTCCGTAAAAGAAATAGGCTGTGACAAAAACAGATAATCCAATAACAAAAAGAATGCTACTTTCCATGAAAACCCCTCAAAAACTGTCTGTATTCTTGCAGTCAGAGAGTTATTCTTCAAGAAATAAGTAAGGTTTTATTGGGGAAAAAACGTCGTATTGGTTTAACTCATTTTTACTAACCCACATAGAATCGATAACTTCTTTTTGGTCAATAGTAGGATTCGTGCTTGAATCTACCGACGATTCATAAATGTATATGTGATCAAATTTATATTCAATCGTAGATAAAATGAGTCGCTTAAAAAACACATTTTCAGGCTCTAAATTAATCCCAACTTCTTCTTGTGTTTCTCTCATGGCGGCCAATAAAAAAGACTCATTTTTGTTTGCCATCCCACAAGGGATAGTCCAATAATCCTTATAAGAGTTTTTTATTAAAAGTATTTTATCATCGCGCCTAATTATGCAGTAAGCACCATAAACCTTCGGCCTTCTCACAAAACAATAAAGTAGGTGAAGTCGGTATAGAATTTTATATATGAAGATCATTTTTTTGGAACAAAATTTTCGATAATTGTCTTTGAGAGCTCCTCAAGAACTTTATGCTCATCAAGCTCTCTTAGTCTTAAATTAGTTTCTTTTCCATTTTGAAAATCATTTAAGAACCTTCTAAAGGCAACAAATGGACCTACGTGACGGTGAGAAATAATTATTCCAAATAAAAATGAAATGACACTGAATAGAACAACTAAAGAGACAAAACCAAGAATCAAATACTCTCTAATTTGATCAACGTATTCTTGCCCCTCTGCAATTGTTGAAATAATTGTGTATGAAAAAATTGCCATTAAGAAATTTGAAAAAAAAGTAAGCATAACTAATTTTTTGGAAAACCTAAGCTGAAAATCGGAATCAATAACCTTGAAGCTTCTTTGCTCATTATCAAACCAAATATGATGACCTAGTTTAAAAAATAAAAAAATTGTCGGAATAATTCCTAGAAGTAAAAATATGTCTGCCACATTAAAAACAATCTGATCAAAAGGACTTAAAATGATAAAGTCCACAACTTTGCCTTTTAATATCCTATCCAGGCCATTACCAGTGACTCCCGCAACAAAGGTGACTAGAGAGAGTCTCAAAGAAAAAAGATCTTTTTTATTTAAAAAATAAAAAATAAAAATGCTTGATAATAAAAGAATAACCCCAAAAAATACGCTTAAAAAGACAACTCTTATGAATGGTGCACCATCGGAGAATTGTCCAAAGCTTATACCCGGATTATAGAACTTCTCAAAACTTAAAAAAAGAAATTGAGCAGGAGTTTTAAGGGTTCCCGCCCAATATTTTGAAATCTGATCGAACAAAACAACAACGATACCCCAAATTATTAAAAAAATATTTTGAGTATTTATGCTGCTATTTTTCACTAAGTGCCTCTAGGTTCTAGTCGTCTAAAACGATTAATTGTCCGCCAATATGAGCTGGGTGAAGGTGGCATTTCATCGGGTAAATGCCTTCTTCTTTAAGTTTTAAAATGACTTTAGTTTTGCCATTTTTTTTTACTACTTCCGTCACTCCATGACTTGGAATCATAAAGCCATGAGGACCTTTCGCTTTGTTAATTAAAGTTAGCTCTACCGTCTCTCCCTCGTATCCAGCAATATTTCCTGGTTGCCATTGCTTTACACCTTCAATCTCATAGTTAACCAAAGTTATTTTACGATCAATTTTAGGTGCTTTTTTTTCACTTTCATGATCATCGGCAAAAACAACTAATGAAAAAAAACATATGAGAAAAGCTAATTTTTTCATTCAGTCCCGCCTTTTTTAAAATGTGAGAGGCAAACTTGCACTTAGAAAAACTTCAGTGCTGTCGTATGCACTATCTTCGTAAGATAAAATTCTATACTCTGCATTTAATGAGACAAATGGAAGACCGGTAAAACCAACGCCAAAACTTGTTCCAGTGGCAGTTAAATCACTCCCTGTTTCAGGCGAGTATGTCACGTCAAAAAAATATGTCGCCCAAGCTCTCACAAGAATAGGAAAATCATAGCCGACAAAGGCACCCATATATGTTCCGCTATACTCAACTTCTGTTCCCTCTGCTCCTCCAAGTTTCGCTAGAGTGAGCTCACTTGTTAACGTTGGTGCATATCCATATTCAGCTCCAAGCATTAAACCAAAACTTTGCCACCCAACTCGAGCCCCCATAATCGACCCTGTTTGAGTAAATTCTTGAGTGCCTAAAGCAGTGTCTTGCTCTTGTTGATTAATTGAGTAACCAATATACGGCTCTAAAAGAAGATCTGCTTTCGCGCTTTCTTGTCCAAAAATAAATAAAAAACATATAACTGATAATATTTTTTTCATGTAAAACACTCCCTTGTTTCCTGAGAATATTTTATCTAAAAACCTAAATAAATTATAGCTAAATAGTTGAATTTATCTCAAAGTATTTAAGCATAATCCGAAAAGCTTTGGTGAAAGAAATAAAAAAAATTGCCGTCGTCCATGAGCGAGCAAGCTTTTATGGAGGAGCTGAAGAGTATCTAATTGAGCTTTCTTCATTTCTAGGCCAAAAGAATATCAAAATTGATTTATATTACTCTCCAGAGTTTCACCCTTCCAAACACTTCACCGACCATTTTGATAAGTCATTCATCCTTCTTGATCCAATCAATCAATTAAAAAATAAATACGACATTCTATATATTCAAAACTACAAAAAAAACTTTCACCAATTAACTAAAAAGAATCTTGGCTTTCCCGTCTTTAAGTTCATACATGATCACCACCACTTTTGCCTTCGAAGATCAAAGATTAAGGCTTTTGACTCATCTACTTGTGAAAAAACGGTGGGCGCACACTGCTACGCGTGCCCCGGTATGGCCTACAAAGAATCAGGAAGCTTAGTGCTAAACACACTTAAAAAACTGAGATCTGAGCACCAATTTCTTCAAGAGTTAAATGGACTTATTGTAGGTTCGAAGTATTTAGATAAACATATTCGCAGGCATAAGATTTCAGCGAAGAAGCTCTTTATCAATCCCTTATACCCATCGTCAGAAGAAGGTAAATTTAATAGAACTCCACTAAAAGAAAGAAAACAGAGCATTTTGTTTGCGGGCTCACTCATCAAAGGAAAAGGCGTCGATATACTACTTCGATCATATGCCCAGGCACAGTCATCTTTTAAATTATATATTGCAGGCGATGGGCAAAAAAAAGAAGAATATGAAAGCCTGGCCCAGTCACTTGGCATAAAAAAACAAGTCAAATTTTTAGGACGAGTTTCAAAAAAAGAATTAGAAAAATATTATAAAGAAGTTAAGGCTCACATTGTCCCCAGTACATTCCCTGAAACATTTTCAAAAGTTGGTATTGACGGCGCTGTTTACGGGAGTTTACCTATTTGTTCAGAGGTTGGAGCAATAAACAGCTGGTTAAAAAATAAGCAAAATGGTTTGCTATTTAAATCAGGCGATGTTGACGCTCTTTCTAAAATCTTGAAAAGTTTAGAGAATGGAGATTATGATCACCTCACTCCTAACGCTCCTCGAAGTTTTACAAAAAACAACCATTTTAAAAGACTTATTAAAATATGGAAGCAATCAATTAATCAGTTTGAGGACTATCCAAATTATAGTTACGACGAAAACAATCAGTTTGTTTCCTTAATGGACGAACTAAATAAGTTTGTCACAGGCTGCACATTAAAAGTTATACCAAAAGAAAAAATTCAATGCATAATTCTGATTGGCGGCTATGGTCGGGGAGAAGGGGGAGTAATCCAAAAAGAAAACTCTTTAATTCCTCATAACAACTTGGACTATAACATCATAACGAATGGACTTATTTTTAAAAATAAAGACTATTTTAGAAAAAGAATTTTAAATTTAATTAATGAGAATCTTCCACACGAGGACATCACAATTGATATAAGCATCAATGAGAAATTTAAAATACAATATGCTGAAACGAAACTTATCTACTACGATATGAAATTTGGCCATAGGCTTGCTTTTGGTAATGATCAATGGCTTAAGGCACTCAATCGAATCAATCCAAAAAATATCCCTATTTTTGATATGAGAGAGCTTATCCTAAATCGAGGGATGCTCCTTCTTTTAAATGAGCAAATTTTGAAAAAGAAAAACCTCAAGATTCAAGATAAAAAAATTATTGTTCGACATATTGTGAAGGCAATCATTGGTTTTGGAGATGGACTATTATTCGCTCATGGGAGATATCACTGGTCTTATAAGAGAAAAAGTCAACTTATGCTTCAAATAGAATCACTATACCCCGAATATTCGAAACTATATCAAGAAGCGATTAAGTTCAGATTTAATCCTAATTATGATAAATATATAAATAGAGACCTGAGCTTATTTAATCAGTACATAATAAAGAGATCAGAAGACGCCCACTTAAATTTTGAAAAGCTGATGCAAAAAAAGGCTCAAGTTAATTGGGATGATTTCCTTGAGTCAATGTTAGTGAATCCGTTTTTCAATGAGAAATTTACATTACTAAAATTAGCTAAGACTATAAAAAATGTAATCAGTACAAAAAATATTCATCTTATTTTTGACTCAAAAGAATTCTTTTGTTTTGGTTTCTGGCATAAGATTGTAGGCCCGAGGAAACAACTTGTGGCACTGTTTCCTTACCACCTTTACAGACACAAATTTCCCGACAGCGTTAAAAACGTTAATAAAAACAAATTAGACCTAGGTGACTTTATTACACTTTGGGGAGGAGCTGGTGATATAAATTTTTCTCATTCTATGCCAGCAAAAATTTTAGACAAAGAAATAAAAAAGCAGGCATCATGATAAGTATAACATCAGATATTCACCACCAAGGTCTACAAACGGGCAATCAAAAGCACAGTGACTTATCAGAAGTTGCAACTGCAGTGATTATGCACAAAATATTTAAAGAGTTTAACATCAAGGGAACTTACTTTATTTCAGGCAAGGCTTTTGAGGATCATTGGGCTGAAATTCAAAAAATATGTGATGACGAAAAGTTTAATATTGGCGGACATAATTATTATTGTTTTAAGCCAGAGTTATTTCATCGACTTACAAATAAACTTTTTAATAGCTACAATGGCTCAAGGTCATACCAGGTTTGGGAAACAAAAAAGACTCAAAAGATTATTAAAGAAAAAGTGGGACAAGACTGTATTTTTTGGCGCAATCACATGTATATGCATGGAAAATATACAGATGAAGTTCTGCCAAACTTGGGGATAAAAATTTGTTCTGATGGAGTCAAAAAAAATTCCAATGGACTAAACCTTGTTGCCAATGATTATTTTCATCTCCCTATAAACATAATCCCTGATCACGAACACCTTATCCATGCAGAAAGAACAAAAGAATGGATTGCTGAGTGGGTAAAAAGATATAATTGGTCTGATGACTTTGGAAGTGAATCTTACCCAATAGAGATATGGAGAAACATTCTCATCTCTCAAGTCCACGAGAATGAGAGAAGAGGGATTTTATCAAATATTATTATCCATCCTATAACAATGTACCTTTGCGATAATTTTGAATCACTTCGAATTATTCTTGATTCACTGAAAGATTATCAGTTTGTAAATTTTGATGATATCTACCAATCTCAAAGACAAAAAATCTCTGCCTAGCTTTTTACCTTACTTAAAATCATTTGAATTTCTTCAAGATTTCCAATGTTGCCAAATTTATTGTACCCAGAAATTAGAATCGCGCATTTTTTTTGAATCTGTTGTTTTACGGCCGCTACCCTCTCCTGGTTAGTAATGACAGGCAAAATAGAATTCATAGACTTCACACGGTAATAATCCATCGCCTTAAATTTTTTTGATAACTGATCATCATGGCCGCCATATTTAGTAATCAGAACCTCCTCACAAAAACCTATGTCATACTTATTTAAAAACCTGAGCCAAAGGTCGTAATCCTCACAAACAACAAAGTCCTCTCTAAAGTTACCCAGTTCTCGAAACAATCCACGATGGATGACAACCGTTGAGGGACTAATTAAACATAAACCAAGACTTCGAAGAAATAAGTCTCCCCCATCTTTTTGATGAAGTTTTTTTTGGTTGAGATGCTCTCCATTTCTAATCCACCTTTCATTTCCGTGGCACCACTTCATGCAAGGATTCTTTTCAATATATTTTCTTTGAATCTCAAGTTTTCTTTTGTTCCACTCATCATCAGAGTCTAAAAAAGCAATCCATTCACCAGATGAATTTTTGATACCTTCATTTCTGGCAGCGGAAACACCTTTGTTATCTTGAGAAATCACAATCAGTTTTTTTGTCGGAAATTTTATTTTTAATTCAGATAAATAATAATTAGTCTCATCGTTCGATCCATCATCTACAATGATTAGCTCAAAGTCCTTATGAGTTTGTTTTAAAACAGACTTCACTGCTCTTTTCAACGTGAAAATCCTATTATAAGTCGGAATAATGACAGAAAAAAATGGTTTTTTATTAGAGTTCATTGTTTAATAATTTTTTGGAAATTGGCATCTGGTTTACCTCCATATGATAAACAGAATGGAGACTTTCAAGGTCACTCAAAGTTTTTACGCCAAAAAGAGGACAGTTGACCCCTGTGTTTTTTATAGCTTCGATACTTAACTTCATAAGAATTGACTCTGTATCCATTCCGCCAGCATCTTTTATTTTATTTTTTAAATTATTTATATAATCAATTTTGTTTTCTTTATTAGATTTTTTCCACCAAGGTGCCCATGAGCGACAATCAAATGAGTCAAACTTACGGCTCATGGTTACCCTTCCGGAAGCAATTCCTTTGTCAAAGCTCCCCCAAGAGGTTGAGTAACAATTATTTGTTGATATTAATTTTTCAAATGAGTTGTGCTCAAAAATATTGCACTCCCCTTGCAATATATCGACACTATCCACTTCACTTGCAAGCCGAATTTCATCTTCGTTAGTATTTGATAAACCAAGATATCTTATCTTATCTTGTTGCTTAGCTTTGGCCAAAACCTCATAGGTTTTTCTAATATCTACATTTTTATCAGGCCAGTGGACTAGAACTCCATCAATATAATCCACATCAAGACGACGTAAGCTATCCTCAAGCATTTTTTTGGTTTCTTTGGGATCGTTCGTCATGTTAACTCTTTTATTTGAGTGCCAACTAACTCCAGTTTTTGTGATAACAAAAGCTTTTTCTCTAGAAACTTTAAGTGCCAAACCGAGCCTTCTTTCTGCTTCTCCAAAACCGTATATTGGAGCAGTATCAAACACTTGGACGCCAAAAGATTCCACTGCTTCTTGAATAACTTTTACTGAGTCAGAGGTTGAGTTTTTTCCAAAACCATAACCACCACCCTCTCCGCTGAAACCAGCAGTTCCAAGTCCAAAATTATTTGTTTTTAGATTTTTTATATTCAACATCAAGTAGACCCCATTGATAAAATCAAATCGCACAATGTAAAAAATTTGTAAAATGTTACGTCAAAGCATTAGCAATTTTTGAAAAGAATTCGAAAATAAAATAATCAAAAAGGATTCAAAATGACTATTATCATCATATTTTTTGTGCTGCATTGGTACCTCTCATTATGTTCTCAGACTCTTTTTCTTCACCGATATGCCTCACATGGTTATTATCACTTATCACCACTTGGCGAAAAAATAGGACACATATTAACCTGGATTACCCAAGGATCCAGCTATCTTTCCCCTTATGCCTATGGAATTCTACATAAGGCACATCACAGTTATTCAGACACAGAAAAAGATCCCCACAGCCCTCATTTCCACAGTGATCCAATCACAATGATGTGGGAAACGGCAAAGACCTACTCGCAAGTGGAAAAAAGAGAACATCCTTTCTGTAAAACATTTGCACCTCATGTAAAACAATGGCAATGGTTTGATAACCTTGCCTCCTCTTGGTTATCAAGATTGTTTTTTGGGACTTTATACTTTCTAGTATATTTTTATTTCGCACCTCATTGGAGTGTTTTTTTGTTACTCCCGGTTCACTTTATGATGGGGCCCTTGCACGGTTTTATTGTTAACTGGTTTGGACATTGGGCTGGTTATAGAAACGCCGACACGCCAGATAAATCTAAAAATACCCTACCAGTAGACTTATTTCTTATGGGGGAGTTGTACCAAAATAATCATCATGCGAACCCCAATGATCCATGCTTTGCAAAGAAATGGTGGGAGGTTGATCCAGGGTATGTAGTTTTGTGTATGTTTAAACAGCGAGGGTTTAAGCCACATTCAAGCCAAGTGAATTAAGCAAATACCTTATCTGTTTTTAGCTCATGTTCGATATATTTTTTAAAAGCCCTGAAGTACCTTATAGAGCATTCTCTTGAACCTTTAAGTAAAGGCTTATCAGAGTCTAAGAAGGCAAGAACCTTTGGGTCATTAAGCTTCTCTATAGAAACCAAGTCTTTTTGGGATAATCCAAATTTAAGGAGATCCCTGATGATATCATCTATTTCGAAGCCAGTAACTTCACAATAATTTTCAACTCTAACTCCCCAATCTTCGCCTTTTTTCTCCAATGCTGCTCTATGAATTTCCAATGGGGTCTTGTTAGTTGCTTCTCTTGCAAGAAAACCACAGTTGCATCGACCAAAATGCCCCCAGTTGAAACGATCCTTCGGATCTTCTAACTTTTTAATTGTTCTATTAAATAAATCTAGTAATTTTGTATTTGCTTTCATGAGCATATACTAGCCTCAAAACTAACCTTAAGCAATAACAATGACTTAGACACAAGATAATGATGTTTTATATACTCCTTTGACACGAAGAAAATATAGTAATATCCGTAACTTATGATTTTACTATGTTTTGCACACAGAGCCGAAGCTGAAGCATTTTTTGTTGAAAAGGACTTTCGCCCTGATAACAGGCTAAAAAATTTTTACAAAAGCTCTTCCGGAGAGGAGTTTCTTTTAATCACAGGTGAAGGCCCATATTCAGCACTATCAAAAATTAGCTCAGTACTATCATTTGAAAAGACCTTCTCTAAAATTATTAATTTTGGCACTGCTGGTGCTCTAGGAAATCAGTATGAAAAATTAGATGTTTTTTCAATCAGAACTGCTTATCTCGCTGAATCAAGTGAAGCCCTGCCACAGTTTAAGTCTTTCCCATTACAAGTAATAGAAGGACTTCCTAAAATCGATTGCATCACCTCTACCCAGCGAATCAAAGACCCGAAGCTAAAGCATCACCTATCGAGTTTTGCAGATGTAGTGGATCGTGAACTTTGGAGCATCGGCTTTGCCGCAAAGGAAAGTAAAATTCCCTTATATGCGATAAAAATTATTTCTGACGCGACTGAAGACCTCGATTTCTGCCAAGATGTAAAAAATAATTCTTTTAAGCTTTCTTCACTTTTACTTAAGGCTTACTTTAATCTTTTCACTAACGAAAAACAAAAAACGAAAGATGAACTTTTTGAAAGAGTGGTTTCTTTATCTGATTTTTATTTTTCAACGAGCCAAAAAAGGTCATTGAAAAAATATCTATCTGAAACTGAAATTACATGGACTGAACTTGAACGACTTATAAAAAAAATTCACATTGAAGAGAATAACAAAGCTAATGCAAAAAAACTGCTTGAAACTCTCTCAGAATTTTCCTCCCCAGAGTTTCATCAATTGAGAAACAAGGTAAAAGGTTTTATGGAGAAATTAGAAAAATCGGGAATAAGGGTTTCTCACGATCAAACATTTGAAAGCCCTTCTCTCAAATTAACAACTGATATAAAAAGCCTTCAGGACCTCAATTGTAAGGTACAAGCTTTACAAAATTTTTCTTACCGAGACTGGGAAGACTTTATCAACGGTGACCTTTAAAATGTTCAATAAAGTATTTGTTGAAAAAGACCTAGTTAATAAAAGTCACACACAAGATGTGCTAAAAAAAATTAGATTTAATGAACTTATAACTATTGATCGTTATGACAATATTTTTGAAAAAGTCAAAAAACCATATCTTCAAAAAAGGGATAACCTTAACCTTTTCTTGGCAAAAAAAAGAGGGGAAATAGTAAAGGAAGCTCCAGATGCATACGGACTAGGAAAGGAGAAACATTTTTATTTTATACATGCTTACAATTGTATTTATGAATGTGAGTATTGTTATTTACAGGGGTATTTTAACTCCCCTGATATCGTTTGGTTTTTAAACCATGACGAGATAATTAAGAAAATCGATGGTACCTCGAAAACTCATCCAAACTCTTGGTTTCATGCGGGTGAGTTTTCGGATAGCCTCGCGGTCTCACATTTTACAAATGAAATTCCAACATACCACGAATATTTTAAAGGAAACTCAACCGCGAAACTTGAACTTCGGACAAAATCATCTAACACAAGAGCGCTAGAAAGTTTGGAACCCCTATCAAATTTATTTGTTACATTCTCTTTATCACCAAAAGAAGTTGCAAAAAGTATTGATAAGAAAGCATCTCCAATTAAGCAGCGACTAAAGGCCATTAAAAGACTTCACCTACTTGGTTTCAAAATCGGTATTCATTTAGACCCAATAGTAATAGAAAATTGCTGGGAAAAGTCATATCAGGAATTAATCGAAGATTTATCCAATCACATACCCATTAGCGAGATATCATTTATATCAATTGGAGTTGTTCGATTTACAAAAGATGTTTTTTTACAATTTTCTAAAAACTACCCTAGTTCAAACATAAGAACATCAACGTTTGTAAAAAGCTTCGATAACAAATTTCGTTACCCCAAGCCTATTAGATCTAACGCCCTTCGTTTGGTAAGAGAACTCTTAACTCACTATGGTGCCAACCCGACCAATATATATGAGTGCATGGAATAAAAGACTTTTTATTTTACTGGTATTTTTTTTCTTCCAACTTTAAAAAATAGGTTACTCTCCAAAACAACTTCATAAAATTCACCATTTCGCCAGAGACAGCAACCTTTCTTCTTCCAAATATTTTTATACTCCTTTCTTTTTAATTTTTTTGAGGGAGGGTTCATATAATCAAACCATATTTTATTTTCATACTTCACTGTTCCTTTTACGTATGAAAATACCGAGTATTCATCGCCCTCGTAAATTAACTCTTTGGAACTCTCTTTAAGATCAGTCCTAGACTCTGCTACATCAGCCCTAGGCTCAGCTATACCTTTATTTTCAACAATTGTATTTTGGCTATCTTCCTCTCCTTTTACTACCTTAACTCTCTCGATCTCTGATTCGTTGGTAAATTTTTGGTATGAAGCCTTATCACTTTTTGAGTATTTTGTTTTATAAACCTCTGATTCACGAGTCAGCTTATTCAAGTACCTCTTACTATCATATTTGACGACCTCATTTGACATTATAAATGCACCATCTCTTTTCTCTTCTTTTCCCAACTCAACCAATGGGCCACTTGTCAACTTATCGATTACAGTGACTGTGATCATAAACCCAACGAAAAGAATAAAATATAGCGCTATTTTCATTATTATCTAATTCTATCAGAAATTTCACAAATAATTTGCTTCGTTATACCATTCCCTTAATTTAGATGAAGGATGTGTTAAATGCCTAGAAAAATTGGTTTGTCTCCAAGCTCATTACCAACTTTTAATGTCACTTTAGAAAGCGGTGAAGTAACAAGTGACCCTCGCGCGATAAGGGCGATGATTGCCTTAATGAACCAAAACGCAGTTATTGGTGGCGCCGCAGCGCACTGGGGAGGGCCCTCAGCATTTACAGAAATAAACTGTATTTTATTCTCTATTTTTTTTAAAAAACCTAATCACCCATGGTTTGATGACTATAACTTTGTAAACGACGCAGGACACTGTGAGAACGGAATATATGCCCAGCATGCAAATTATGGCTTTAATGATCTTTCTCTCGCTGACCTTAGAGAGTTTAGATCTATTAAATCTAAACTCGCAGGGCATGGCGAAGGCCATCTTTACCCAGAGGGTGTACTTGTTTCAAATGGACCTTTAGGCTCAGCAATTTCACAAGCTCAGGGATTATGTGCAAGCGACAAGCTTTCCAACAACTCCAGAGTAACTATTGCAACCATAAGTGATGGAGCAATAATGGAGGGAGAGGCTAAAGAGGCTCTATCTGCTATTCCAGGTCTTGCAAAAAAAGATAAGATGAATCCATTTGTATTAATCATCTCTGACAATAATACAAAACTCAGCGGTAGGATAGATAAGGATTCATTTTCTCAAGAACCAACATTCTCATCTCTTGAGCCCTTAGGCTGGACCGTTACTTACATCGACAATGGGCATGATCTCAATGCTTTAGAAAGTGGAATAACATCAGCAATTTCAGAGTCCAAAAGAACCCCTCACTCTCCTCAGGTTATTGTCGTAAAAACAGTAAAAGGGAAAGGTGTTAAGTCCACAGAGGAGATGGATTCTGGGGGACATGGTTATCCACTTAAGGCATATGACCAAAAGCTAGAAGAATTTATCACTGAAATTTATAATGGAAACGAGCCTCCACAAGAGTTCAATAATTGGATTGAACAAATCAGAGCGCAAAAAAGTAATGACGACAATCAAAAAAGTGAAGCAGAAACAATAAAAAAACAGAAAATCCAAGTTGGTGTCTCTGACGCGTTAATAGATCTCTGTGAAAAAGGTCTACCTTTAGTTTCTATTACTAGTGACCTTGCAGGGTCCACTGGGGTTGCCCCTTTCCAAAAAATGTTCCCAAATAAGACATTTGACATTGGTGTCGCTGAGTCAAATATGATTAGCATGGCTTCCGGCTTTTCTAATAATGGGTATATTCCAATCGTTGATACATTTGCCCAGTTTGGTGTTACGAAAGGTAATCTTCCACTTATTATGGCCAATATTAACCAGACTCCTATTGTAGCGATCTTTTCACATACAGGTTTTCAAGATGCAGCTGATGGAGCATCTCATCAATCCACAACATATCTTTCAGCAGTATCTTCCATACCAAATACTAAGGTATTTAACTTATCCTGTTCCTCCCAAGCGTATCAATTGATCACTGACGAAATAGAACTTTTTCATGAGAAACGATCACGTGGTGAATCCACTGAATCACTTATATTCTTCCTCGGTAGAGAAAACTTTCCACTGTCTTACCCTGAGCTAAACGACCAAGGTCAATCAGAAATTGCAATTGTTGCTACTGGCTCGATGGTTCATCAGGCAATAAAAGCCAAAAAGAAGTTAGAGCATGACTCTATTGCAACTGAAATAATAGACCTTCCTAAAGTCTCTCCACTCGACGAAGCGGCACTTTTATCAATACTAAAAGACAAAAAAGTAGTATTCACACTCGAAGATCATCAAATATACGGGGGGATGGGCTCGATATTATCCTTAAAGCTTGGAAACAAGCTAAATATCGAGCACTTAGGTGTTGACGGCCATTTTGGTAGATCAGCCTACAAGGCTGACCATCTATACAAAGCAGCTAGAATAGACGCTGATACGGTCGTGAAAAAAGTAAAGGAATATAAGTTGAATCAATAATTTAGATCTCTTTTCTTGCCAATTAGTTTTATCACCGCTATATTTCGGCAGAATATTTTGAACTTCAAGGAAAAAAGATATGTCTAGAGTATGTGATTTAACTGGAAAAAGACGTTTAGTAGGGAACAAAGTTTCTCACGCCAATAATAAAACAAAAATGACACAAAAACCTAATCTTCACACAAAAAGAGTTTTTGATCCGGCGACGGGGCAAACAGTGAAATTAAGACTTTCCGCCAAAGCTATCAGAACTCTCGACAAAGTAGGTTCGCTTTCTGCTTTTGTAAAAAAGTACAAGCACCTGTTCTAATCAAACAACTATATAATCAAACAAAAAAAGCCTCGCTAAGCGAGGCTTTTTTTGTTTGATTGAAGATATATTCTTACGAATTATTCCATAATAACTTCTAGCTTTGTTACTTTTACTCCCCAACGGTTAACAGAGCTGTCAGAGCTAAAGCTTAAAGTTAAACTCTCACCCTCTACGTAATCAGTTTTATAAACTTCTCCTCTACCAGAGAACTTTTCAACTTCATTTCTTGAACCATTAGTAAGAGTAAGAAAATCATATCCTGACTCAAGTTCATACTTATCAACAATAACTCTGATATATTTTGCACCTTCAACAGTATATGTTTTGCTTAGTGAAGCGTTACTTTGATATGGATGCTCTGTTTCAAACACCTCGTCCAATGTATACTCCTGCCACTTTGTTGGATCTGGCTCATTTCTGCTTGGTCTAGTATTTGTTAAAAGATTATAAGCATTTAACCTTCCACCGGATATTGTTTTTCTTCTATATGCCCTAATTGGCTCTGATGTTCCCATCAGCCTTTCTCTTAGTACCTCATGGTCCAGTCTCCCCTCTTTTGCGAGCAATAAGCCAATTGCACCAGAGACATGTGGAGTCGCCATTGATGTACCAGAATAAACTGAGTAACCACCATTTTTTACAGTCGAAAGTATTTTGTGCCCAGGGGCGGCTACGTGAACTGTCTCCGCTCCATAACATGAGAAACTCGCCAATGTATCTTGTGCAGTGTGGGCTGCAACAGAAACAACATTTGGTAAATCATAGTTACTTGGATAATGAGGTCTTTGATCATTATTTGAAGAACTATTTCCCGCGGCTGCAGTGAATACAATTCCAGCATCACTAGCCTCTTCAATTGCATCATAAAGAGCTTGAGAGAATCCGCCCCCGCCCCATGAATTACTCATCAAATCGACATCTAGACTTGTCGCATACTGTATAGCTTTAACCGCATCTGCAGTTGTTCCACTTCCACCGTCAGACAAAAATTTAATCGCCACTATTGATACATCTGACATTACACCAGCAACTCCAACACCATTATCATGAACTGCACCGATAGTTCCTGCGCAGTGTGTTCCATGCGAGTGGCCATCTATTGGATCATTGTCATTATTTGAAAAGTCCCATCCGTAGATGTCATCAACATAACCATTTCCATCATCATCAACACCCTCTTCTCCATTCAGCTCTGCCTCATTTCGCCACATATTTGCAGCAAGGTCAGGGTGATTGTAGTCAACACCAGTATCAATAACGGCAATTTTTATTTCTTTACTCCCTTTTTCGATATCCCAAGCTCTAAAGGCTGAAATATCTGCCCCCTCTGTTCCTGGAGTACGACTTGGGTCATTTGAGCCTGTATTATTCAATCCCCATAACTCACCAAACCTTGGATCATTAGGAGTGTTGTTTATTGAGTAAATATAATTTGGCTCCGCAAATTTAACAGAAGGATTCTCTGCGATCTTCGAAATTAGAAGACCCAGTGACTTAGTGCCATCAGTTTCAACTCTTAGCATGAGTCCAGACTTAGAAGGAATCTCCTCTTTAACCATAACCCCATAAGCACCGAGAGAAGACTTAGATAATTTCTCACCTTTTTTTAGTTTTACTAAAAGTTCTCCTGGAACAAACTTGGCCTCATGGCTTTGGAAGCCCGAAGATACCATTGAAAACGCTTGAGCAGCAAAACCGGCAGACACAACGGCAAGGCCAAGCTTCTTAGACAATAAATTCATTTTTTCTCCTTCTACATTGAATAAATACAAGGCTAAATCTTTGCTGCGGCGCTCACGAATGGGGAAATATTTTCCCCTGCGATGAGCAAGGGAGGCCAATTTTTCCAACTGGATATCTATAAAGGCATTGTGAGAGAATTCCTTCATGATTTATAAGAATTCAAATGCACCGGTGCTCTTGAAAAAAATTAACCTCAATGTCTGGTCCTTAAAAGATGAAATAAGTCATGTAATCATGTCCAAAATAGACACGATTGAAGAAAAAGAACTCATTAAATCTTTAGTTGAAGACTACTCGGCTTCAAAGCCACCTCTAAGATTAATTAAAAATGAGACAGGTGAAAGCCAGGAAGAGTACGGGGCGGAAACAAGTGATGATTCAGACATAACAGAACCCAGTAGTGATTCGGAAGGCCAAGACACTGAGTCTGACACATCCAAAGAACAGATTATATCTCAAAAAATACTAAAGCTACCCGACCACAAAATTGCCAGGTCGACTACTATAATGTCGGAAATATATATGGAAGAGATGTTCTTCTTTTCAGAAACTCCTTTTATTGAAGGGCAGTCCATAGTTATACAGTTTTGCCTTCCTCAAAAGTTTATAATGAATGCAGATATTGTTTTTTGCCAAACCTACAGTGCATCGAACCGTGTTATTGGAAAAGGAAAACTGCCTTATCGCGTTTGTGCTAAATTTACTTTTCTCAGAAATGGAGAAATGACACTATTGAGGAGATTTCTAAACTCCGTAGAGCCAGAGCTTAAAGAGTTAAAAAAAATAGACAAAAAATCTGAAAGTGAAGAGAATGTCACAGAAGAGATGTTTGAGGACGTAGAAACAAAGTAAATATTGATATTTAGTCACATCTTAGGCAGATTATTTGTATGGATTTTTCAAAAAAAAAGAACCGATTATTATTTAACAAAGTTTTATTTGCGGGTGTAATGTTTGTAATACTCTACATCGGAAGTTTAAAAATTTAGCACGAAAAAAAGCCAACGAATTGTTGGCTTTTCTTGTATAAAACAATCTTAAATACAAAAAACTACTTAAGCTCTTTATGGATCGTGTGTCTTCTTAAAAAAGGATTATACTTTTTAAGCTCAAGACGATCTGGTGTTGTCTTCTTATTTTTTGTCATAGTGTATCTTGAAGGTGACTTCCCTTCTTTTCTTGCTTCCGTACATTCTAATGTAATAATAACTCTTGGACCTTTCTTTGCCACTTTAATAACCTCCAAAAAAATCAGGCAGAAAGTAGCCAATATAACTTGAACTGGCAACTAAAAAGAGCTAGGTAGTCAAAATAACACACAACTAGAGGATCAAAGTGATAGATGTAAACAATTGGGGCCATTGCTGCTACAGCTCAGGTGAATTCAGATCCTCGATATCTCTTGGAGCCTCGCTAAGTAGTGAAAATGATGCCAAGCTTGAGTACTTTATTAACAAATTTCATGGTGAGGACCTCATTTTTCAAGAAAGTTTTAACTCAATAGAGGAAGCGATAACGAAAATCAACTTAGACTATAAATATTGGAGCTTTATAGACCTAGAGAAAAAACTTCATAGTGGCGGATGCTCTACTTGCCAAGCCCACTAATCAGAATAATAATCTTGACAAAACAAGTAAATATTCGCACATTTAGGCACCTAAAATTAGTGAAAGGAACAAAAATATGAAAAATGATATTCACCCGAATTATAGACCAGTTGTTTTTAAAGATGTTAGTGGGGACTTCGCTATTTTAACAAAGTCTACAATGAAAGCTGACGACACTATTAAGTGGGAAGATGGAAATGAATACCCACTAATCAAAATTGATATTTCAAGTGCAAGCCATCCGTTTTATACTGGCAAACAAAAAATTCTTGATACCGAAGGTAGAATTGAAAAATTCCAAAAGAAATTTGGTTCTTCATTCGCTAAAAGTGTTAAAAAGTAAGTACTTACACAATGTAACAATTTCAAAAAACTCCAGGTTTACGCTTGGAGTTTTTTTTTGCGGTATATGCTAGTTGATGAAAACTATATCGATACTCTTTTTATTTTTACTTATCGGCAGCACCAAGTTGGTGGCCATAGAAATCAACAACAAAAGTCAAAAAGAACTAAAGCTGGAACAAAAGCTTGAGAATTTAGTAAAAAAATACTCCCTAGCCTCAACAAAAAGATCAAAGGCGTTTTACTACCAAAAAATAAAACGACTTTTGGCCAAGATATCCTCAAGAAATATGAATATTGAAAAACCAAGACTATAAAAAAAGCCCCTTTAAAAGGGGCTTTTTTTATAAAAGATCTTGAAATTTTGACCTAGAAG
>DCQT01000066.1:0-177 GCA_002323535.1 Bacteriovoracaceae bacterium UBA1511
ACCGTCGATGTCTGTTACCGCAACTTTTACTTTATTTGACGCTGAGTTTCTAACTCGTTCAATTATTTGATCAGTAGTCATTGGTTTATCCTTTAATAAGTTGATTGAGTAATGGGTTGCTTGGCCGCAAATAATCTATATAGACCAAAGGCTATCGCTTGAATGGCAAAATAAATA
>DCQT01000066.1:490-9760 GCA_002323535.1 Bacteriovoracaceae bacterium UBA1511
CAAAATAAATAATTGCTAAATTTAAATTAAAAATAGTCATCGAGACAAACGCAACTGTTGCAATGACAAGTGCAACGATAGGAAATATTGGATAAAGAGGAGTCTTATAAGGTCTTTCCATATTAGGCTCAGTTTTTCTAAGCTTGAGAAGAGAAATCATGGAGATAATATAAAGACTTAAAGCACCAAAACAGGCGATAGTGATAATCTCCCCTGTCTTACCAGTTAGAAGAGCAACGATTCCCACAATCATATTGGCAATGAGAGCTAGCATCGGAGTTTTAAATTTTGGGTGAGCCCTTCCTAATGCTTTTGGGAATAATCCAGCTCTTCCAAATTCAAAAGTAGCACGTCCGGCAACTAGGATGATTCCGTGAAAAGAGGCGATTAACCCAAAGAGTCCGACTGTTATAAGTAGGTGATAAAGCCAGCTATTTTTTCCTACGATCATACCGAGCGCTAAAGGCAGTGGGTTGTCTGATGCATCTGCACCTGGCGCTGAGTAAACAACAGCCTCCCATCCACCAACACCAACGGCGCTTGTAAATGTGATAATACATAAAATGACTAATGTAATCATGGCGCTGCCAAATCCAAGAGCAACATTTCGTTGAGGGTTAATTGTTTCCTCTGCAACATTGGCAACGCCTTCGATGGCAAGAAAAAACCAAATAGCGAAGGGGATCGCGGCAAAAATTCCACTCACTCCATTTGGAAAAGCGTTCTTTGTTAAGTTTGAAAATTCAAAGTGAGGAAGTGTGACACCGGCAAAAATTAGAAGCTCTAAAACAGCGAAGATTGTAATGAATAGCTCAAAGGACGCAGCGATTTTTACACCGAGAATGTTAATGAGCGTAAAAATTAAAAATGCAAAAATAGCAATGGTGGTGATACCCAGTTCTGGGAAAAATTCATTGAAGTACGCTCCAATGGCAAATGCAATTGCCGGCGGAGCGAAAACAAACTCAACAAGCTGGGCCATTCCACCCACAAAGCCCCAGTTTTTTCCAAGGGCACGATCCGAATAAGAAAAAGCTCCTCCTGCTTTTGGAATCGCACAGGCGAGTTCGGTGTAGCTAAAAGTAAATGTCACATACATGATAGTGATAAAAAGTGTGGCGATTGCTAAACCTAGAGTGCCACCTTCGGGCAATCCAAGGTTCCATCCAAAATACATTCCAGAAATTACGTATCCAACACCAAGGCCCCAAAGCATAACGGGGCCAAGAGTTTGATCAAGTGCGCCATTTGCGTGCTTCATCTCCGTAGACATCTTTATCCTCCCTGAATAAATCAACAGCAAACATTAGCTGAAACATAGAAGAAAATAAAATAATTTTCCCGAAAATCACCTAAGTATTCGTGATAAAATTGTGTCAATGAAAATGATTAATATGCTCTCTCCAAAAACTGTCGTTAAGCTTCTAAGTTATTGGCCTCCATATCTAATGGCCGGCGTTAAAATTGACTACGTTCAAGATGATTTTAAAAAAATAGTCGTAAAAATGAAGCAACGTTTTTGGAATACAAACTATGTAGGATCTCATTTTGGAGGAAGTTTATACTCCATGACAGATCCTTTTTATATGTTCATTTTGCTAGAAAATCTGAAAGAGGAGCATATCGTTTGGGATCAAAGTGCTGAGATTGAGTTTTTAAAACCTGCAAAGGGCGTAGTCACTGCAGTTTTTGAAATAAGTGACGTGGTGCTTGGTGAAATTAAGTCACAAGCACTGGAAGAGTTTAGCTTTTCGCGATCTTTTGAGGTGGAAATCTTTGATGAGTCAAAAGTTCTCGTGGCGAAAGTGAAAAAGGGGCTTTACATCAGAAGGAAGGACGCGAAGAGGCGTTTTAGTAAGAAATAAAAAACATAATGATATCAGTAGCTTAGACTTTATTGGCCATCAGTAATTTTTTCAAAAACTAACCTCTAAGTCATTAATTTTGCTATAAGCGTGATCAATATCGGAATCACTATGGCAAAAATAAGTATATATCTTAGTAAGTCATCCTCTTCAGAGGAGGTACTTACTTATAAAAAATACTTAAAAGAGTCTCTTTTTCGTCATGACCTTATTTTTCACAGACCTAGCTCCCTCGATGAGATCAATGAATCGCTATCAAAAGAGTTAATGTCAAAATCTGTGGATTACGTGTTTGCCATGGGGGGTGATGGGACAATTCATCAATTTATTCAAATGATGTGTGGAACTGAAGTTCCCCTTTTAATTATCCCGACAGGTACGGCTAATGATTTAGCCTCAGAGTTGTGTCTTAGCTCAAAAATTGAGCAGGCAGTGAGGACTTTTTTAGATAAAAAAATTCAGTCCATCGATTTGATCTCAGTTAATAGGCACTTGATGTCCACCTGTGGAGGAATTGGTATATCTTCTGAGGTTGCAGGAAAAATAAATGACCTTCGATTAGATTTTCCTTGGTTTAAAAAGTTTGTCAGTCTCGTTGGGCCAGGTATTTATCCATTAGTTTTAGGAATTTATTTCCTTAGAAAGCTTCAATCTCATCGACTACAAATAATTTCTCCAGATTTTCCAGAGCTTAATAATATTCAAGAAGCCTCAATGGTAATGATTAATAATCAATCTGTTCTTGGGAAAAATTTTATTGTGGCTCCTGGAACAAAAAATAACGATGGTAAATTTAACGTCACTATTTTTAAGCACAAAAATAAACTCTCATTGATTCAAGCTGTTTTGATGATTGGGCTTGGAAAAAAAGATTTGAGTGATAAAAACTTAATCAACTTTGAGACGAGTGAAATTGAAATTACTTCCCTTAGTGAGCGCTTGTCATTTTTTGGAGATGGTGAGGTTATTGAAAAATCAAAAGTATTTAAAATCTCCTCTGTTCGCCAAAGCTTAAAAGTATTCAAATCAAAAAACAAAAACTACTCCCTTCCAGTCTCTCTCGATGAGGTAAGTTTATGAAACACTTACTTATCACTGGAACTACAGGTTTTATTGGAAAAAGTTATGTTCAATCCTTAATAACTGAGGGTGTGGAAATTACGATCATCTCTCGCGAAGAGTCGTTTGAGAAAACGAAAAATCTTTTTCCTGAAGTGAATGTTCTGTGCCTTGATTTAGATAAGGGCGATTTTAGCGATTTTGACATGAAGAATTTGAGCTCGGTGACAGATGTGGTTCATATCGCTGGTGGATACGATATTGAGATGAGTTTCAAAGAAGCTTATGAGAGTAATATTTTAGTTTCGCAAAATTTAATTCATTTGATTCAAAAATTTAAAACACCTCCAATGGTTCATCTTGTCTCCTCTTTTTCCGTTGTGGGAAATAAAAATAATCAAACTTACTCTGAGGATGACCTTTGTTTAAATGAAAAAAGGATGAGTAGCTACTCCTATTCAAAAGCAAAGGTTGAGGAAGCCTTTAGATCTTTTTCTAAAAGAACAAACATAAAAATTCGAATTTACAGACCAGGTATTGTTATTGAGACAAGAGAAAATAAATTAATGCCAAAAGTTGATGGGCCTTATTATTTCTCAAAAGCACTTTTGAATCTAAAAGCATTGATCAGGCATATGGTCTTTTTGGCCCTGCCGTTTTCAAAAAATGCTAGTCTTCCTTTAGTCTCTATTGAGTCTTTAACTAAAGATTTAACCCACATGACTCTTAACCCTGAAACTGAAAAGTTAGTGAGTTGCTACTATTTATTTCCAGAGATTCAGGTAGGTGTTGAGGATTTAATTCGAGCATTTTTTCAGAATTTAGAGATCAAAATAAAGCTTATTGCTCTTCCAAAACTTAATGGACTTCAAAAAATTACCAATCTTTTTGGTGTTCCAGATGAGTTATTTGATTTTATGTTCATGAAAAATACGTATGCATTTTCAAACATGAAAAAAGATTTTCCACATATGGATAATGAGAGACTCTGTCCAAATGATATAGCAAGAAAGATTTTATCTTCAACCCCTAAAAAAGAAATAGAGGTTACGAATGCTTAGAATTCTTCATTTTGTTTTAGGTGACTCAAGTCAAAACCTCGATAAAGAGACGATGTTCCTTGGAAAAAAAGTTTATTTAAAAAGACTCGGTGTTCACTATGACGAGGAACTACTTAAGAGCCTTGCCCTTAATCTTCACTCTCAGTTTGATGTTGTTGCAGTTAGTGGGCTAGGGCACACATTTAAAGTGGGGAATAAAGAAGTTTCTCATTATTTATTGAATAAAATTAGATCAATCTGTAATCCTACACCTGTCGTTGATGGGCAAGAACTGAGAAAATTAACTCTTCCTTGGTCGTTAAATCATTTGGTGAAAACAAAAGGGAATATTTTTAGAGATAAAAAAATAGGGTTTTTCTCCGGACTTTTGAATCAAAGTGTCATTCCTATGGTTTCAAGCTTTGGAGGAGAGTGTTTATTTGCTGATCCGTATACCTTGGCAAAGATTCCTTTGGTTTTAAATGGAAATAAGTCATTAGATAGTTTTCTTTGCAAAAGTAAGTATTTATTTAAAACAAAAAAAATTAAAGAACTCAGAGGAAGAAAATTTAAGCATCCAAATTTTATTTTTAAACGAGTTTTAAAAGAGTTTAATAAAAGTGATGTATTTTTTCTAAACCCGACGCTGTTAAATCTAATTGAGCTTCCAGATCTTAGTAATAAAATTATCATCCTAGATCGAACTGATGAAGAGATTAAAAATACGCTAATCAAAAAAAATGTTTTAGCTATCTATTGTCTTTTACCTGAGGTTGGGTCAGTGGATTTTTCAAGCTTCACGCTTCTAGAGGCATTTTTTCAAGGACTAAAAGAAGAGCGAACACCGCTAACATCAATTGATGTGGAAGAATATATTCATGATTTTAGCCTTAAGCCTATTGGTGATATTTTATCAGTGCCAAAAGTTAAAACGATAAATAGATGTGCATTTGTGATCCATCCATTATCAAAAGAGTATCTTCTTAAGGCACCCGGTTTAAAACTGTTTAAAAATAATCAAATGGTGTCAAAGCCAGTAAGTAGCCTAGTTGAAAAAATTTCTCCTTATATTCCTCCATTTAAATTTGGAGAAATTAGAGGGATTGTAAGTCCATCGACAAAACAAGAGGTCATTGTTGATGTTTATGCAATGACGGAAACACCAAAGGCTCTTCTATCGATGAATGAAGAGTGTGTTTACAGAAAATTAATTTCCATTTGTGAAAAATCAGAGCGTCAAGGTGCTCAAATGATTGGTCTGGGGGCGTACACAAAAGTTGTTGGAGATGCGGGAATTACAGTCAAAAAAAGAAGTCCTATTCCTCTCACGACGGGAAACTCTCTTTCTGCGGCGGCCACATTGTGGGCGGGGGATTATGCGCTTAAGAAAATGAATCTAGTTCCTAAAAAGAACAATGTTTTTGATGGGCAAGTTATGATTGTCGGAGCCACAGGGAGTATTGGAAAAGTAAATTCTAAAATCCTAGTAAAAAAATGGAAAAAAGTCGTAATCTCAAGCCCAACACTTTATAAGCTTATTGATTTAAAGGAAGAGCTTGAAGAGATTAATCCAAATTGTGAAATAATTTATACAACGAACCCAAATAAGCATGCTGATAGCAGTGATTTTATTATCACCACGACGAGTGCTCAGGGAAAAAGAATAATTGATATTGAAAAAATTAAATCTGGATGCGTTGTTTGTGATGTCTCAAGGCCGTTTGATATTTCAAAAGAGGACGCGGCAAAGAGACCTGATGTACTTGTTATTGCCAGCGGCGAGGTGGAACTTCCAGGTGTTGTCGATCAAAAGTTAGATATAGGTCTTGAGGGAAATAGTGTCTACGCGTGCCTTGCGGAGACCGCACTTTTGACGATGGATAATAGATTTGAGGCGTTTAGTCTTGGACGGGATATTAGTTACAAAAAGGTTTACCTTATCGATCAATTGGCAAGAAAGCACGGCGTGATGCTTTCTAGCATTATGGGGCATGATCAAAAAATTACGGATGAGGAGATTGCTCTTTGTCGAAACCTTGCGCTGGAAAAAAGATATACTAGAGACCTTAGAACAGAGAATTCTAAAAACTCAGAGGATGATAGTCTCATTGATGTGAGTAGTTCATTAACAGAGAGTTTGAATTCACTAAACAAATTAACGAAGGAGCATCAATGAATTGTGTTTCTGAGTTAATTAATAGTGATCATATTAAGTCCGAACGTCCTGCGGTGGTGTTTTTTAAGAATTTAAAATCGATTCAAAATAAAAGATTAAATATGTCTTTTAGCGAGATATATGATGTATCTTTAAAAGCGCAATCACTCTTGCTTAACAAAGGTATCTCAAAGGGCGATTGTGTCATTCTTTTTGAAAAACCAGAGCCTGCCTTATATGCCTTTATTATTGGAGCTCTTGGCGTGGGAGTTAAACTTCTTGTGGTTGAACCTTGGATGCCCAAAGAGAAGTTTTCTGGAATTCTAAAAAAACATCAACCTAAAGCAGCTCTTGCGGGAAAACTTGGAAAGATTTTTCTCTCAAGGGTTCCTCAGTTTGATAATGTTGAGATTTGTTTTTCCATACAAGATATTTTAAACACAGCCTCTGCTAGCGTATTTCACATAGAAGAAATGAAAGAAACAGATCCGGCGATTGTAAGTTTTACTAGCGGTAGCTCTGGAGAACCCAAAGGGGTAAGTCGGGATCACGGATATCTTGTTCGGCAAAGAACAGTCCTTAAAAAATATCTTGAATATAATGATTTAACAAAACTTGATTTAACTGTTTTTTCAAATCTAACGTTGCTTAATTTAATTTTAGGCAAGGGGAGTTTGGTTGTAGATTCCAAATGGAACGAAAGGACTCTTCAAGATTTAGATGAACTACCTGAGGGTTACATTGTCGATACTTTAGCGACGGCGCCTGAATTCCTTCGTCGATTAATCAAGGCGACAAAAAAGTTAAGTCTTTCTCACCTTCACATTGGTGGAGCACTGGGTAATGTTCGCGACTTCCAAAGTGCAATCAATCGATTCCCTAAAGCTAAAATGAAACTTGTCTATGGGTCGACAGAAGCTGAGCCAGTTTCATTTTGTGATCTGAAATTAAGTATTAAAAAATCAAAAGAAAGTAGATTTTTTCAAGCTTTATTTCTTGGTTCAGTCATCGATGAGATCAAAACAGAAGTTGATACTCATGGAGTATTGTGGGTCACTGGGCCACATGTCTCAGGCATGTATCTTGGGGATGAGGAATCAAATAAAAAAAATAAAAAATATGTTGATGGTGTCGTCTGGCATTGTATGGGCGATAAAATAAAAATCAAAGGGACAGACCTTTGGTATATGGGAAGAGATTTTCAAAGTAGTAAAGACTTTGAATTGGAGCAAAAGCTCTACCGTAAATATCAAAGAGATAATCTTTTTGTTCAAGACGGAGTGATCTACTCAGAAGATCCATTATTTGAACAACATCAAAAAATTAAAATCACTAGGGACTCAAGGCATCGATCAAGAATAGATCGAAAGGCGAGTCTTCAAAGGGGAAAAAAAATGGAAAACTACTTAACTTTTATTAAAGAGAGAGTGCCAGTAATCGCTAATCTAATTCTTGCTCTTGGTTTAATCTTTTCTGTGGGGGCACTAAACTCTACTTATCTTGATTTTAGTGACGCATTTTTCATTGGAATGACGCTAATGGCGTTCATTATAGAATTAAGGTTTATGGATGAGATAAAAGACTTTGAAAAAGATAAGGTTGCTCACCCGGATCGTCCATTACCAAGAGGTCTAGTGACGCCAAAGCAGGTGATGAATCTTATTTATCTGACATTTTTTATTCTTACAGTGTGCACAGGTCTTAGCTTTGTTCTTTATGGAACCATGGCCGGTGGTTTTTTATTAACGACAATTTTCTGGATGATTCTTATGTATAAAGAATTTTTTATGGAAAAGACCCTTGGAAAATCACCCATTATTTATGCAATTACTCACCAGGTAATTATCGTTCCAGTTTGTTTATTTGCCATAAGTATTCCTTTTTCTAATTTAGTTTTCACTCAAAAGAGCTTAGGCTTTTGTCTTCTCGTTTTATCTTCCTTTTTTACCTTCGAGGTAGGAAGAAAAATGGATCCAAATGCGCATCCAATTCTTGGGACTTATTTAATATATTATAAAAAGGCGCTGACAAATTTATTAATCACTGTTCTTGCTGGGATTGGTGTTCTTGGTTGTTATTACCTTGATATTTTTTGGTGGGGATTTATCCCATTTATTCTCACTATTTTAACTCAAGCAAGAATCTGGTTTCAAACGGAAAGATTTAAGGATCTCGAGGGGATGATTGCGCTTAATTTAATTTATAACATGTGGGTCGTCGCGATTGCTTGGTGGGTAAATTAATGATTATAAAATACTCAGATAACATTTCTAAATTTTCTCTTGCTGGTGGAAAAGGGCTTAATTTAAAAAAAATGATAGATGCGGGGATTCCTGTTCCTGAATTTATTGTTTTAAGTGATGAGTTTTTTAAAGACTTTATCAAAAAAAATAATTTTGAGTCAGTGCTTTCGACTATTGAAGACCCAAAGATTGATTCAAAAAAAATAGAGGCCCTTTTTCAAACGGCCAAAGTTGACCCTGATTTATTAGCAGACATTCAAAACTCACTAATAGAAAAAGGTATTGGTGAGAGCTTCCTTGCTGTTAGGTCCTCTGGGCTTGATGAAGATTCAAAAGAGCACTCTTTTGCGGGAATGTTTAGCAGTTTTTTATTTGTTAAAGGCAAAGAAGAAATAGAAAAAGCCATTATTAAATGTTTTAGCTCTGCTTATAGTGAACGATGTCTTGAGTATCGAATTAAAAATAATCTTCCAATGAATTCCATTGGGATGGGTGTTGTTATTCAAAAAATGGTGAATCCTGAGTCTTCGGGAGTAATGTTCACAAGAAATCCAATAAATCCTAGCGATAGAGATAATGTTGTTATCGAGTCTGTTTTTGGACAGTGTGAAGGCCTCGTTTCTGGAGAGTTAGAGGCGGATAATTTTGAAATTTCTAGAAACAGTGGGGAGATTTCAAAAAAGATTGTGGAAAAAGCGAAAAAATATGTTCAAAGCGCCGACCAAAAGGGCCTCTGTGTTGTTGGTGTAGAACTGGGAGATCAAAAAAAGGCTTCTATAGATGATACTCAATTAAAGCGAGTTTTTGAGACTGGCTTATATATCGAAAAAACTTTTAGTGCGCCTATGGATATTGAATGGGCGATTGAAAATGAAAATATCTATGTTGTGCAAATGAGACCTATTACA
>DCQT01000005.1:0-3131 GCA_002323535.1 Bacteriovoracaceae bacterium UBA1511
AGAATCCTCTAAAAATAAATTTATTATAGTCACAGGGATACTTTTGCTTGTTTTCGGTGGGTACGGGCTGTTTAAAGCCTTCTCTAAAAAAGAAGTATCCACAACATCTTTAGAAATTAAAACAGTTACTTTATCAAGTGACACACCTTTACACGCTCCAAGCAATAAAATTATTGCCAGTGAAAACCAAATGGGTTCCACTAAAGAAACAGCAAAACAAAATGATCAAAAAACAATAGCTACTGTTAACAACGAAAAAGAATCAAAAAAAGAAGATGAGTTAGACTCTGAAAATATTGATATCACTTTTAAACCCTTTCCTTCATCAAATTATAAAGTTGACCAAACAAAAGGCTCTTCTTTTATCAATGATAACTTCAGTGAAGCCCTTCTTTATGAGAAATCGAACTTCTCCCAAAGAATAATTGTTAAGGCGACAGGTGGAGAAACTTGGCTTGCTTACCAGAAAAAAGAAAGCGGTGAAGTTATTCAAAAAATATTAAAAGACGACCAGGAACTTATCATTTTAAGTGACGAGGTCTCTCTCGTTTTGGGTAATTCAAATGTAGTCACTCTTTATCACAATGATAAGGTTCTTGAAGTAGCATCAAACAATGGAATTAGAAGCCTCGTTTTTCCAGTAAGTGCCTCTAAAAAATATCGCCTTCCTCTTTTTTACTACAATGATGACAAAGAGTTTGTTTCATCAAAAGAAAATAAAAACGACTAAGTTTTTGACCAAGTAAAAAGATTTGAGGATCTCAAAAGTGATTTTAATAGCTAAGAGTTCCAGTCTAGTTTTCTAAACAAATTCGCCCCGTAACCTAAGCCTGCGATAGTGGGGAAGAAAATCGCCATTTCTGGTGAAATCACAAGTTTTTTTGCTTGAGAAATGCAAAAGAAGAAAAATAAAAAATACACTAATACAAAGACAAAACTCTTTGAGTTCCCGGATTGTTTTTGCGAGCGCATATTTTTTTGTCCAATCGAAAACCCAACGATCAAAAAAAGAAAAAACTGAATTGGTGAATTATATCTATTAAATAACTCGAGAGTTGCCTTAGCAATGGATCGACGAATCCCTTCTTTTTTTGAAGCCGCAGCGGTCTTCATTTTTTTTTCAAGCGTCTTAATTTTCTTTTTTAACTCTTCACTCACCAGAGTTGAATCTTTTGAAACTTTTACAGACCCACCAGAAAGACTCGTAATTGGAAAAAAGTACTCTTCAAAGTTTATCTTTTGAATCCTCGAAGGGCTATCATAAGAGAAGTCTTTTTTCGTTTTTAAAACGACACCATCCTTTAAGCGAAAAAATATTTTGGGTGTCGTTCCTTTTTCTTCCTCAACAATAAGCTGCCCTGAGCTTGCAGTTATTACTTGCTCAAGTTTTTTATCTTCAAAGCTCATAAAAACTTTTTTCAAATCTTTTCCATCATTTTTTACTTCCTCTGAAAATAAAACCATATTGGGAATATCTGAAAAAAACTGATTAGGCTTAATCTCACTAAGTAAACTTTTTGAAGATAATTTTAATACCTGAGTTTTAAAAACTCTTTGAGAATATGGAATGATATTTTGATTTACCTTTAATAAAACGGCGCCAACAAATAATCCTGTAATCAAAAACGGCAAAAAAATCTGTAACTTAGAAAAACCAAGAGATTTCATCGCCACAAGCTCGGCATCCTCACTCATTTTTCCCATGGCAAAAATAATGGCGAAGAACCCGGCTAAAGGAGTCGCCATTGGGATAAAAGTGATACAAATATGCCCAACCAGCTCTAGGATCGTTAGAAACTCGACATTTTTTTGAACCACAAGCTCCATGATCCGAAACAACTGAAATGTAAGAAGAAAGGCGATAAAAAATAAATTTGCCCCGATAAATGGGCCTATAAAGTTATACAAAAAATATCGCTGTAGTATTCGATGCACCAAAATCACCTGTAAGTGGCCAATATTAAATAATATTATCCGCAGTTTCCCATTTTAGCGCAAATGGCCAAAACAAAGCTTTGATGATAGTTTACCGCCCGATTACCAGGATTAAAAGTCAGTAATTACCTAAATCATCCTCACATTAAAGGAGCTCCGATGAAATATAATTTAAATTCCACAAAAGACGTAACTTCAAGTGATCTTCTCGTTCTGCCTGTATTCGGTGAAGACAAAGAGCTTAAATTCACCAGTGCTTGGGATAAATCACTAAAAGAATTCTTTAATGGACTAACACTTGCAAAAAATTTTAAAGCATCTGCAGGAGAAACAGTTTTCTTTAATTCAATTGAAGGACAAAACTTTGTCGCTCTCGGTCTTGGATCTAAAAAAGGCTTTTCTATTGAAAACCTGAGACGAGAAATGGCAAAGCTAGCGACCGGATCAAAGATGAAAACAAAATCTTTAACCCTAAGCCTTGAGTCTTTAAAAATTAAAGGACTTGATTCCACAATCAATGCAATTGTTGAAGGAATGGAGTTGGCAACTTATGCCTTTGATGAGCATCTATCAAAAAAAGCAGAGTGCACCTTAGAAGTTGTAAATCTTGATACAAAAGAGAAAGCAGCAAGCGTTAAAAAACTTCAAAAAGTTATTGATGAAACTCTTCTTGTTACTCAGTCGATTGCAATTGCAAGAGACTTCGTCAACTCTCCTCCAAATGTTTTAAATTCTGAGACATACGCAAAAGCAGTTAAAAAGGACGTCTCTAAAATTAATGGTGTTTCTGTTAAGATTAACGGGAAAAAAGAGCTTAAAAAAATGGGCGCAGGTCTATTTTTATCCGTTAATGCTGGTTCAGCTTTTGAGCCACAAATGGTTCACCTAACTTACACGCCTAAAAAAGTAACAAAGAAAACAAAGCACGTTGCGCTTGTTGGAAAAGGCTTAACTTTTGATACTGGTGGTTACTCCCTTAAGCCAGGTGGGTCCATGGTAAATATGAAATTTGACATGGCCGGTTCAGCGACAATGTTCGCGGCTTTTAGAGCTGCGGCGCTACTCGAGCTTCCGGTAAAAGTAACATGTGTCCTTGGAATGACGGATAACGCTGTTAACGAGCATGCAACAATGCCAGACTCAATTGTTACAGGTCGCTCTGGGACAACTGTTGAAATTTTAAATACAGACGCTGA
>DCQT01000005.1:3436-4033 GCA_002323535.1 Bacteriovoracaceae bacterium UBA1511
TTAAATACAGACGCTGAAGGAAGACTTGTTCTTGCTGATTGTCTTGATTACACATGTGACTTAAAGCCTGATGCAATCATTGATGCAGCAACATTAACTGGTGCGTGCCTTGTCGCTGTAGGAAGTGAGACGGCAGCGGTTCTTGGTAACGATGATAAGCTGATTGGATCACTTCTTAAGTCAGCAAAAAATACAAGTGAGTACATGTGGCAACTTCCAATCATTCCTGAGTTTCACGAAGATATGAAGTCAAATATTGCTGACTTAAAAAACATTGGCGGTTCACGTTTTGGTGGAACAGCCAAAGCAGCAGCATTTTTAGAAAACTTTATTAAAGATGATATTTCTTGGGCGCATTTGGATATTGCTGGTATTGGTGACTCTCAAGGACACCTTCCATATTGTCCTAAAAAAGGTGCTTCAGGTCTAGTGATTAGAACACTTGTTGATTACCTAAGAAACGCTTAATTTTTAAATGTCAAAGCCCCTAATTAATATTGTACTACATCGTCCAGATATTCCCGGTAACACCGGGAGTATCGGGCGTACTTGCGTTGCTCTTGGAGCGAGACTTATTCTTATAAAGCCTTACGGTTT
>DCQT01000108.1 GCA_002323535.1 Bacteriovoracaceae bacterium UBA1511
ATGCTTCCAAAGCATTTAGATGAGAAAGTTGCACGACTTCACCTTGGAAAGATTGGAGTTGAAATAGACATGCTGACAAAAGAGCAAGCGGACTATTTAGATCTTCCAGTTGAAGGGCCATATAAACCAGAATTTTATCGCTACTAGGTAAATTATGATTTTAATTGCATCGGATCACGCAGGGTTTAATTCAAAGGAACAATTGAAATCCTTTCTTGAAAAAGAGGGTCATGAAGTTCTTGATCTTGGAACGAGCTCTGCTGATCGATGTGATTATTCTGATTTTGCTGGTGAACTTGCTAGTAAAATTAGCGAAGGTGAATACAAAAAAGGTATTCTTATTTGCGGCTCAGGCATGGGCGTTTCGATGACTGCTAACCGCTACTCTGGCGTCCGCGCAGCTCTTTGTCGAAGCCCCGAAGATGCTAAAATGTCGAGACTCCATAACGACTCAAATATTCTCTGCTTAGGGGAGAGGTTTAACTCTCAAAGTGAGCTTGAGGAAATTACTAACACATGGCTTGAGACAAAATTTGAAGGTGGAAGGCACTCAGGTCGAGTGGCAAAAATTGATAAACGGATGGTTGGGTGCTTTCAAAATAAAATCGAAAAAGTTTTAAGCATTTGGGTTTTATTTTTCACAATTCTTGGAATTTATCTAGCAAGAACTAATGAGCAATATTTTAAGTATCAGTTTACTGTTGAAGATGGCTTTCTAGAGTGGTCAAGTGTCGTCTTTTTAGTAACTGCGGGAATCTTTAGTTTTAAGCGTGGTCTGCGTGCGTTAAAAAATAAAAAGAAGCTCATTTTTTTAACGGCGTTGGGAATAACAATGGTTTGTTTTTTTGGTTCCGGCGAAGAGATCTCTTGGGGACAAAGGTTGTTTCAAATAGAAACGGGGGACACTTTTAAGCAGCTTAATACCCAAGGTGAAACTAACCTTCATAATTTAAAAGTAAATGGAGTTAGTATTAATAAGCTTATTTTTGGAAAATTATTAACGCTTGCGATACTTGTGTACCTGCTTGTTTTTCCATTTTTAAGAAATAAAATAGGTCTGATTGATAGGGTTATTAAAAAATTTGGAATACCGATTGCTACAAACTTTCAAATATCTTTTTGCTTTTTAATATTTGCTCTTTGTGAATTAACTGGCTCTTCAAAAAAAGGAGAGTTGTTTGAGTACGGGGCAACTTGCATTTTTATGTTGATCTTTTTATTTCCAAGAAACTCAGAAGAGCTCTCTTGATTTAAACAAGCTTTCCTAAAATATTTAAAATTCTTAATTTTAAAACAGAAAACAGGGCTTCAAAAATGATGCCGCCATCCATTTTAGAATAACCCTCTTCTCTTTCATAAAAAGTAATAGGCACTTCTTTAATTTTTTTCTTCAAACAAAAGGCTTTGTAATTAACTTCTAATTGAAAAATATAACCGTTACTTTTTAATTGAGATAAATCGATGTTTTTTAAAAGGTCCGACCTCATACACTTAAAACCGCCAGTTGCATCAAGGACATTAATAGATGTAACGATTCTAATATATATTCCGGCGAGATAAGAAAGAAGCAACCTGTTAAAAGGCCAGTTGATAATTCTTATTCCTCCCACGTACCTGGATCCGATAACTAAATCTTTTGACTGACATTCATATAAGAGAGTTTTGATCTCTTTTGGGTCGTGTGAAAAGTCACAGTCCATTTGGACAATGTACTCAAAACCCATTTCAATCGCTTTGGCAAAGCCAGCTGCATAAGCTGTACCTAACCCTAGCTTTCCTTGTCTTTTGATGAGGTGAAGGTTTGAATTTGTTTTTTGAATTTCTTCAATTTGTTCCGCAGTGCCGTCAGGGCTACCGTCATCAATGAATAAGAGGTTTATATCTGGGTACAGCTCAAAGATCATGTTAATCATATTCGTAACATTTTCTTTTTCATTGTATGTGGGTATTACTATACAGCTTTTTTCAAAGGGAAGATTTTTCGAGCTCATCTAAATTCCAATTATTCCAGTCTTTTTGATTTGGTCCTTTGATATCTTACTGAAATAATCTTGAAAATACTAACTTCAGGCTTATTTACAATTGATGCATTTTTTCTTGCTTGTTCGGCGAATTTTTGAACTTTTTGAGATGAGCTTCTGCTGAGGCTTGGTTTTGTATAGCCACGATCTTTCTTTCTTCGTGAAGAGCCAGATTTGATCGACCCAGTTCCACCACTAAGTTGAAAGCCATTTCTTCTCTTTGTCCTTTTTCTAGGAGAATAGCTTCTGGAGTACCCGCTTCTTCCTCCGCGTATACGACTTTGTAGACTTTTGGATGCTGGTCTTTGTGCCGCAAGTGTGGCAGCGAGCGCTTTTGGAATACCTAAGTCACTCGCCTCGTTTATTTGATCTAGTTGCTCTCGTGAAAGTTTCGTTCTAGGAGCTTTGTTAAGAGGGACCGAACGAAGTGCCCTTTTTGCCGTTTTTAAAGCATTGTCCGCAAGGCTTGCGAGTTGTCCATCCGACCTTCCAAGACCTCCACGGCTAATGGCCTTAATATTTTTTCGATTTAGCTCTTCAAAGCTTTCACCGAAGTTCAACCCATTAACAGCACTCATAAAAGTTTTATCAAAACAGTCATTTCTTGCAATACAAGAGCAGTCATCGTCAGGTCTTCTAAACCTATCGAGACATATCATTTGAGTCCCGTAACTTCTTTTAAGTCTTGCCCTAATTTCAGGCATGCAATATTGTTCGTTGTTTAAATTACTCGGTAAAGAGCAAAAGCAATTTCTCTCAGTTATTGCATTGCAGTCGCCCTTTCCTGGCATTTGTTGAATAACTCTTGCTACTGAGTTGGATGCTTGTTTATTTTTTTTAGATAGCACGCTGTTAAATCCAGTTAAAAAGCCAGAAGCTGTTGTTTTTAAAATTCTTCCGGCCCAGTTCCAACCAACTGGTGGAGAGACGGCTATACTTGCAACATAACAGGTTGTCGTTGCGCCCCAGCCAATAGAATTAGTGCTGTTGTTCTTTGACTTTTCTCTGTAATTTCTTTTTATCTTGTGAAGATTTTCAGTTTGAGCGTTATCGGGGGTTGTCTCAATACCAGAGAGATGTTTTTGAAAGTTTTGTTGCTGGAAGCCAGAAATTGTCTCTACTCCACCCCCGATGTATCCACAAACATCGACGAATTCATCGTCTTTTTCATCTTTTTTTTCTTTGTCGCCGTCTTCCCCATCTTTGCCTTCAGATTTGGGTTTTTCATCGGCTTGCCTTTTTTCGTCTTTAGATTTGGGTTTTTTTTCATCTTTCTGCTGTTGACTCTTATCTTCACCTTCTTTGGCTTTGGGTTCTTTCTTGTCACTTTTACCTTTTGTATCCTTTCCTTTATCATCGTCCCCTTTTTCAGAGGCTTCTTTCATTTTGGACATTATTCCTTTTGTTGAAATGAAATTGGTCATTGTTTGGTATGCTTTTGAGGCCATTTGTATTGTGCCTTCACTCATTCCGAGGACTTCAACTTCCTCCCCTGCACAAAGCCTTGAGATATCGCCTTTTACTGCCGTAACGTCATCCTTTTCAAAGTTTTGGGCTTCACATAATTTTTCTAATTGGATTTTTGAGAACTCCTCATTTAAGGCATTTGTCTGAGCTCTATCAGCATCGGATAGGTCCATATCTTCAGCTTTTCGCGCAAAGAGAGTGAAAGATAGAGTAAATATTAAGCACGTTAATAAGGTCTTTTTGATCATAATTTATTTTCGGATTAACTGATTGAATTATTTAGGATAAGTTATGTATGTTGACGCTGCAAGGCATTAATGATAACAATAACTTAGCTTTTTTAGGACATTATTCATGAACAAAGAAACGGACCTTTCACACTCCATGACTCACTATCTTTTGACTATTCACAAGTTAAAAGAGCAAAGAGGCTTTGCACGGGTAACTGATATTGCGAGAGAATTAAACCTCACTAAGGGAAGTGTTTCTACTGCAATAAATAATTTAAAGAAAAAAGGTTTAGTCTCTGAAGAGGAGGATTGTAAGTTTTTGATTCTCACGGATGATGGGCATGATGAGGTCCATAAAATCTTATCCACTCGAACGTTAATGTATTATTTTTTAAAAGATTTTCTTGGTGTTGAACAAGAGGTTGCGGATAAAGACTCATGCGAAATGGAGCATCTAATGAGCCAAGAATCTATTGAGAAGCTTTTTCAATTCATGAAAAATATTTCAAATGACAAAGATGCAATTGAGAAATATTTAGACACAGATTCACTCAGTTTAGATTTAACCACTTTTTCATCACCTCAGGATTTTATTGATAACCAAAAAGGCGATAAATACCTAGAGGAGAAGTAGCAGGGCCCTATGCCTCAAAATTTTATTCAAACAATAAAGTCCATTTCTGGGAAGGATAAAAAGAATCTTTTTTTTGTCGCCTTAAGTTTGTTTTGTGTTTTGTTTTCATATCCAATTACGAGGTCGACAACTACTTCTATCTTTCTTCAAAGTCATGGGGCCAAAAATTCTCCCGTCGTATGGTTATACTCTGTTATTGGGCTAACTATTGTTGTCTTTCTTTTTAATAAGTTTCAAAAACAACTTAAAGTTCACAAACTTTTTTATGCTGTGGGAATTTTAAGTGCGGTGATATTTAGCGCTCTTACCTGGGGCTTTTTTCATGGAAGTGAGTGGATGGCCTATCCTCTTTACGTTTGGAAAGAAATATATATTGTCCTTCTAGTGCACTTGTTGTTTGGATATTTAACAAATTCGATGAGTTATGAGGTGGCAAAAGTACTCTATGGGCCTATTGGGGCGATGAGTAGCCTTGGTGGAGTAGCCGGTGGAGCATTCACTTCTTGGGCCACAAAAAACTATAGTACTTTAGAGATTCTTATAATTGGAGTCCTTCCAATTGTGTTATCTGGCGTTGTTTTTTATTTTACGAACAAAAATATCAATATTGTTGAACTTCAAAAGGAAGAGGAAAAAGCAAGCCCATTAAAATCAATTGGAAATATAAAAACATATGTTTTTTTAATCGGTGCTATTATTACCTTTTCTCAGTTTTTTATTAACCTGGCCAATTTTAAATTTAACATTCTTTTTGAAAGCGTTGTGACGGAGCAAATTAATAAAACGGATTATCTAGGTAAGCTTTACTCCATGGTCAACCTGGTGTCCTTTTTAGTGCAGATCTTACTAATTCCGATTTTATTAAGATTTGTTAAATTAAAAATTGTTCACCACCTAATACCCTTACTCTATCTAGTAGTTTCAATCAGCTGCTTTGGCATTGCCTCTGGCTCAATGATTTTTGTAGCGAGTGCTTTTGTTATTTTTAAAGGAGTTGATTACTCCTTGTTTTCAACGGCCAAGGAGTTATTGTATTTCCCTTTAAGTCCCAGCCAAAAATATGGGGCGAAGTATATTAACGATATTGTTATCTATCGTTTTGCTAAAGGCTTAATCTCGTTAATTTTAATAAAAATTCAAATGGAATCGGCCGTGACTTGGATGATGTATTTATCTCTCGTTATATGGCTCATTCTTCTCATTCCACTTTTTAAACATGAAAAAAATATTTTAAAGGAGAACTAATGAAATTCTTGCACGATGAAAAGCTAGACCATGTTCCATTTTCAACAATTGACCTTGAGGAATATCTTCCTGAATTAGATAACTTAATCACTCTGTCAAAGCAGAGAATTGATGAAATTAAGTCTGAATCAAATCCTAATTTTGAAAATACAATTATTAAACTTGAAGAAAGTGCAAAAGAATTAGGACTACTCGCGGGAATATTTTTTAATTTAAACTCTGCTGAAACATCTGATCGAATGCAAGAAATCGCAAGAGATTTTAGTGCAAAACTCACAAAGTATGACAACGATGTGAATCTTGATGGTGAATTATTTCAAAAACTTAAAAGTGTATATGATCACAAAGGTAGTCTTGATTTAGATCAAGAGTCTCTTCGTGTCCTGGAAAAGCATTACGATGATTTCTCACGAAATGGAGCTTTGTTAAGCGAGGGTAAGAAAGAGCAACTTAGAAGCCTAGATGAAAAACTCGCGCAAACATCACTCTCTTTTGGAGAGAACTTATTGTCAGAAACAAAAGCTTATGAACTTTTCCTAAGTGAAGAGGAAGTTGAAGGACTTCCAGAGGGAATTAAAGAAGCTTTTAAAGAAGCGGCAGTAGAGAAGGGGCAAGAGGGTAAGTACCTTGTGAACCTAGACTATCCTTCCTATGTACCGTTTATGCAGTATGCTCAAAATAGAGAGCTTAGAGAAAAGCTCTATCGTGCAAGGATGTCTTTGTGTTTTAATGAATCTGAGACGTCAAATATTAACAATATTAAAGAACTTGTTCAGTTAAGAGATCAAAGAGCGAGACTTCTCGGTTTTTCAAGCCACGCTGAGTTTACTTTAAAAAAACGAATGGCCGAAAAAGAAGAAAAGGTTTTTTCTTTTCTTGAAGAGTTAAAGTTAAAAGCACTACCAAAAGCCAAAGAAGAGCTCGAAGAGTTAAAAGAATTTGCAAAAAACAATGGATTTGAAGGAGAGCTTCAGCGGTGGGATTACTCATTTTGGAGCGAAAAATTAAAAAAAGAAAAATTATCTTTGGATACAGAGCTATTAAGGCCATATTTTAAGCTGGAAAATGTTGTTGATGGTGTTTTTCAAGTTGCTAATAAACTATACGGATTAACTTTTAAAAGAGATGACTCTGTTGATGTTTATCATGAAGACGTAACTGCTTACAGAGTTCATGGCGAAAATGATGAATACGTAGGGCTGTTTTACGCAGACTTTTTTCCAAGAAAGGGAAAAAGAGGCGGAGCATGGATGACAAGCTACAAAGAGCAGTTTCAAAAAGGTGGAGAAGACCATCGTCCTCACATCTCAATTGTTTGTAATTTTACTAAACCATCAAAGACAAAGCCTTCTCTTCTAAACTTTGAAGAAGTGACAACATTGTTTCATGAGTTCGGTCATGCTCTTCACGGACTATTAACTAAGTGTCGCTACAGAAGTCTTTCCGGAACAAATGTGTTTTGGGACTTCGTAGAGCTTCCTTCTCAAGTCTTAGAAAACTGGTGTTTTGAAAAAGAGTGTTTAAGTTTATTTGCCAAACATTATGAGACGGGAGAATTAATCTCTGATGAAACAATTGAGAGAATGCAAGGCCTAAGAACTTTTCATGAGGGGCTAGCAACCATGAGGCAGGTTGGATTTGCCACTGTCGATATGAACTGGCACACAAAAGGTGCAGGTGTAGAAGATCTTGGGGCTTTTGAAAAAAGTGTGATGGATGAGATGGATGTATTTCCAAAAGTAGATGGAACAAACTTTTCTTGTTCTTTTGGGCATATTTTTCAAGGTGGATACTCTGCAGGTTACTACAGCTACAAGTGGGCGGAAGTTTTAGATGCAGATGCCTTTGAAGCGTTTAAGGAAAATGGATTGTTTGACACCAAAACAGCAAAGCTTTTTAAGGAAAATGTTTTAGAAAGTGGAAATAAAAAACACCCAATGGACTTATATATCGCTTTTAGAGGACATGAGCCAAAGGTAGATGCACTTCTTCGAAGAGGTGGGTTAATCTAATAAATCTTTTTTGAGAGCTGGTTAATCAATCAGCTCTCTTTCTATTTGATTTGTCTTAAGAGAGTAAAAGTCTCTTGTGCTTGAAAGAAAGACTCTAAAAAAAGCAATCAAACAAAAAGCTATTCCTGAATACATATACATTTGTCTCACTGACACCATGTCCGCAAATAGTGCCACAACGAGTCCACCAAAAAAGTTTGGAATAACAAAACAAATTTGAACAATTGAATGGGCCATTGCCAAATCCTTGGTCTCAATTGTTTCGCTAATAAAATTAAACTGAGCAGGAATTCGAATAAAAACGACGGCGCCCCAGATAATAAGAAGTGCACAAGCTAATATAAAGTTATTGAATTGAATCCAAATTAAAAGCATATTTGCTTCAAAGAGAAATCCAATAACGGCTAGTTTGTTTGAGGGAATGAACTCACCGATCTTATTAGATACTAATCCGCCAATTAGTCCACCTAGCCCAAAACAAAGCATGACTACTCCATAGTCTTCTTTTGTTCCATCAAGCTCTTGAAGTGTGTAGGGTAAAAGTAGTGGAATTAAAATTCCAACCATCATACCGACGATGGCGTATTGGATTGACATGGTCCTAATATGGGGGTGTTTTGATAGAAATTTTAGGTCAAACATAAACCCAGCTTCTTTATCAGAGGCCTCTTGATTTATATTTTTTATATCGCTCATTCCAAGAAGTAAGATGAAGGCAACGACATATGTAAGAAGGTCTCCTAGGAAAATTGGGGTAATCGTACCAAGTCGTGTGTAAATTAATGCACCAATATAAGGACAAATTAAATGAAGTGCGGCGTAGGTTGTGCTGGATAGACTATTTGCTTTTTTTATTTTTTCTTTTGGTACGAAAACATTAGTTAAAGCACGTCTTAATGGAGTGAAGATCCCCTGAAAAAATGCAACTAGACCCGAGAGGCAAACTAAAAGAGTCGGACTTTCTGAGAAGATCATTAATATGAGTAGTGGAATCCTAATGAGGTTTGAAAATAATAATATCCTCTTAAAACTTTTATAGTTTCTAAGACCACCACCAATAAAAGTTCCTAAGGTATAGGAGAGAATGAAAACAGCTTTTGAAGTGCCAAGCCATGACTTCGAATTATCAGTCAGTGAAAAAAGGTAAAGCATTAGCCCTGTGTCTGTGACAAAACTACCAAATTCAGAGATTCCGCTGGCGAAAAAAAGTCTAGCGAAATTTCGGTGTTTAAATAGACTAGATGAGCTCAATTAATTATTTCCTATGTAAGATTAAATTAGTTTTTCTCAGTTCATTCATTGTTAGAATATTAAAAGGTTTTGTAAACCATCGGGTTTCAAGGAGGAAACTCAACGTCCAGCGGAGGGGCTTTTAATGTTAGGAAAACAAATCATTTATTTTCTTATTTCCTCGATCTTATTTATAGGAGCCTTGCACGCAAAAATAGTAACCACTGATAATGACGTTGCTCACCAAAAAATGGATCTTTTTGACTTTATTTATAAAACAGAGATTACAGACGGTCTCATCGCAGAAGTTGCAGAGGAAAATATTTTAAAACTGTCTCATCATTTGCATGAAGAACATCACCGATGTGGAGGGTTTATTGTTCATGATACCCTCGAGGAAGCCAAAGAATTTCTAAAAAACTCAAGGTCTGGTGAATTGAATAAATATTTTATTGACTACAGTATTTCGAATGAGGATGAAGTTAATACTTATCTCCCAATGGTTGCGGAAAAAAACATTAATGAAACGATCACGAAATTATCCTCATACCATAATAGATACTACAAAGCTCAAACAGGGATTCAATCGTCTGAGTGGATTGCCGATCACTGGTCAGACATTATTGCAAACCGTGAGGACGCAAGCGTTGAAATTTATCGCCATGAAAGATGGCCGCAACCGACAATTATTCTAACGATAAACGGTGAGTCAGATGAGACAATCGTAATTGGTGGCCATGCTGATTCAATTGCTGGATATTTTGGTGGTGAGCATAATAAAGCTCCAGGAGCTGACGATAATGCTTCTGGGATTGCAACAATAACTGAAGTCATTAGAGTTTTGGTTGACGGCAATTTTAAACCTAAAAAAACACTTAAGTTCATGGCCTATTCTGCAGAAGAAGTAGGGCTATTGGGGAGCAAAGAAATTGCTCGTCTTTACAACCAAAACCAAGAAAAGGTTATAGGTGTCCTTCAGCTTGATATGACGTTATATCATGGCTCAAGAAATCAAGATATTATCTTAATTTCGGATTACACGAATCAGGAGCAAAACGCATTTTTAGGGAACTTAATCGATAAGTATTTACAGCTTTCTTGGATGTATGACAGATGCGGGTATGCTTGTTCTGATCATGCTTCTTGGACAGGCAATGGGTTTCCAGCATCATTTCCTTTTGAGGCGAAGAAAAACGACATGAACCGAAAGATCCATACAAGTAATGATACTCTTGAGGTTGCGAGAGGAGTTGCAGACCACCCTGTAAAGTTTGCTAAGCTAGCGCTTTCGTACTTGATTGAGTTAGATCGCTAAGTTGACCAAGGTAGGTCCTTGGGATAGGGTGCGAGTATAATGCAGTACATAAAGTTGGAAAAAATAAATGCACCTAGTTGATTATAAAAGTATTGAAAAAGCGATAGACCAAGAAAGACAAGCCTTCATAAAAGTTCAAGCCTTCTCCGAAGATGCGGATGAGGTCAGATCAACTGAAGAAGCAAGCAAGATATTATCTTTCCTAGAGACAATTCAAACAAATCTTTTCGATCTATTTCAACAATATCCAAGTCTTGAGGAACTGTTTGACCGTGAGTTTGTAAGCTTTAAGGACTTTGCTTCCCTTGAGTACATTCTTGAGCTGTGTTTTCTTGATGATTTTATTTTTCCAGATAATGAGGATTTTCCTTTAACAAGTGTGGTTGATGGAAAATTTAAAGAAGACTACATTGGTGACTATCTCGATTTCTTCAAAAGTTACGTCACTAAGAAAAAGAAAAACCACGAAGACTTTCAAAAAGAAATCGAAGAGAACTTTAATAAAGAGTTAAAAACTAAAGAGCTCCCTTGCCGTTGCTCAGAATGTCTAAATAGTTACAGGTTCAAACTTCGAGACACTACCTACCAAGAAAGCGTGGAGCTAATAGAAAACTTCAAGACTGAGATTAGTGAAAAGCTTGATGATGCAAGTATCTGTGAAACTTTATATCGAGATCTTCAAAAGACTCTTGATAAAAGCTTTTTTAATTTAAGATTTAAATTAAAAAGAAGTACTCTGAATCGTCTTGAGTCTCAGGTCAAAAATAGATTAAAGTCTGAATTTTCCTATCCATCCGATATGGCGAAAAAAAGACTCTCGTCCCTTCAAATGTTTTTTGATCAAGAATTATTGGATCAAGATTTAAAGCTCGATATTATCTCAGAGCCTGAATACGAAAGATGGTATCAAATGCTCTCAACCAATATCTGGCGATCAAAGAAGTATTTAGAAGTTGAGTTTAAAAAATTTCTGAAGTCTATTCTAACTTTAAAGAGAAAGGACATCTCTGCAAAAATTCTAAAAGATTACCTTGGGCAATTCTGGGCTTTTAGTAATGCCAGACAGATTAAAAGAAAAATTATCTATCATATGGGTCCAACCAATTCAGGGAAAACGTACCATGCGATTGAAGGCTTATCTAAAGTCGAAAAAGGCTGTTACCTTGCTCCTCTTCGATTACTTGCGGCAGAGCTTTATGACACATTAAACGAAAAAGGGTGCAAGACAACTCTTCTCACGGGAGAAGAAGTTATTGAAATACCGGGAGCTACTCACTATTCATCAACAATTGAGATGGCCCGTTTTCAAGAAATATTTGATTGTGTCGTCATTGATGAAATTCAGATGATCACTGACCCGCAAAGGGGCTGGGCGTGGACACGTGCGCTAGTAAATATTTTTTCTCCAGAAGTACATGTTTGTGGGGACCCTTCAGTTCTTGAGCTTGTGAAAAATATTGTTGAACTTTGTGGCGATGAGCTTGAAATAAAAAATTATGATCGAATGACAGAGCTTCAGGTGATGAAAAACCCTGTGAGGCTTGGCGATTTAGAAAAGTCAGATGCATTAATTGTATTTTCTAGAAAAAATGCCCTTAAATATAAATCAGAACTTGAACGACTTGGTTTTAAAGTCTCAATTGTTTATGGAAGACTAAGCCCTGAGGTCAGAAGAGAGCAGGCCCGTAAATTTGACTCTGGTGAAACAGATATAATTGTGGCGACAGATGCGATTGCAATGGGAATGAATCTTCCAATAAAGAGAATCATTTTTAGCACTGTTACGAAGCATATTAATGGTAAGTCCTTTGATATTTCAAAAAGCGAGATTAAACAGATTGCAGGGCGAGCAGGTCGATATCAAAAATTTCCATTGGGAGAAGCGGGTTGCTTATCAAAGGTGGAGGAAGGTTTAGATAAAATTAGATCTGCGCTTGATGGAAAATTACCTCAGAAAAAACAATGTATGGTTGGACCGGACTTGGATATTTTTGCGCAAGTTAATACTGCATTAACAGAAAATAGTTTGCCGCTTCTAGGGCTATCTGAGTTCTTAAGACTCTTCAACACAATGACTTTTAAGAAACCTTTTTATTGCGTTGAGCTTAAAGAGATGATCGAGCTGACAGAACTTGTTGAGGAAGCGAATAGAGATTTCACTTTGAGTGATGCGGAAATATTTGGTTTTTCCTGTGCGCCAGTAAACTTGGGGTTAATTGAGCACGTTCAATATTATATTTATATTTTAAATAACTATGTTCGTCAGACTGATATTATTAATGAACCGATTGATTCAAATAGTGATGATATTGATTATCTGGAAACCGCTATTAAATGTGTTGAGCTTTATCAATGGCTCGCACGTCACTTTAACAAAAAGAATTTCACCTTTAACGAGCAAGAGCTTCTATACAATAAATCTCAAGCGGTAGAGAAATTAAATAACCTTCTTGGACAAAGAATTGTAAAGAGATGCGCTAGCTGTGGCTGTAAGCTTGACGACAAATCTAAGTTTGCTATTTGTGAAGAGTGTTTTCAAAATAGAAGATTCGCTCGAGGAAGAAGAGGGCCAGGATCTGGTTATGGGAAACCAAGAGGGGAAAGGCGTGGAGCTGATTTCTCAGGCGCTAAATCTAAAGGTGGAAGAGGCGAAGGCCGAGGAAAAAATCGTAAAAAAAGAAAAAGTAATTCAAAGAGCTTTAAAAGATTTTAAAAAATTGAAATGAATATTATTGATTACTGCGAGCATATTCTATTTTGTCCAAAGGTTGAGGATAAACTTCTCTCTCCTAGTGAAGTTATCTGCTTTAAGCGAAAGGTTGGAAGACCTATTCCTAATATGCCAGCTCGTGATTCCCAATATAAGTTTAGTGAGAAAAGGGCGAAGTTTCCAAAAGCGGGCTCTCTTCAAGATGATAAAAATAAGGCTTTGGCTTTACACTTTTTTGCCAATCATGAGCTCTTAGCAATCGAAATGATGGCCGGAGCGATTATAAAATTTGCTTATACTGTTAACGCTGTGGAATTCAAAAAGATATCAATTGGAATTTTCTCCGCGATTAAAGATGAGCAAAAGCACTTTAAGCTATACCAGTCTAGATTCAATGAGCTTGGGCTTAAGTTTGGAGATGTTCCAGTAAATGATTTTTTTTGGCGATATTTTGATGAGCTCAAAAGCTTCGAAGATTTTTTTAGTATTATGTCCTTAACATTTGAGGCTGCAAATTTAGATTTTGCCTATTACTATGCTGGTGTCTTTCGCTCAATTGGAGATGATAAGACCGCCAATATATTGGATATAATATATAAAGATGAATTGAAGCATGTGCAGCTAGGCGCTTTTTGGGTGAAGAATTTAAGCGATAAAGAGACTCTTTGGAGTGCATATATGAATAGTCTTCCAGAGGGAATTACTCCAGCAAGATCCAAGGGAATTTCTTTTAATCTAGATCACCGAAAAAAAGCTGGTTTGCCAGTATGCTTCATTGAAGAATTGAGCCGTTTTGAGGATAATTTTCGTATAACCAACAGACGAAAATGATTTATCATACAAATTTTGACTACGAATTGGCCCTTGAAGCTAGTTTAAAAAACAAAACTTATACTCCAAATAGAAGAATGAATAACGAGTTCTCCTATCTTTTTTTATGGTGTGAATCAAAGTTAAACAAGGTGCTTTTGAGTGATATTGATTTTGGCCCAAGGTATATTGATTCCATTTCAAAGACGCTTGGTTTTGAGGTAAAAACATCATGGACCAAAAAAAGTAGTGAAAAAATAGAAAATTGGTGGGGAAAACTTGAAAATATACCACTTGAGCTAAAGCTTAACTCTAAAGTTTATCACCAGAAGCTTCTTGAAACCGTTAAACCCAAGCATTTCATTCATGGAATAGTTTGTTCAAAAGGAGAGTTTATATCTTCGGGAGACTATTTTTTTAGGTCAGAGTATGGTTTTGCGGGAATGGGAAGTTTTAGGTTTAAAAATAGGTCCTTTATCCCAAGAGCTGGTGTAGTTACGCCGTTTTTGAGTAAAAAACTTGATTTAAGTTGTTTTTATAATAACGGAGAAACCAAAATCTATATTAATGAAATCTCTAAAATGAATTCTTTTTATGGGTGTAAGGTTTTCAAAAATGATGATTTTCTAACTGAGGAGCTACGAAGAAGAGGCATAGATGATTCTACTGTAAAAGAATCTTTTCAAGAAGTTATTGAAGTGATCATAGGAAAATATCCAGAATTGAAGAAATTTCAAATTGATGGGATCTATACTGATGATAATCAATGCTTGATAAATGAGATTAACTATAGAAAAAGTATGGGGCAAATTGCTTTAAAATTACTAGAGTACTTCCCTGATGAATCTTCACTGAAGTTCTCCTTAATCCCTAAAAAAAATTTCAAATTTAAAAGTAATATGTCTGTAATGACACCTGAAAATTCTTATGAATATCAGTTTATAACTACAATCTCGTTCTAAAAATAAGTTATAATACCCTTAGGATTATGGATATTAAAAAAGAGATTGAAAAATTAAAAATTAAGTTTAGTGATGTTGGCAAAAACGTTCAGGCATCAATGAACAGAGTTTTAAAAAGAAAAAAAGTTGATGAGTCAGCCAACGATGATGATAAAACGAAACCGGATAATCCTAATCTCAGTAGTGCAGATAATCAGAATACAGATCAAGTTGAGAATAAGGGCCTAGATACAGATGAAGAAAAAGATAAGAAAAATAAAAAGAATAAATTTACTGAACAGGACTTAAAAAGAAAAAAAATTCTTTACTTTATCGCTGTAATAGCTATTGCCGTTACTCTCTTTGTTGAGGATGAAGAAGTCATTCAGCAGGTTCAAAATGCAGTTAAAGAGAATGTAAATAAAATTGCATCAGGAGATGGAGATTTAAAAGACTCTTCGGGAAATTCCTCAGATGAGATACCAAAAACAGAAACGAACTCAGGGCTAAATGATGATAATCAAGAATACTCAGACAATATGGAAGTTGTTAACGATTCCGTTGAAGAATATGAACCAAAGCCAGTTAAAAAGGTAAAAAGCCAACCAAAAAGTAAAAAAGTGGCAAAGTCTGATGAGTCAGAAGAGGACTTGGACTTTGATTTTGATTTAACCTCAATAAACAAAAATGTGAAAAAAAAGTCGGCCAAAAAGATTCCCGCGAAAAAGGATATGATCGATTTAGCAAAAAAAATTGAGAAAAAAGCCTTGGAGGAATCTAGAAAAAAGGAATACAAAAAGGTTAACTATTTAAAGGTAGGTAGAGGGCTAGCTTATAATTGCAAAGCAAAATATTGGGCTTGTCTTAATAAAAGTGAATACTTTAATTGTAGAGATAATAAAGAACATTTGGAATTAAATAAGAAGCCCAAAGAATGCTTTCCATTAGAGGTGTACTCTTCAATTAGAGACTGTAAAATTATTCAAATTCATAATATTAATACTTTGAAAAAAACTGACTTTTGTAAGGGTAATTAAAATGATCATTATAGATGACTCCTTAATGCAGGAAATTAAGGACTTTATAGAGAGTAGTTGTGAGAGTCCTCGAGCATTGAGTGATTTTAAATCACTAATTCCCTCATCTCAATTTTGCATAATTTTTGTTGATCAAAAAAATTTAAGTACCACTCAAGAAATCATTTCAAGGCATCAAAATACTTATTACTTTATCTTTTGGGATGGTGAAGAAATAGAGGGCATTAATGCAGATGAACTAGAATATTTTTCGTACATTAACAAGAACTCAACAGTCGAGTTAATTAAAAAGCAATTAAATATCTTTTTTAAAGAGAATGTTATTCTTGAAAAGTTACAATACAGCTTGAATAAATTTTACAAATCAAAAATTGAGGGAGAGGCGACTTTTCTTAAGTCATTGGAGACTAAGTTATCGGATGTTCATAAAAATCTTGTGCCTCTCAGGAAAGTTGTAACTCCAAACATGAAGCTGTTTTCGAAGTATGCATTAGGGTCAGATATAGGCGGTGAATTTGTTGACTTCGAAAAAAATAAAGATCACTTATTTTTGATTATGTTTTCAACTAAGTCTTACCTGTTAAGTAGTGATCTTATTGAAATTGTACTTCAGCTCAGGCAAAAAAAAGATTTTAATTATGATTCCTTGAAGACAAAAATTAATGAATTTAGTACGCATCGAAATGAAAATTTCGATTTTTTAATTACAAAAATCAATTTTAAAGAGTTAAACGTTGAGTTATTTTCAAAAGGTTATAAGACGATACATAATTCAGAAGCACTTGATAATTCTAAAAGTGAGACAAATAAGTTTGGTATTAAGGCGTTAGATAAATTATTGTTTCTTTCGCCAGGGCTCCTTAGTTATTTATTCAGTGCAAAAATGAAGATAAATAATATTTATAAAAATAATGTAGAAGTTACGTTCAACGAGGTTTTCTCAGAGGTCAGAAACTCGATGAGTTCAGGACTTGGTGGCCCTGATGCAACAATGGCCTTTCTGGAGGTACAAAAAAATGCTTTTAAAACTATTTAGTCTTTTAGCATTAGTAATTTCGATTAACTCTTACTCTCAGGAGTTTGATGAGAATAGATGTTTTAAAGACTCTTTTTCAATTAATTTAGAAAGGTCTGTCGGACCTTTTGGTGTTGGCAAAAGATTTTTATACATTAAAAAAAGTGATTGTGAAATTGCAATTGGTTATCAACCTTTTCAATATAAAAAAACTAATTGGTTAATTGATGTTTGCCGTGAGCCTATTCATATTAAAAAGGGAGACGAGTCTGTAGAGGTAATTAAGAAAGATACTGCTTGTCAGTCAGGAGAAGGGGATTATTGTGCTGAGGTAAAAGTTGTTTTGGATGCAATCCAAAATGAGGGGCTTATCTTTGCTCAAGGCCAGCGTGAAGATCTGAATAGCGACCATGGAAAGGTTTACTGTGCATACCTATTGGCAAAAAAATACTTGAATGGGAAAAAAGCCTTTAGGGTTAGTGAGGACATGAAAGGTATGTTGATAAAAAGAACTCAAAAAGTGACTGAAAAAGAAAGTAATACTTATTTACCAAATGTTTCAAATGTCCCAAATTCGGGCAGCGTAAGTGCAGGGGGAGACGATTTAGTCGATTACTCCGTTAAAACAGAGGAGCCCTCTGATTTTTAAATTTTTTTGAGGGCATTATCAAAGTCCTGGGTTAGGTCTTCGACGTTTTCAATACCGACAGAAATTCTTATTAAACCATCTTTAATACCTATCGATTCTCTAATTTTTTTAGGCACTGAAGCATGTGTCATTGTAGCAGGCTGTTCAATTAAACTCTCAACTCCACCAAGGCTTTCAGCTAATGAGAAAAGGTTAAGTGCTTTAATAAATCTTTTTGCACCAGCAATATTGGTTTTAAGGTTCACGGACATCATTCCACCAAAACCAGACATTTGCTTTTTTGCGACCTTAAATTGAGGGTGCGTTTTTAAACCAGGGTAAATAACATTTTCCACTTTTTGGTGAGACTCAAGATATTTGGCAATTTTAATTGAGTTTTCTTGGTGTTTTTCCATGCGCACCCCAAGAGTCTTTATTCCTCGAAGAATTAAAAAGGATTCAAAAGGTGAAAGTGATGGCCCCATGGAGTTTTGAAGGTATCTTATACCTTCCATGAATTTCTTATTACTTGATATTATGGCACCGCCGAGAGCATCAGAGTGGCCATTTAAATACTTTGTCAATGAGTGGATGACGATATCTGCTCCTAGCTCCAATGGTCTTTGGAAATAGGGAGTCATAAAGGTGTTGTCAACAGCGAGAAGGGCTTTTACTTTTTTTGTGCTCGCAGATATCTCTTTAATATCAGAAATTTTAAGAAGAGGGTTAGTTGGAGTTTCAATCCAAACTAAGTCAGGCTTAAACTCTTCAATTTTTTTCTTCGTTTTTTTTGTATCACTTGTGTCAATAAATCCAATGTTATGAATCTCATTAAATATTGTTGTGAGTTGGCGATAGGTTCCTCCATAGACATCGTCTCCACACAAAATCTTTGACCCATGTGGAAGATTATGCAGAACGAGTGATAGAGCGGCCATCCCAGAGCTTGTTGCTGCACAAAATTTTGCACTTTCTAAAGCAGCAAGGCATTCTTCAAGCCTCGTCCTGGTTGGGTTATGAGTCCTTGTGTATTCATAACCATAATGATCTGCAGGTGCTTTTTGGATATAAGTAGAAGTTGCATAAATCGCAGGAGATATTGCACCGTTAATTTTATCTGGGTCTGATCCAATGTGAATTGATTTGGTATTGAAGTTTATATTGTTAGTTTTTTTTTTCATTAATAAGATCCGTGAGTCGATATATATTCAAGAATATCAATATTGGTCAAAATAGTAAGCGGCTTATTCTCTTTAGTAACAACGACGACCTCTCTATTAAGTAGGTTTTCTGTAATTTGAGAGATAAGCTCGGTTTCTTCAATCGTAATAAATTTTGAATTAAGGAGAAGAGATACCGAATCTTTTACACTGAATTCTCCGTCATAAAGAGGTTTCAATAAGTCCTTTTCTGATAGGACACCTTTAATCATATCACCTGAAAGAATAGGAATTTGAGAGATTCCTTTTTCATTCATTAGATTAATTGCTTCTTCAAGAGTCGCAGTGTCCTGAAGGGAAAAAATTGGACTTTTGTTTTTATTAATTTCTTCAAGAGCATCTTTTATTTGAACATTAAATGTAGACTCTTTATAGCCATTATCGCTCATCCAGTCATCGTTATAGATTTTACTAGCGTAACGGTTTCCAGAGTCAGGAAGTATGACTAGTATTTTTTTAGGCTCTTTCAGTGTCTTGGCATATTTAATCGCCCCGACAATTGCAGCCCCAGAGCTACCGCCAGAGTAGATTGCTTGCTGAGAGAGAAGTTTTCTCGTCATGATAAAACTTTCTTTATCATTCACAACAACCCAATCATCAATTACATCAAAATTATAGTTGCCAGGAATAAAGTCTTCACCTAGCCCCTCTAGTACATATGAATGAGCACCCGAAGTATCACCTGTTTTGGCGTATTGGGCAACGATTGAGCCAACGCAATCAACTCCAACTACTTGAACATTAGGCATGACAGTTTTTAGATAAGCTGCTGTTCCTGATATCGTCCCTCCAGTTCCTACACCGGCCATGAAAACATCAAAATCACCACCTGTTTGCTCAAAAATTTCTGGGCCAGTGGTATGAAAGTGGGTTTCTCTATTCCACAGGTTTTCATACTGATTAACGTAATAAGAGTTTGGAATAGTTTCAGATAACCTTTTTGAAACAGAGTAATAAGATCTTGGATCCTCTGGTTCAACATTGGTAGGGCAAACAACCACCTTGGCCCCAAAGGCACGTAGGTTGTCTATTTTTTCTTTAGACTGCTTATCAGCCAACACAAAAATGCATTTCATTTTATTGAGTGCAGCCCACATTGCAATACCAACTCCGGTGTTTCCAGAGGTTCCCTCAATAATAGTTCCACCGGCTTTAACAAGGCCATTTTTAAGAGCTTGGTCGAGAATGTAACAGCCAATTCTGTCCTTGATAGATCCACCAGGATTTAGGTATTCAAGCTTTACATAAATTTCAGATTTTACCCCTGTGAAACTAGGGTCAAGTCTTACAATTGGAGTATTGCCAATTGCTTCGATGACATTATTAACCGAGCCTTTCATACTAACCTCGTTGTGTTCTTTCATACTCTACAATGGATGCCAGACAAGATAAACGACCAATGATTGAGTACACAGCCTCTTTCATCACATCATCACGATTTTGTCTAATCTCTGAGATGCAAAATTTCTTAAACACCATCCCTTTTGAGTTCAGATTTTCACTGGAGTCTCTTTCAGAGTTTGCACGCATAAAGCCTCCGACACTTTTCCCGCCTATTAGGTAAATAGTAACTTCAGCAGGCATGTTGTCATAGTTAATGATGGTTTCAACCCCTTCTTGAATAAGCACATCTGTGAATTTGATCTTATTTTTTCCAATGTCTAGTTTATTTCTTTTTTTTCTGTTTAAGTTTTTAACATCTTCTCCGTTAGTGACCACATGAATACCCATTCCATAAGTCCCTTTCGAAGCCTTGATAAAGACTTTTTTATCACTATTGATTTGTGTTTTTAACTCATTCACCTGATTGGCCAGGTCATCAAGCCCCACCTTGGTTGAGAAGTCCACATCGTGAACACTCTTAAATTTTGCCTGCAGAAGATTTGTGTCGATATTAAACTTCTCACAAAAGTTGGAGATCACATCTCTATATGCCTCAAAGTGTTTCACTTTTTGTCTTCTATACCAGCCCATTTCGGGAGATGGAGACATCTTAGTTCTTATAGAGCTCCAGTCTAAGTTAATGGGAGCAGACTGGTCATTATTGATAACTAGAAAATCAACAACTAAGTTTTTGTCGATGATATTAACGTGGTTGTTCACGACATTTGCTAGATAAATTTCTATGGGGAATTTTGAATGACTTTCGAGATTTAAAGTTACCTGCTCATTACTAAATAATTTATTATCAAAAGATAGTAGAACAACATCCTTACCAGACTCCCTGATTGAATTAGAGAGAAAGAAGATATTATCCAAGTAGAATTTATTTTTCGTATTGGATTCTACAAGTATGCCAACACGTTGACTATCACCATCTATGGTTTCTTTAATTTGCTTTGATGTCGCATCCAAGTCCAGTAGGCATAGATTATTAAACCCTGCTGGGTATAAGTTGTTATCTACTGGTGCATATTTAGTTCTACTCTCTCTTATATCAACACTTGTGTAAAATGGAATTTCCTTTCCGTGCATTTGTTGATCAATATAAGCGTTAATGTCTACCCAGTTTGTGATGATAAATTCATCGAGCTGATTTTTTGTAGTAATATCCATTTCTCAATCCCAATGGTTTGTCAGTGATTCAACATGCTTCTTTGGGTCCGCTTCATAGATATCCGGAAATTTTAGAAACTTTCTAAATAGCTTCGATTGGTCAAAGAAGTTAATAATTCTCTTTTCTCTTTCGATAAAATATTTAACTGGCGTAGCCTCAAAATCGTCTTCTTCTAAGGTTCCCATATCAAGGCACTTATTAACTAGCAGTACCGAGTGCTCTTTTGAGAGATGAGTTGCGTTCTTAGTTATTTCAATAATCTCTTTTACTTTACTTTGCTCAGTGGAGCTAACCAGAAACCACTGGTAATTATTACTTTCTTTTAGAAATCTTTGAAAGGTAAGAGCTTTTAAAAAGTAATGCTTGTTTTGATGTAAAACGTAAATAGCGTCTATGAAGGTTTCTACGAAATCCTTGCCTGTTACTTTTTCAAGGTAGGTGAGAAGTTTTTTTATTCCGGAGGAGACAATCTTTCCAAATAACTTTTTTCCTCCGGATTTAGGGGCAGAGTTCTTACCTAAGAATTTAAATATTTCAATATATGACTTATCAAAAAATCGATCTATTTTTTTTGATGCGTTTAAAAAATCAAGAAAGTGCTTTCCGGGAGGAGTATCTAGAATAATACTGTCATACTCATTAGATTCAAGTTGAGATTGAACTTCAATAATGGCCATTATTTCATTCATCCCACCATTTGGTCGCATTAGAATTTCAAGAATTTTATTATTTTTTTCTTTGTCGATCCCAAGCCTATCGAAAGTTTTTTGGGAGGACATTAAAAGAGCGTCAAATTCGACTGTGGCAAGGTTTACTTTTCTTACTTGTCCGGCGCTGTTGTCAGCAAGATTTAATACCTGCTTAAGTCTTAGTGATGGGTCAATTGTTATAAGTAAAACTTTGAGTCCCTGAGCCGATAGGTGTTTTGCTCGAGAAGTTGCCAATGTTGTTTTTCCAACCCCTCCTGTGCCACAAAAAATTTCTAACTTATAGTTTTTACCCTTCACTTAATATTCCTTTAATTGATGGGCTTATCTTTTTAAGGATCTCTTTGGTGTCATGTGAAAATACTTGAGGAATAAGTCTTACTTCTTTTTCAAAATATCTTTCAAGAATCTCTTTTTCGATCTCAAGCTTTTTCATTGCTAAAGGAGCCTTAGAGTCTTTTACCTCACTATTATTTAGGGAATTATTAATTATAAGTTCTGTGTTTTCTATCCCTTTCTTGATAAAAAACTTCTTCAAATCGAGTCCCTCTTCAACGGACATTTCTGTTGGAATTGAGCTAATGATCACTCTAGTATTTCCTTCTTTTTTCAAGAAGCTATTCATACGGTTTATATCATCTACTAAGACACCTAATTTAAAGATTTCTTTAAAATTATTTAGTGAGCTAATCATGCTCATTGCGTGTCCACTAGCAGGTGAGTCGATCACAATATAATGGTCAGGGTTATCCTCAAGCTCTTTGATGTAATGCCCTAATAAAATCATATGACCCAGAGGGGGAAGTACTTGGAATAGTGCCTTAAAAAACGGAGCTTTCATTACCCACTTTGCTAGAAGAGGAGAGTTTAATTTTAATCCAATATAAATTTCGCTGCTCTCCTCCGGACTTGTTATAAACCTAGGAGTTCCATCTGTAAGGATCTCTGGCGGACAACTCTGGTCAAAAGAAGTGTAGAAGGCTTTGTACCCTTCTGCGCGGAGGCTTTTGGTTAGGGCGTGAGCGATTGTTGTTTTTCCAACACCGCCCTTGCCTGAAACAATAATTAAACGAGGAGTCACCTTTTAGAACTTGTATAACAATGTGAAGAGTAATTTGTAATAGAATCCTTCTATCTCTGGTAGTAGCTCTTGTTCAACGTCGAATGGGTTGTGCACGTGAGCAATTAAGCCAACTGTATAGTTTTGATTAAGTTCTAAGTCTGCACCTAAGCCAAAATGAGTACCAAAAGTAACCTTTGAGTCAGACTCAGTTATCACGTTATTAACGGATCTTGTTACTGTGGGTAAGTAGAAGCCTAGCCCGCCAACGAAAAAAGGAGTAAAAGCGTCAAAGTTCATGATTTTGCCTTTAATCCCTGCGGCAATACCTGTTAAGTTTGATTCTTTTTCGCCCATTTTGTGGCCTGAAAAGTGTCCGTTTATTAATAAATCAAAAGAGTAACTTGCTTTGTACTCATAATACGCATCAACCGTTATGGAGTTTTGGCCATTTTCAGAAAAGTCACCATGTAGAAAAGTCTGACCCAGTCCAATACCAAAGGAGTGACCTTTAAGGTATGACGATACGAAACTTGGACTGGAATTGTTTTTATTTTTGTCTACGATATTTTCGATTGCTGTGCCTGAGTAGGCACAAATAGAAAAAGTTAAAAGAGTAATAATTGAAAGGCTTAGGTTCTTCATGACATCTCCTTAGTCCCTGGGTCAAAGTCATTTTTTTTAGAGACAAAACATCCTAACACCATCTTATGATGGTGTTAAAGATATTTTGGTGAAATTATTTAATTAGTTTAGAGTAGAGTTTTGAAATGAAGTGGAAGTATTAGTCTCAGTTGAATGTAATGGACTTCCAAATGCAGTAGTTTTGGTAACTGGCTCTTCTTTTAAAGGCTCAATTCCAAGAGCAGTATGCTCTAGAGATGAAATATAACCAGTGAATGTGCCCTCGTTTGATCTAATTACTCGCTTTAGGAGGTCAACGTTACCAAGTTTTGTTGATTTTTTTTCTTGATCAAATAGTAACTGGATCTGTGTAATGTAGGTGATGTCATTTTTTGATTTATTATCAATAACTTGTATTTCGTTACCGTCTCTAATAATTTGAGCAATTTCTTCCAGAGTTACATAGCAGCTTTGGTGTGTGTCATATAATTTTCTATTTTGGTATCTTTTAATAATTCTGACGTCGCTCATCTTGTAACTCCCCTTGAACTTTAACTTAAAAGTTATCTATTTATAAGCAGCCTTATATGTGAAAACCAAAAGCGAAACAATCAATTATGTAAAAGTTTTAGCGGTGCGTTGCTGCAAAACTCAAACAGATTCCAGTCACTTAGGTGCGCAAGGTTTATTTTGCGTCGTTTCATATCTGCTGCGCTCATGGTCTAGCAAGATTTGATTCATCTTGTCAATCGTCAATGAGGGCAAAAATTTGCCGTGCACTGAATAAAAACCCGCCTGTACTCAAGTACTTGCTAATTGGTCCCGAAAAAATAGGTGAATCTTTCACAGGGGATCTAATTGCTTAGGCTTTTATTAATATCTTTTCTTTTCGTTAGTTGCGCCTCTTTCCAGGGGAGCAACGTGCGCCAAAAAAAGGAAATTAGGGTTGTTGATTATCCAAAAAGCCATGTCGGAGACGTTTTAAAATCAGAGAATTTCTCAGAGTATGGCAAAAGTGTTTTCATGAAACTTTCTGAGTTGGAAAGAAAATTTTTTATAAACGACCTTTATTTAAAAGCGGTAGACTTGAAAGAACTGGGAGAAACTGAAAAAGCCAGTAAACTTTTTAAGGTGCTATATGACTTCATTCCATTTGATGACAGTGTTAGAAAAAGCTTGATTGTCTCCTACATCAGGTCAAATCAACTAGAAAATGCAGAGTTGGTTTTAAAAAATATAATCAACAATGAGAGTGGCAGCAACATCAGTTATAAATTAATTTTAGCAGGCCTTCAAAACGCAAGAGGCGATATTGAGCAGTCAAAGAAAACTTATGAAGACGTACTTGTTTCAGAGCCTTCAAATGAAGAAGCATGTGTGTTTCTATCCAAGGCTTTTTCGAATGAAGGTAACCATAAAAAGGCAATTAAAAAACTTAAAAAATGCCTTAAGTACTCAAGTAGTAACGCTACTCTAACGTTTTATTTAGGTAAGGCATACCTTGCTCTAAACAACGATAAAAAGGCGGATCGTTATTTTTTGAAAACTTTATCTTTGGAGCCAGCTTTTTATCAAGCAGTAGTAGCAAGGTCATTAATTCGGGAGAGAAAGGGTGATCTTAAAAAAGCACTTTCGATTTTAAGAGAGTATCTTCAAAAAGTTGACACTGAGAACTTTGCAATTTTAACCAGGGCCACTCAAATTATGTTTGAATTAAATATGGTTTCTGAGATTACTCCCTATCTGGAGGAAATGTTACGTCAGGATCCTGAGAATTTAAATTTAAAGGTGCGCTTGGGGATAATTTACTCGGAAACAAATGCTTACGATAAAGCTAAAGAGGCATTCCTTTCAATTCTCAAAAAAGTACCCGACTCAGATAGAGTTTTGTATTATCTTGGGGCTCTATATCAGCAAACTGATGAGTTTGATAAAGCGATAGGTTATTACTCAAAAATTAATGCTAAGAGTTCATTATATTTTGATTCAAACTTACAAATAGGCTTGCTCATAAGACAGATGGCCATCTCTCAAAACAACCCTGAAAGTGGTGTTAAAAAAATCGAAAAAATTAAAGCATCTTTACCAGAAACTTATGCTAAGAAAAAAGAACTTAGTAAAGAGTTAGATTTTTATATCTCATATATTATGCATGATAACGAAGATTATAAGGGAGCTTTAAGTTTTTTACTTGGCTCTTTCAAAAAAGAGGAGCTATCCGTTGATCAAAAGTTTTTTGTAGCAAGTCTTTATGAAAAGCTTAAGGATTATAATTCTGCAATTGACTTGATGATGGGGGTGCTTCAAAAAGACCCTAAAAATGCTCATGCTTTAAACTTTGTCGGGTATGTGATGCTTGAAAACACAGAGCAAATTACAAGTGCTTATGACTATATCAAAAAAGCAGTAGAGCTTGAGCCAAATGACTCATATATCAGAGACTCCTTAGGTTGGTACTTCTATAAAAAAGGAGATTTTAAAAGGGCTTTAAAAGAAGTTAAAAAAGCCTGGCAAGGCGAGAAAAAAGACGTGGTTATTACAAAGCACCTTGCGATAATTTATCAGAAACTTAATAATATACCTGAGGCAAAAAAGTATTTCATCGAGGCGTTGAAAAATTGTCAAAAACATGCGGAAAAGTTGGATATTATAAAATCAATGGATCAGCAGATGCTTCGTCGGCTTCCTGCTTCAATTATTCCCTAGGTATTTTGTGTTTATTTCTTTTTTTGGTGTCTTGCTCAACTACCAATGTTGTTACAATTCCAAAAAAATCAAAAACCAATATCTGTACCCTTGGGGAAGGAGTAGCTTACTTAAAAATACGAGGAAAAACTGATCGAGCGGACATAGCGTTTAAAAGAAGTGATTCCAAGTGGGTTTTTGGAGTAGATACTCCTTTGAAAGGGGAGCAAGTTTTTTGGTTCGATATAGATGGTAGTGCTTCTAATTCTCTAAAAGGTCTTTTCTCAAAGTTACCTCTAAGTTTATTTACGCTGATCAAAAGATTATTTCCCTTAAAAAATAACACAAGAAACATCACAGATCTGGAGCTGAATAATGGAGTTCATGCTACTTTTAGCACGAAGGGTTTTACCTCTGGTGGCTTTAAAGCAACCCTTATGAGAAATGTTTTTTTCATAAAAAGAACTTATGCGCAGCTAGAATTCAGGGTGACTGAGTGCAGCAAGGTGGAAAAATTTCAAGTCATAAAAAATTAATCTCTTCAACTTGATAATTAGTATTTATGTTTTTCTATTAAGCTTTGTTATGCTAACTAACTGTGCGGAATATCAAAAGGATTTTACCAATGAAGAAAAATCAACTACTTATCACAACACTATTGTGCTTTATCTCCTTATTTGGTTGTACCAAAAAGAAAAACCTTGATGAGAGAGTCCTAAACCTAGCAGTTTCTGCAAAAATCAAGGGAATGGATCCGATTTATGCAAATGATGCGTACTCAAGCAATGAAGTAGCGAGAGTTTATGAAGGACTACTTGAGTATCACTACCTGAGAAGGCCTTACACGCTAAGACCGAACCTTGCCGAAGCAATGCCAGTAGTAAGTAAAGACGGTTTAACGTATACGTTTAAAATTAAAAAGGGTGTTGTTTTTCAAAATGATACTGCATTCGAAAGTGGGAAGGGCAGAGAGCTTGTTGCAGCAGACGTAGTTTACTCAATTAAAAGATTAGCTGATCCAAAGTTACAGGCGCTTGGCTGGTGGATTATCGATGGGAAAATTAAAGGCCTTAACGAGTGGAGAAAGAAATATTCTGAACTTCCAAAAGTAGACTATGGTGAAGAAATTGAAGGCTTAAGAGCTGTTGATAAGTACACTGTTGAATTTAAACTAACTAGACCATTTCCACAGTTC
>DCQT01000016.1:0-3153 GCA_002323535.1 Bacteriovoracaceae bacterium UBA1511
CGGGTAGGTTCCTTTAAGATCCCAGGCCCAAAAAAATGGGCTCCAGTCAATGTATGGTAGAACTTCTTTTGGTGATATTTTAAATTCACTAAAAATGCCTGTTTCAAATTTTTCGTGAGAAAAATGTTGTTTTAGCTTGAATCTATTTTCAACAGATTCAGAAAAAGCAACTAAGTTACTTTTTCCAGACTTTTTAGCGTAATGCTCTCTAAGTCCTTGTTGTTTGTTTTGAAGATTTTCGATGTAGTCTTTCTTTTTTTCCGGACTCAAAAGACCGTTAACGGACTCAACAACAAGGGATGCATCACCAATTCGAACGGTGGCACCATCATATTCAGGAGCAATTTTTAGAGCTGTGTGAGCGTTGCTTGTCGTAGCCCCACCTATCATTAGAGGAATAGAAATTCCCTCTCTTTTAAACTCTTTAGCGCAAGTAATCATCTCATCAAGAGATGGAGTGATTAGTCCTGATAATCCAACGATGTCAGCCTTGTGCTCAATAATTGCCTTTTTTATGTCCGTAGAAGAAACCATAACCCCAAGGTCAATGACTTTATAACCGTTGCAGGCGAGAACAACACCGACAATATTTTTTCCAATGTCATGAACATCTCCTTTTACTGTGGCAAGAACATATGTTCCTTGAGACTTGGCTTCTTCTTTGTCGTCTGTCTTCATAAAAGGTTCAAGCCAGGCAACAGCTTGCTTCATGACTCGAGCTGATTTAACGACTTGAGGAAGAAACATTTTTCCATCACCAAAAAGCACACCGACTTTTTTCATTCCATCCATGAGAGGGCCCTCAATAACATTTAATGGTATTTCTAGTTCTTTAAAAGCCTCCTTTACGTCTTCTTCAATGTATTTATTAATTCCGTGAATTAAGGAGTGCGAAATTCTTGAGTGAAAGTCCTCTTCTCTCCAGCTGAGATCGTCTTTTTTCGCTGCAGATTTCTCACCTTTATATTTTTCAGATAGTTCAATTAAATCTTCTGTCGCATTTTCATTCCTATTTAGAAGAACGTCCTCAACCTTGGTTAGAAGTTCTTCGTCAATATCCTCGTAAACCTCAATCATTCCAGCATTAACGATACCCATATCGAGACCGTTATTTATGGAGTGATATAAAAAACTTGAGTGCATGGCCTCGCGAACTTTATTATTTCCTCTAAATGAAAAAGAAACGTTAGAAACTCCACCACTGATCATAACGCCTGGGCATTGCTCCTTTATTTCTTTCGTTGCATCGATAAAATCTTTTGCATAGTTGTCATGCTCTTGCATACCCGTTGCAACGGTGAGAACATTCGGATCAAATATAATATCTCTTGGATTGAAATCTAATTTTTCTAAAAGAAGTTTGTAGGCACGTTTACAGATTCTAACCTTGTCTTCTTTTGTTGCTGCCTGTCCTTTTTCATCAAAGGCCATTACGATAACAGCTGCACCATATTTTTGTATAAGTCTAGCTTGCTCAAGAAACTCAGCCTCTCCACCTTTAAGTGAAATGGAATTTACAATTGATTTTCCTTGAACGTTTTTTAATCCTTCCTCAAGAACTTCCCATTTGGAGGAGTCAATCATGATAGGAACTTTTGAGATATCGGGCTCTGCTGCGACAAGACGTAAGAATTCTTTCATTAACTCTTTAGAATCAAGAAGTCCTTCGTCGAAACAAATATCAATAACGTTTGCGCCATTTTCAACTTGGTTTCTTGCAATATCCAAAGCTTCTTCGAGTTTATTTTCTTTTATAAGTTTTGAGAATTTTGGAGAACCCATAACATTGGTTCTTTCGCCAACCATTAAAAAAGGCTTCTTTCCTATATTTTTAATGTATAGCGGTTCAAGTCCGCTAAAAAAAGCGTCGTCTGATACAGTTGGGATTTTTCTTGGTTTCTTAGGGGCAATATACTCAACCATTTTTGCAATATGACCTGGAGTGGTCCCACAACAACCACCAATTAGATTGATAAACCCTGAGTCGGCAAACTCTTCAACAAGCCTTGCTGTATCCTCTGGAAGCTCGTCGTACCCAGTCGGAGCCAGAGGGTTAGGGAGTCCAGCGTTTGGATAACAGGACACATAGCAATCAGCAATCTCAGAGAGTTCCTCTATGTAAGGTCTCATTTGTTCTGCTCCGAAGGCGCAGTTTATTCCGATTGATAATGGATTTGCATGCCGGACAGAGTTCCAAAATGCCTTTAATGTTTGTCCAGACAGAGTTCTACCTGAGTTATCAGTAATCGTTACAGAGAGCATAATCGGTAAATCAAGATTGTTATTTTCATTAAAATCAATCGCTGCATGAATCGCTGATTTGGCATTAAGAGTGTCAAAAATAGTTTCAATTAAAATAACATCAATTCCACCTTTATGAAGCGCAGTGATCTGCTCATAATAAGATGATTTTAATTCGTCATAACTAATGTTTCTAAAACCTGGATTGTTAACGTCAGGGGACATTGATGCTGTTGTGTTCGTTGGGCCAATGGCACCGGCGACATAGACAGATTTATTTGGGTTTATCTTTTTAAAATCATCTGCTGCCTCTCTTGCAATTTTAGCTGAAGCGAGATTAATCTCATCTGCTAGGTCTTCTAGCTTATAATCCCTTTGTGAGATGGAAGTTGAGTTAAAAGTATTTGTCTCAATGATGTTACTTCCAGCGCTTAGATAGGCAAGATGAATTTCTTTAATGACTTCAGGCTTAGTTATTGAAAGTAGGTCATTGTTTCCTTTTAAATCCACTGCGTGGTCTTTAAATCTTTTAGATCTAAAATCCTTCTCTTCAAGCTTGTATTGCTGGATCATTGTGCCCATGGCACCGTCCATAAATAGGATTTTTTCGTCGAGTTGATTTTTAAGCTCTTGTTTTAACGTCATTGAATAGCCTAAGTTTTAAAGTGATTCCATTAACTTAATAACTTTATCTGCATCGTTCATAACGTAGAAGTGAACATTTGAGATTCCGCTAGCAATAAGCTCTTTTGTCTGTTTGATCGCCCAGTTTAGTCCAATTTCTTCTACATGATCTTGATTGTTCATTATTTCTTCAACCAGTTCATCGGGAAAATCAATGTGAAATGCTTTTGGTACTGTCGTTAATTGACGAACGGATTTTAAAATTTTCAACCCTGGAATAATAGGAGC
>DCQT01000016.1:3545-9960 GCA_002323535.1 Bacteriovoracaceae bacterium UBA1511
CCAATAAACTCAGCACCTTTTTCAATTTTATTTTTTAGATAATGCATATCTTGTTTCAGGCTTGGTGCCATAAAATGCTTTTCTGGATAACCTGCAACACCGACACAGAAATCAAGAGGCCTTGCTCCAGTGAGCTCATCAAGGTATTCCCCATTTTTCATTGCGGAGATTTGATCAACAAGATCACTTGCGTAATGGTTGACTGATCTCTCTGGGTTTGGAGTTTTTTTGTAGTTTAGTCCATCACCTTGAAGAGCAAGAACATTCTCAACACCCAGATAATTTAACTCGATAAGAGCATCTTCAGTTTCTTCTTTTGTGAATCCATTGCAAAGAAGGTGAGCACAGGGCTCGATATTAAATCTGTTTTTTATAATTCCACAGATACCTAAAGTTCCCGGACGTTTTCTAAAAATTCTTTTTTGAATACTTCCATCTGGATTTTCTTTATAAACAACTCCTGCAGGGTGTGAAGTCACATCAATCCAGCCTGGATTATAGGGAACAAGTTTTTCAACAATATTGATGACTTCTTTTACAGATTGCCCCCTCATTGGAGGAATAATCTCAAAGGTAAAAAATGGCGCTTTTCTCTCAGCGATAATATCTGTGATTTTCAATTTTTAAATCCCTTTTAAAATTTTACTGAATTATATATTGGGTTTCTTATAATGTCCTATAAACATTGATTAATCGATGGATTTTCCATCCTGAAGGTCTTTTAGTTTTGCATACTTAAGCAAGGCAGAAAGAGCATTAATAAAGCAGATAATGAAGCCATATCGGCCATCTAAAAAGCCCTTTCTAAGAAAATAATCTTTAAAAAACTTTAAAAAAGGTCTGGTGACAATTTTAAAATTATTAGACCTTACACTATTTTTGAATGCTGCTTTTGCAGCTATCGTAGTGAATTTATTAGTTTGTGTGATATGGTCACTTATAGAAGTGTAGCTGTAGTGGAGAAGATCTCCTCTGAGGTGTCTTACTCTTGCAGGGTCCTCCAGGACAATAAGATCATGTGGGTTTGTGCCACCCCACTTCCCCATGTTTTTATTCCAAACTCTGATTTTAACGTCTGGGTACCAATCACAGTTTTTTATCCATCGGTCGATATATCTAGTTAAGCGATTAAATTTTAGGGCATCTGAACTAGGAGACTTTTTAAAATCAAGAATTTGCTCTTGAAGCTCACTTGTCAGCGCTTCGTCCGCATCAAGGCTTAAGATATAATCATTTTCAGTAAATTCGACTGCTTTGTTTTTTTGCTCAACATGGCCGAGGAAATTTTGCTCAAAAAACTTCACATTATATTTAAGGCAAATTTCCTTTGTTCTATCTGTGGATAGGGAATCCAAAACAATAATTTCATCACAAACAGGGAGCATGCTTTCAATGCATCTAGCAATATTCTTCTCTTCATTGTAAGTGATGATCGTTCCTGAAATTTTTAACATAAATTACTATTACTTTAAGTTATACTTAAAGCATACAACAAAAGGGTTTTAAATGCTCATTCAGGTCGAGGGCACATGTCTATTTCAAGAAAAACCCTCCGGAATATCTTCCTATTGCCAAAATCTAATAAAAGGTCTGCAAGAATATTGTGATCCTGAGGTTATACTGCCCTACTCAAGGGTGAATAAATATTTAAAGCACCGAAATCAAAAAAACCATAATCGTATTAAGTTTAAAAACTACAATTTAGACTTACCGTGGCGAAGAGAATCACTCTTTCATGGTGTTGATATGGTTTTGCCTAAATGGACGCGCTCAAAAAAAGTATTAACAATCCATGATATATATCTTTTTTTGGATCAAAGAGAGGAGATCTCAAGCAAGACTTTTAGAGAAAAGAAGTTAAAGCAATTAAAAGAATCTATATCTATGGCCGATCATTTTATCTCTGTTAGTCAAAAAACAAAGGAAGATTTTTGTGACTTTTTTAGCATTCCTGAGTCGAAAGTAAGTGTTACTCATCTGGGGTATAGAAAGCCAGAACAAATACATAATAATTCGAACAACTTAAATCTTCCTGAAAAATATATTTTATTTGTTGGAACCTTAAGCGAGAGGAAAAACTGCTTAAGAATGTTAGAGGCATTTTCACGACTTCACGATAAAAGTTTGCATTTCATTTTTGCCGGTGGAAAAGTACCGAATTATCCTTTTTTTGAGAAGATAAAGTCTCTAAAATTAGAAAGTAGAGTTCAATATTTTGATTATGTGACAGATTCTGATTTATCTACTCTTTACTTTAACGCGACGGCATTTATTTTTCCTACTCTTTATGAGGGTTTTGGTATCCCCTTGTTGGAGGCTGCCTCTATTGGCTTGCCAGTTCTGACTAGCAATAGAGGGGCTGCTCCAGAGGTGCTAGGTAAACTAGGCATTTATGCAGATCCTTTTTCCGTAGATGAAATTCGAGATGGGATGGAGAAGGTGCTAAATCTTAAGGAAGATTTAGAGTTTAAGTCACAATTAATTTCTCATGCAGATACTTTTTCATGGAATAAAACAGCAAAAGAAACCTTCGAGATTTATAAAAAAGTAACTGAGTCGATTTAATCAAGTCCATCGGTGCCAAGAATATACTCAAAGTCTTTCATCGATAGCTTTCCAGAGAACATATCAACATCGTCGCTTCCCTCTCCGCCAAGAAGCTGATCAAATAAAGCTTTTTTCTCCAGTTGAAGTTCTAATATTTTTTCTTCAACGCTGCCTTTGATGAGCGGTCTGTACACGGTGACTTTTTTATTTTGGCCAATTCTGTACGCCCTATCAATAGCTTGGTTTTCAACAGCTGGGTTCCACCATGGATCCATAATAAAAACATAATTTGCGGCGGTTAAGTTGAGCCCCACACCACCAGCTTTTAGACTTATTAAAAATATTTTATTCTCGCCTTTTTGAAAACTCTCAATCTGCTTCTGCCTCTTAGGAACAGAATAGCTGCCATCAATTCTAGATACTGACCAGTGATGATGCTCTATCTCGCTCTGAATTAAATCTAAGTAGGATGTGAATTGAGAAAATATTAAAACCTGGTGGCCTTCATCTAAAATTTGCTCCAATTGAGAGATGAGGAATCGAACCTTGGAGGATATAAATCTTTGGTCTTTTAGCTGAGGGGAGTTTGTTTCCGCGGTCTCCTCATCTTTGGGTTGCCAAAGGCATGATTGTCTTAATTTAAGAAGCCCTTTTAGAATAATTCCATATTTTTTACTTTTTGGAGCCGTTAATATTTCAGACTTTATAATTTCATTAAGATTAAAATAGAAGTCCTCTTCATCTTTTGAAAATTGTAGGAAAGGACGTTGTTCAATTTTGTCAGGAAGGTCTTTTAATACCTGGTTTTTCGTCCTTCTTAAAATAAATGGTTTCGCCTGATGTCGAATCATGACTTTTTCTTTTAATTGCTTGTTCCTTTTTACAAATTGGAGATTTCCCCAGACTCCAGGAATACTTAAATCAATTATATTAAAAAATTCGTTGAGGTCATTTTCAACAGGAGTACCTGTAAGACAAACATTAAAATTTGACTTTAATTGCCTTGCGGCGATAGCGCCAAGTGAACGAATATTCTTTAGTGACTGAACCTCGTCCATTACTATGACTTCAAAAGTTTGAGATAGTAGCTCAGAGTCATATTCTTTTTTTAAAACACCGTAACTTGTTAAAATAATGTTATGTCTTATGGAGTCTTTGTTTCTACCAGGTCCATGGTAAACAGACACGGGGAGACTAGAGAACTTTTTAAATTCCTGCTCCCAATTTAAAATTATTGAAACAGGGCAGACAATTAAATATTTTTTATCTGCACGATGAATGCTTTGAAGAAAAGATATAACTTGAAGAGTTTTCCCCAAGCCCATGTCGTCGGCTAAACATGCACCAAATTTAAATTCATGTAAAAAACGAAGCCATTGATAGCCAGTCTTTTGGTAGGTTCTGAGTGTACTGTCTAAATTCTCGGGGAGCTCATAGCTAGGTAAGCTATCTAGATTTGTTAATTTATCAACAATTTGATTTTCTTCCTCTGTGAGTAAATCATCGATACCTAATTTATTTAATTCAACGAGTTCAAAGATTCGAGCACGGTTAAAAGGAATATAGAAGTTTTTTCGATTAGAGTCTTTTTTATTTTGATCTACTTTATGATTTGATTCATCTAGGTATCTCTTTATTAAGGTAAAGAGTTTCTTTTGTTCGTCTGTTAGAATGTAATATTTGTCATCGACGATGGACAAGCCCTTACTGATGTCCGCTTGACTTATAACTTGAAGGTCATAGTTTGAGAGATCAAAGTTTAAATCAAACCATCCTCGATCTTTTTTTTCCCTTGTGACAGAGATATTCCCGTCCCACTTTTTTATTTCAATTTTGTTACTTGTTAATTCTATATCTTGTGAGCTTAAGCTTTCTTTTAATTCAAACAAATGATCAAAGAATTGAGACTTGCTAATTGTAAGAGTTAATTGATTTGTCTCTTTTATAACGTCAAGTGTCTTAAAAACGTTTTTAGAATATAGGTCTTCTAGCAACAGTAGGATTTTTTTGAAGTCACTCAGGTCGATTTTCCAAAGGTGAGCTCTTTTATCAAAGAAAAAATATTCTTTGCATGTATCAACTAGGTCCAAAATATTTTGAAAAGTATTTTTTCTTGGATGAAAGGAAATTTCACTCCTCGAAAAGTGGGTATCTGTTTTTAATGAGTAAAGGTAGCGAGAAATGAAAGAACTGCCGTCATTTTTTGTTTTAAAAAAATTTAAGAAACCGTGATCACTGTCAAAACTGAGGTAGCGGAATAGTTGAGGTGAGTCTATAAACCTTCCATCATTAGAAACTGTTTCGATTGAAATTTTTATATTCTTGGCTGAGGAGGTTGAATTCTTATCAATATTTAATCTTATTTCACCGGCGGAATAGTTTATCTTCTCTAAAGCTGTATCTCCGACTGATATTTCAAAAAATGATTTAAAGTTTAAATCTCTGAGTTTGTTAATTAACACTTCATAATCAAAGTGTTGTTCGTTTAGAAATCGCTCAATGATGATTCTTATTTCGGGAGTTAGTGAGTAAAATACTCCATCTTCCCAATCAAATAAGTAAAGCTTCTCAAAAATTGAAATTTTCTTTCTTAGAGATCCGTCAGCTTTTCGATGAAAAAATATGGGATGGGAGTCAAAGTTATTATTCTCGAAGCTTAAGACAATTTTTCCTTCAATTTGAGAGGGAATAGTTAGGTTTGCAACTTTTCCACTTGTTAGGCAATAGTTTAGGGAGGCATATGTAGATTTTGGGCTAGCGTTTATTAGGCGATAAGGGTTTTTTATTATTGTCCCAAATTTATCAACACCGACTCCTTTATGTGAGGGGGGGTGAATTCCATCTTTTGTAAGGAAGTCATTTTGCTCTTCCTCGGAGTTATCTTGTGTTCTAGACTCCTCAAGTGAGTTAAGAACGTAAAATGCACAAGCGTGCGCGCAATGTTTATCTTCGGTCCAAGCGTCACATGTGCAGTTACTGCTAAAAGGGCCTTCCTCGGATCCCTCAAGACGTTTTTTGTAGACTATTTTTGTTTCATAATTTGTTGCGTCTTGGATAATTCCAGTAAGTATTAAAAACGTGTCAAAAGAGCCTTTTTTAAAGCTAACTGTCAGGTTACCCTTTGAAAGGATACTTAATGCGTCTTGAATTTGATTGGGAGTAAATAGGAGTTTTGTTTTATCTAATATTTCACCTGAAATATTTTTATCGAATAAAAACACAAAAACCCCTGAAGAAATTAAGGTTATATTCTAACCTATCTTCAGGGGTTTCGCACTTATTAAACTAAAAATTACAGATACTTTAAGTATAGGGCTTAATTATTATCTGTATAAGATTTTAAAAGTTTCGCACGACTTGGGTGGCGAAGTTTTCTCAATGCCTTTGCTTCAATTTGCCTAATTCTCTCTCTTGTAACAAAGAAGTCTTGGCCTACTTCTTCCAAAGTGTGGTCAGACTTCTCACCGATACCAAACCTCATTCGAAGAACTTTTTCTTCTCTTGGGGTCAGAGTAGAAAGCACGCTTCTTGTTTGTTCAGAAAGAGTTACACTCATGACTGCATCTTGTGGTGAAATGATCTTTTTATCTTCAATAAAATCACCGAGTGAGCTGTCTTCTTCTTCTCCAATTGGAGTTTCAAGAGAGATAGGTTCCTTGGAGATTTTTTGAACCTTCTTTACCTTATCAACAGGTAGGTCCATCTTCTCTGCGATTTCCTCAGGGGTTGGCTCTCTACCAAGCTCCTGAATAAGTTGTCGCTGAGTTCTTACCATCTTGTTGATTGTTTCAATCATGTGAACTGGGATTCGAATCGTTCTAGCTTGGTCAGCAATCGCTCTTGTGATTGCTTGTCTAATCCACCATGT
>DCQT01000084.1:0-2168 GCA_002323535.1 Bacteriovoracaceae bacterium UBA1511
TTGTTAATTTTCACTCTGGGGGAGTAATGAAAGTTTCTATATTAATATTATTTACATTGGTTTTTTCATTTGTTTCGTGTACTGAGGATGCTATCAGGTCCAGTATCTCAACTGGGGAGGCGACCTTTGTTTGTGTCAAAGAAGACAGAACACTTGAGTACACAAGAGATGATGACCCAACGGAAAATGTAAACGAGGTTGAAGGTGAAATGTCTTATGGAACCTGTGAAGAATTTAGAAACCAGTCCAAAGATAGTTTTGATTCTTTTAGAACGGGAACATGTTCTGGAGGTGTTGCATATAGTGATACAAACTGCAAAGAAGAGTTTTCTAAGACCTCATTGAAAAAAGCATTTGATTGTACGCTAAATAATAGCACAAGGATTTATGGGGTTTCACAAGATACTAGCAATACGAAAAGAAACTTTTTGGTAGTTTTTGGAGAGTCCCAATGTCTAATGATGAATATTGCCTTCGATCCTGAAAATGCTCTTCAATAATTATTTGAACTCTCGGCCAATTTGAAGAGAAAATTGAAGTTCGTTTTTGTTGACAACTTTCTCATTTACACTATCAATGGCAGTCGCTTCTCCTGTTAAGTAAAGAGTGGAAACATCAAATAGCCACTTCGACCCTTTTGGCCTGTAAATGAATTGATATTCTGCTCCGTATTGATTAAATTGCCCAACATCCATGTAAACACCAAAGTCATGCATCATCGTTGGCGAGTATTGATAACTCAACATTAAAGTTCCATTAAATGATGTGAAAAATTCATTAAATGACTCTACTCGAGTACCGTTTAGCTTAAAAAAGGTAAGGTTTGATAACCGCAAACCAGCGGTTGGCTTTAAATCAAATTGATCACTTAGTCTTACGTGTTTACCCGCGATTAGTCCTATTCCTAGGTCTGTGAAATCTAGTCCCGTGGATGTAACGCTTGTTTTGTGCATATAGTTTATTTGACCAACATATGTATCAAGGACATCGAAATTTATCCTTGCCCCAAGGTTTGCCATTGTGGCGCTTGCAGATGCATTTACAGTGGATGATTGCTGTTCATATTCATAAATACTTGAACCAACGCTAACCAGGACACTTTTTGGTATAAACTCCATCCAACTCAAGACTTTTTTTACACCTTTTTTAAAAGTCTGTTTTAGCTGTTCCGCAGCTCTCTTTCTTTTTTCATTAAGAATAGCTAACAGTTCTTTTTTCTCTTCTTCTTTTTTCCGCCTCAACTCTTCTCTTCTTTTTTCCTCTTCTGCCTCTCGTTTTTGACGAGCGATAAGAGCAAGTTCTTCCTTGGTTGGAAGGGGAGGCTCAATGACGACCTTCGAAGGGGCAGAGAATTCGCCTTGAACACCCCAGGCATTTATTGTTGCAACCCTAAAAAAATATTCACCTTCTTGATTAATTGGCCATCTAAATTTGGATCTTTCAGTTTCAAATTCTTCTTCAACTTCATCAAAATCCACATTTTTTGATATTTGAACAATAAATCTGAACTCTGGATTCGTTTTTGTCCATGAAATAATATTCTCGTTGTTTCCTTCCTCGTCGTTAGGAAATCTATTTGCTCTTACTTTATGAAAGTTGAAACTTTTTGGGAGGATCGGCGGTAGGGGGGGGGCAGGGTGAACTACCTTGAATTTATATTCATCTGAAAATTCACTTTTAAACTTACCAATAATACTTCGATACTTTAGCTTATATGTGCCTTGCTTTTTCCAATTATCTTTTAAAAAATAATTATTCTTTGTTTGAAGTTTTAGTATCACTTCATCATCTGCATTCGTTAGTATGACCTGATACTTTAGGTACCGAGCCTTTTTTACATTTGGAGTATTCCAATTAAATCGAAGTGCAGAGCTTGGAGAAGATGCCAAGATATTATTCGTTAAAAAAGTTTTTTTTGCTTGTATACTTGAAATTTTTGCAACCGGGAGTCCCTCGAAAGGATCCTTTTCTCTTTCTACAGTTATTCTAAAAGGCTTAGTCGTTGGTCCTTTGAGCTTTTCCCCAAAAGTAGTTACACTCCATTCGTAGTTACCTGGCGTAAATCTATATTGATGCCTTGTTCTTCTTGTTTTTTTACTAAGCACTATTTCATCATTATCTAGATCTTTAATTTTTACTTCATATTTTTTGTTTTTATTATTACCAGT
>DCQT01000084.1:2433-4019 GCA_002323535.1 Bacteriovoracaceae bacterium UBA1511
CTATTTCATCATTATCTAGATCTTTAATTTTTACTTCATATTTTTTGTTTTTATTATTATTCCAAACCAAATCAATCAAAGCATGATTTTCCTCAATTAAAATTTGAGTGTAGTTATTATCTTTTGGAAAAAGTAATTTTACCGGTTTTAATTTGTAAGTTCTTATTGAAGAGTACTTCGGTTTTTTTTGATTTTTTGAATTAATTCTCCAGTAAATTTTTCCAGAGTAACTCAATTTTACCTTTTTGGGTGACTCAGGGTTTTCATAGCGTTTAATAATGTTTTTAAACTCAATATCCGTTGCGATCTCGAGGCTTATCGCCTCTTTTTTTCCAAAAGTCTTCCACTTGAATTGAACTTCTACTGTTTTGTTGTATTCATAAAAACGGCCATCAAAAGGTGAGAGAAGAGAAGTTTTAAAAAAATTCTTTTTAACCTTTGTTTTTGCCTTTTTAATTTCTAATCGAGAGCCTTCTCGAATATCAATTTTTTCACCCGTTTTTGAAACAAGAGACGCGTTACCTTTAACTAGATCAATTGTGGCAGAAGATGTATCTTTTGCCTTGGTGATTTCTAATTCAGAATCTCTACCTTTAAGTTCGTATTTCTTTTCCCCAATTTTTAAAGTTGATTTAGAGTTACCGGTTACCTTAAGTCTTGCCTTTCCTTTAAAAAATGAAATCTCTTGAGCATCCTCTTTTTTAGATACTTCAATTAGGGTATTAGGTCCCATAATAATTTCATCACCCTCGGAGAGTTTTATGTTTGCAGAGGAATTGTCATTGGTAAAAAGTCTATCGTTAAAATAAATAGTTGCATTTGATAAAAGTTCTTTCCAAGAGAACTCACCATTGGACTTTCTTACTAATCTGTTAGATTTATTTTTTACTTCACCAGCTGGTGTTTTAAGTGTTTGTTTTTTTTCAAACGGATCATAAGAGATTGGGTTAATAAAAAGAAAATACAAGCACAACACTCCAGTAATGGAGGAGAGTGTTAAAGCAACACCATCAATTGTAAATTTTCTAAATATTTTCATCACTTACAATAATTTTAAAGCTGGTTTACAATAATTGTAGGACTAGGAAATTGTGTCCTTACAGGGAAGTAGAGCATGTTTAGAAAGGTAAAGTTTTCCATTAAATTAAAAGTGGCCTTGATGATCCTTACTCTTTTGAGTATCGCTGTTAGTCTATATTTTTTGTTTGCGGCAAATTTGTTTAGAAAAGATAAGGAAGCGTATATATACGAGCAAGGGCTAATCCATGGGAAGTCCCTGGCAAAGCAAACGCGCGCATTTTTTAATCAAGCGGCATCAGATATGGCGCTAATGTCCTCTCTTCGTCTGGATGAAAAACAGGCAGAACTTGTAGGGCAAATTTTTTCAAAAAATAATAGTATTGTTAGTTTTTCAATTTTAGATGAAGAAAGGAACGTCCTGTTTGAAAAATATAAAGCAGATGTTTTAGCTCGGTTAAATTTTTCCAAACAAGATGTGGCGAAGTCTATTGACTCTAGTGAGAGTTTTTATGGAGAAATTCTTGGAGAGGGGAAGTACCTTTTACCTATTTCAAATGGGCAGGGCT
>DCQT01000080.1:0-5910 GCA_002323535.1 Bacteriovoracaceae bacterium UBA1511
AAGCGCATATAGAATGTGGGATTACTTTTCTTCTTTTAATACATTTTACTTATCCACTGCTGACGTACAGTTTTCATCACTTGATCAAAGCATTCAATCCCAAAACTTAAAATTTCTTGATGACCTAGAAAATATAAATAAAAGTCTACCTCTTTTAGATATCTTATCCAATGGCGATCAATTATTTTTGGATTCTATTATTTCAAAACTCTCACCTCCATTTTTTGGGATTTGGCATATGGATGGCACCCATAGTTATCTATATCCTCCAAACAATACTCTCCCAAAAGAGCTTAAAGACTTTCCTGACAACAAAAAAAGAAAATACCTTCACTCTGTTAATGAGATGAGTAAGACAGTTAAAAAAATCATTGATTCCGTTGACCTTGAAAAAACAATTGTTGTTTTAACTAGTGATCACGGAGAGGGTTTTGGCGAGCACGGAGCCCATTTTCACTATAAGGATTTTCACCAAGAGTCCATTCGAGTGCCAATGATCATTCACCTACCAAAATCGTTAAAAATGAGCCTCTCAGCAGAGAGGCTTAATTGTCTTCAAAGTAACACAGAAAAAATCACCTCTACGCTTGATTTATTTCCCACTCTTTTAAGTTTAAACAATATCTCAACATCAAAGAAAATGGATGGAGTTGATCTTACAAAATGTATCGATAAAAAAAGAATCGTTAGTTCAACAAACTGTCTTCGAGAGTATCAGTGCTTTAACCAAGACTTTATGCTTGCTAGCGACGACTATTATGCAATCTTTTCAAAAAAAGATGGGCTCATTGGAATTTACGACACTTGGTTGGATATTCTTCAAGAAAAATCACTACAGAATTTTGATGACCAAAAGCTTAAAGCGTTTAAAAGGTCTGCAATAGAGTTTTTAAACGATAAAAAAAGAGATGATCTTATCCAAGTAGTTGATCAACAACTGCCGTGAGGCTTTCTGGGTTAATTGGCTTGTTGTAATTGGTTAGAATCTCTCGTCCAACAACATTCATCCCAATAAAAGATAGCTGCATTCTCATGTGCATTAAAACGTGAGCACCGCCACCTCCACTATGAGTAGCCACAACAGCTTTTTTTGTATTGAATAATTCTCGCCAATCTTTTGAGCTCTTAGAGCAAAAGGCCAAAAAGTTTGTAAAGCTTGGAGGAACGTTTCCATTGTACTCTGGCGCCACGAAAACCATCGACTTAGCTGATTTCAAATCCAATAAAATGGACTCAAAGCTTGAAGGTAAATCACGTTCACTTTTAGAATGAAACAAAGGAAGATTTATCTCTTCAACATTAATAATTTTTGCTTTTTCTTTTTTTAAAATTTCTGCCTTAAAAGCTTCAGCAAGTGGAACATTCATCCCACTTGAAAATACTAAAACAACTGCACTCACGACTAGTTACCTTTAATTACTTAGAAAGCTCAAATCTTGTTTCACGCTCGTGAATTTTAAAACCTTTTAGGCCAACAAGTTTTTTCCCTGCTTTGGCCGGTACGTCGAAAAAGGAGAATCGATCTTTTAATTCAACATTATGAACATTATCTCTTTTGATCCCTGCTTGATTAGCAAGTTGTCCGAGTAAAAGATGAAGTCCGACTCCATCACCTTTACCTTGATTCATAAATATTCGAACAGAATCTCTTCCAGGGCGTCGATCTCTTCGCGGACGGTCACTTCTTCTATCTCCGCCATCTCGCGACCTTCTACCAGCTCTTCGATCATCACCTCTATCTCTGCCGCGACCTTCTGACCTTCGAGATCCTCTGTCCCTTCTGTCGCCACGCTCACCTCTTCCACCGCGGTCGCCTCTTGATCTCTCTGTAAATTGCTCTTCAATACTTCCTAGCTCGTTAATTCTTTTGAAATCACTATTGAAAAAATTTGTAAAAAGAAGCTTTAGTAAATCCTCTCTTCCCAATGCTTCAAGCTCTTTTGAGAAGATTGAAAAGCTAGAATCGATCTGGAAGTCATCTCCCTTTTCTGAAATTGCGTTCACAACGTTTTCAAGAGAATTAAGTTTTGAGGTAATTTTAGCTTTTTTATACTCATCACCTGAAGGAAGGTTCTTTTTTATTAGTTCCGAATCTGTTGTTTTCGCGATCCATCTTAGTCTTCCCACAGCTCTTTTATCTAGAAGAGTTATCGCCTTACCAGATTTCCCTGCACGACCTGTTCTTCCAATTCGATGAATATAGCTATCTTTATCTTGCGGAAGATCAATATTAAAAACATGAGTTAAATCATTTACGTCGATCCCTCTTGCCGCAACGTCCGTACAAACAAGCATTTTCGTTTTTTTCTTTTTAAACCTGGCGAGAGCATGATCTCTTTGCGCTTGCCCCATATCTCCATGAAGCATTTCAACGGCGTATCCTTCTGATGATAACTCAGTTGCAAGGTTCGCTGTCTCTAGTTTTGTCCGACAAAAAACTATTCCGTAAACCTGATCCTCTACATCGATGATTCTTTTTAGTGCTTCAGAGATATATCTTCTTTGAACGACATAGTAGCTTTGCTCAATAGATTTTTTTGCGGAACTCTCAGTTGAGCTAGAAACTGTTATTGGCTCTGAAAATTCTTTTTTAATTAACGACTTTATCTCTTTTGGCATCGTCGCAGAAAACATCCAAATGTTTCTGTCATTTTTTATGTTTTCTAAAATAAGTTGAACATCTTCAAGAAATCCCATATTAAGCATTTCATCAGCTTCATCTAAAACAAGGTATCTTGTTTCATCAAAACGAAGAAGTCCTTGATTCATTAAATCAATAACACGACCAGGTGTTCCGATAATTACCTGAGGTCTTTTTCTTTTGATCGCACCGATTTGCTTATCATAGCTAATTCCACCACAAACAACTTCAGCCTTAATTCTAGTCTTTGGAAATAGTTTTCCAAACTCACCATAAATTTGGTTCGCAAGCTCTCTTGTAGGAGAGAGAATTAATGTTTGGATCTTATTTGAGTTGCTATCCAACTTTTCTTCAAGTGGAAGTAAAAAAGCCGCTGTTTTTCCCGTTCCTGTTTGAGCAAGGCCAACAAAATCTCTATTTGAGTCTAAAAGTACTGGAATTGCTTTTTCTTGAATTTCTGTGGGTTTTTCATAGCCAAGCCCATCAAGGGTGGCCAAGGTGTTTTTGTTTAAGCCCAAATCACTAAACTGTGTCATTTTTCCTCTTTAATTAAAGTTAGAGGTTTTTCAACGGGTTAGCGATGGATTTGACCTCGAACGCTTGGTATCACGATACCTTGAGAAAACCTAGCTAAATGAAATTACTACACTTAAAAATATAAATTAAATGCCCGAAATAACTCTTGTATGAAGATGATCCTCCTATTTTTAAACCTTTTTGTGCTTCTTGGACTTGCCGACAATACCGACTCTGTAACGAGAAAGCGGGAAATTAAAAGAAAATGCCCTAAACTTGGAAAGTCAAAGTGGTGCGCCAGACTAGGTCGTTGCGTGAGGCCATGCAGCGGATGCCTAGAGCCCAGAATAATCGGTGGAGATTATATATGTGGACCTAGAAAGTGTCGTGTTTGGGAGAGATGTATTAAGCAAATCAAATGCGTTGGGAGCATTTCCGGCGAGGATTATTGGTACAGGCCCTCTGATAATGATCCTTGTGCAGAGAGAGTATTTAATTAACGCAACTATCATCCAAATCAACAGAGGTATTGTTTAGTTTCTGAATTTTCTCAAATTTACCCAACCTGATTCTAATAAAATGATATATCTCTTTTGCCACATCAATATTGGCCACTTGCTCTATGGTTTCAAATCCAGGACTTGAATTAGCTTCGCAAACTTTAAAGTGATCACCATCAAACAATAAATCAATTCCAGCAATTTCCAGATTAAACAGTCTAGAGGTTTCGACTGCCAACCACTCAACTTCCGGAGTCAGCGCAAATGGTTTGACTGAGCCTCCTTGAGAAAAGTTCGCTTTGAACTCCCCTTCTTTGGCCACCCGCTCAACACAGCCAATCACTCGTCCGCCAAGGGTGAATACCCTGAGATCTCGTCCTTTAGAGCCTTCAATAAACTCTTGAAGAATAATGTGAGCACTCCCTTTTGTTGCCTCAACGATTTGGATGAGGTTTAAAAATTGCTTTTTTGAATCACAAAGAAATACACCTGATCCTTGAGAGCCATAAACAGTTTTAACAATTATTGGAAATCCCAGTCTTTTTTCAACAAGGTCAACATTAACAGGAAACTTAACAAGCATTGTTTTAGGAACAGGTAAATTACCTTGAGCAAGAATCTGTTGAGAAAATAGTTTATCACCTACAACCTCAACCGAGCTTGAAGAATTAAAAGAAGGAACTCCCATTCTCTCAAGGTGTCTTATAACGGCCAAATCGAAGTATGTGGCCATTGAGCCCATTCGAGGAAGAATGAAGTCAGGTAGCGCTACAGGCTTTCCATCAAGTAAAATACTTTTTCTATCTTCTCTAGTTACTGTGAGGTCAAAGCGATCAGGGGAATACACTTTAATTTCAACACCAGACTTCTCCCCCTCCTCAAAAAGTCTTTTTACTGCATATGACGATTTTTTCAAGTCACCTTGTTTTTCACTAAATAAAATCCAACCTTCCAACATCAATCCTATTAGTTGAGCTCGTCATTCATTCGAGCAGTAGAGTTATAATTTCCAATTAGGGCCGAGCCCGTGAGATAAAAATCAGTGATAGCGTAAATGATTAAATCACCTTCGCCAATATTTTGTGATTGATGAATTTCCCAACGAGGGACAAAAATACTCTCTCCCTCTCCAATATCAAAAAACTTATCACCAACCATGATTCTTGCTTTACCTTTTAATATTATAAAAACGCTCTCATGGGCATGTTTATGTCTCTCATTACACCTGCCTTCAGGTATAGTAAGAAGCCTTGCATCTATTACCTCAGCAGGAAAAGGTGCTCGACAAACCTTAAAATCAATATTGTGTTTTTCAATTTTATTTTCATACAAAGGAGAGCTAGAGTTTTTTACTTCAGTTTGTAAATTAAATCGAAGATTGGATTCACTCATTTTTTTTGAGTAAAGACTCTTCTTATCTTGGATTTTATTTAGTTTGTCTTTAACTCTTTGCACCCTAAGAGAGTCAAATATTTCTTCAAAAAACTGAAGTCTTAGGTTTAGAGCATAATCAAGGGACGCAAGAGATCTCTGTTTCCAATTAGGATGATCTTTATAATCTAGCAAAATTTCCTCTAATGTCTCTGCGTGCTCATCATCACACTCCATATGAAGGTGGAAAAACTTAAGGTCGCTGTCACTTAATCCTACTTTTTTCATCCCAGAAACCATAATTGAGTAAAGTCTCGGAACGATTGCTTCGGTTCCAACTGATAAAAGAGCAGCTGACTCTAAAGCATCTTCGTTAATACATTGATTTAAAAACTTTTGTACAAAGTTATGAGAATAAGCCTCATATTTGACAGAATCTAAGTCGATTCCGAGAGAATCTGTTAAAAATTTGTGAAATAAAAAAGAATGTCTCTCATTGGGGTCAGCCCCACCACCTTCTTCCCAAAGGTTCTCACTCAATTTTGCTCTGAAATAATCATTTTCCATATTGGCCATTAAGCCTGAAAGATATCTGGTAAAGTTTTTTGAATACAAGTAATACTGAGAAAAGACAAAACGAATATCATCAATGTTAAGGTGCTTCATCTCAAATGCTTTTAAAAGCCTTGAGTCCCAAATAGGATGATTGCTCATATGATCGTGTAAAAACTTAATATCCGAGTTAATTGACCTTGTCGTTATGGAAACTTGCATATTGTGTACCTTTTAAGCTTTATATATTGCTTTTATAGCAAATTTAACGCCATCACCAAGTAGATTTTTTCTGTAATATAAGTATTTCCGGTAACAAACTACTAGACG
>DCQT01000080.1:6316-6621 GCA_002323535.1 Bacteriovoracaceae bacterium UBA1511
AGATAATTTTATTTGGCCACAAGTGAGGAAAAAATGGACGAAATTAACTTTACCCAATGCGAGGCGACTGAGCGCCTGAAGAATCTCGTATCAAACGAAGATCTTTCTTTTCTCTTAAATCTGCACAACAAATACAACAGTCAAAGGCTTGAGTTACTAGAAGAGCGAAAAAAGCGCCAAACTGACTTTGATAATGGCGCCTCTCCTGAGTTTGATCGAAACTCAACAGCAGCGACGACAGATTGGAAAGTTGCGCCTATACCAGCTGATCTTCAAACGAGAAGAGTGGAAATAACGGGACCTAT
>DCQT01000080.1:6999-8000 GCA_002323535.1 Bacteriovoracaceae bacterium UBA1511
CGCGCTGACACCGCGATGCTTGATTTTGAAGACTCAATGAAGCCAAGTTGGGGTAACGTGGTCTCAGGTCTTGAAAATATAAAAGCTGTTAGTGAGAGGAACTTAGAGTTTCACAAGAAAAACGCTGATGGTGAAATAGAAAAATCCTACAAACTAAACTCGGATGATTCTGCGAAGGCAATGGTTAGAGTTAGAGGACTTCACCTCGATGAAGCCAACGCAACAGTCCAAGGTTCACCTATCAGCGGTGGACTCATGGACCTTGTTCTTACAAGTTTACTTACGGCAAAGAGATTTATTGGTGATGGACAGACTCCAAAATTTTATGTTCCAAAGTGTGAGCACTACACTGAGGCAAGGTGGTGGAACAATGTCTTTAATGAGATCGAAGATCATCTCGCAATCCCAAGATCAAGCATACGCGCGACATTTTTAATTGAAACATTGCCGGCGGCATTTCAGATTGAAGAAATTCTTTATGAACTTAAAGACCACGCTGCCGGATTGAACGTTGGACGTTGGGATAAAATTTTCTCTGATATTAAAGTTCTTGGAAAACACAGCGATAAAATTTCTCCAGATCGAGCGACTATTAATATGTCTAAGTACTGGATGGATAATTACGCAAAAAGATTAATTAAAATATGCCACGAAAGAGGAGCTTATGCGATCGGAGGGATGAGTGCTTTTACACCAGGAAAAGACTCCGAAACCAGAGAAGCACAAACCAAAAAAGTTTCTGAAGATAAAAGAAATGAATTTAAAATCGGACACGATGGCTGCTGGGTATCTCACCCCTACTTTATTGGGCCGGCCATGGAAGCATTTCCAAAAGACAATCAAATGCATGAACTTCTTCCAGAGATGGATCGCTTTCCTAATTTAATTATGGATGGAGAAGGACCAAAAACAATTGATGGATTAAGAACAAACATCAGAGTTGGTATTGCCTACATGCAAGGGTGGAACAATCACATTGGTTGTGTTGCATGGGATAACCT
>DCQT01000080.1:8322-11513 GCA_002323535.1 Bacteriovoracaceae bacterium UBA1511
ATGGAAGACCTTGCAACGCTTGAAATCTCTCGTGCGCAAACATGGCAGTGGCTTTACCATGGGATCACTCTTGATACAGGAGAAACCGTTAATGAGAGTCTGATTAAAGATTTATTCAATGATGAGCTTGAAAAGATTTCAAACGAATTAAGACTGGATCCATCGGCGAAACTTTTCAAACAGTTTCGTCGAGCAAAAGATCAAGCAGCAGAGCTTTTTTGCCAAAGAGAGATGCCTGAGTTTTTAACAAATACATCAGAAATTAATAGTTAAATATAAAAATTTAAAATAGGAGAAAAAATCATGGAAGATGCAAAAACACTACAGTCCCATTGGGACAATAGTTCAAGATGGGAGGGAATCACAAGAAACTACTCTGCCGAAGACGTTTTGAGATTACGAGGAAGCTACAAACTAGATTACTCTATTGCAAGATTAGGAAGTGAGCGGCTTTGGAAACTCATAAATGAAAAACCATACATAAATGCCCTTGGCGCCTTGACTGGCAACCAAGCTGTTCAACAGGTGAAAGCTGGACTTGAAGCTGTTTATTTAAGTGGCTGGCAAGTTGCTGCGGATGCAAACCTTGCAGGGACAATGTATCCAGACCAAAGTCTTTATCCCGCAAACAGTGTTCCTTGCGTTGTAAGAAGAATTAACAACGCTCTTTTAAGTGCTGATAGAGTTGAGCATAGTGAAGGTAAAGTTTCTCGCCATTGGTTGGCCCCCATCATGGCCGACGCTGAAGCGGGATTCGGTGGTGTATTAAATGCTTTTGAATTAATGAAAGCAATGATTGATGCTGGAGCGAGTGGTGTTCACTTTGAGGACCAACTTGCTAGTGAGAAAAAGTGCGGCCACCTTGGTGGAAAAGTTTTAGTTCCAACGTCACAATTTGTTAAAACTCTTACTTCTGCCAGACTTGCTGCAGATGTTTGTGGAACGGAGACTCTTTTAGTCGCAAGAACCGACGCGGAAGCAGCTCAACTTTTAACAAGCGACGTTGATGAGACTGATAGACAATGGATTAGCTCGAGCGATAGAACTCCAGAAGGTTTCTACAGAATAAACAATGGATTAGACCTAGCTATCAGTAGGGCACAAAGCTATGCTCCATATGCTGACCTATTGTGGTGCGAGACATCTCACCCATCAATCGAAGAAGCAAAAAAGTTTGCTGAAGGTGTAAGATCAAAGTATCCAAATAAAAAGCTTGCTTATAACTGTTCTCCTTCATTTAACTGGAAGAAAAACCTCGATGCGACAACAATAGCAAAATTTCAAATAGAACTTGGCGCCATGGGATATGCGTTTCAATTTGTTACTCTAGCTGGTTTTCATGCATTAAATTATTCAATGTTTGATCTCGCCCTTCAGTATAAAGATAGAGGGATGGCAGCTTACAGTGAGCTTCAAGAAAAGGAATTTGCAAAAGAGACTGATGGATATAGCGCAACAAAGCACCAAAGAGAAGTTGGTACAGGCTACTTTGATGATGTATCCACAGTCATTTCTGGTGGAGCTAGCTCAACGTTAGCCCTGAAAGGGTCAACTGAAGCCACTCAATTTAACTAAAGGCAACTAAAAAAAGAACTTAAAAGGGGAGGCTTTTAGCCTCCTTTTTTATTTTAGTTTTTTCCACCCTTCCAATTCCTCTTGACGCCACTTAAGAATACAGCACTCATCAATTAAAATTTCTTCACAAATAATTTTCGATTTATTTTTTTTACACTCATATTCTTTTGACTCTAGATCTAGAAAGTGTTGCTCTGATTCGACGAGAAATTTAATAACCTTTTTATCACATTGACTGATTTTCATTTTTTTAACATCAGATAGTTTCCCCCAGTTTCCTCTAATATCTTTACTCAGAACTTTCTCTATATCTTCATAACTAGACTTATATAATGAGCTTATCTTTAGACAATTAATATCCAAACGCTCAATTGATGAATTCAAGCTTAAACTTAGAAGTATCAAAATAGTTAAAAAGAGTAGATTTCTCAAGATAGCTAAATCGTCTTTTTGAAATTAATTATTTACCCAGAGAAGTAAAAAATTTATATTTAGTACATGCAAAATATCGCTAAACTAACCCCTTACCTTCTCTTGGCAATTTTTTGCCAACTAATTCTGACTCTTGTTCCTATAGGGATTAAAACAGTTGCTGCGAACATTTGGGAAATTGGAATAGCACGACTAATCTTTGCCCTCTTTTTTCTCCTGCCATTTTTAAGAAAATCAACACTCAAAAATTTAAAAAAACTCTATCTCCTTGGGGTATTTTTTTCTATTCACTGGGCAACCTATGCTCACTCTGTCAAAGTAAGTAACCCTTCAACGGCGGTTATTGGACTTTCATTTTATGGAATAATTCTTCTAATTTATTCAAGAATCTTTTTTAAAAAACCAATCCCTCTACCCTTTTATCTACTAACGTTAACAGCTTTTTATGGAACAAGCTTAACAATAACCGAATCAATAGAACTCGAAGGTTTTATTTGGGGACTAGTTTCAAGTGCTTTCTATGCAGGTCTTCCTATTTTAAATATAAAAAACTCACAAATTAGTGCAAAAGATAGAGTGTTTTATCAATTCTTTATATCCTTAATTATATATATCATTTTCGGCTCCTCTTTTTCTTCATTTAACTTAACTTATACAGATTGGTGGATTTTATTGGCTTTGGGTGTTGGTGGCACCTTGATAGGTCATGGACTTTGGTTAAAGGTAACAACTCACCTCCCACCTGTTATCACTGGTGGTTTTTACTACCTTGCCATTCCACTATCTCTTTTTTATGAATTTGCAATTCTTCACAACGAAATCATCAAATCAAAAATAATTGGTGCACTTATTATAATTTTCTCAAACCTTGGAATTCTTTATTTTCAAAATAAGATCAAGCCGCAGACTTAACCTCAACGCTCACACGATTCATTGCTACTTCTAAAATAGACCTAATCATCTCATCATATTCTGTACCAACACTTTTCATTGATAAATAAAAGTCATCATCTATTGCTAAGTTTGGATTAGGGTTAATTTCAAGAAGAAATTCTCCATTTTCATTACATCTAAAATCGATTCTCATTGGGCCTGAAAAGTTCATGCCCCTATAAATATTTTCACTTAATTTTTTTAACTTTTGGGCGAGTATCTGATCAGTCATCTGAACTGTTTCGATTTTT
>DCQT01000006.1 GCA_002323535.1 Bacteriovoracaceae bacterium UBA1511
TGCGGCAGATGGGAAGGTGGAAAGAGGCAGAATCATATAGTTTAGTAAATCTAAGCTTGGTTTAATTTCATTAATAGATTCTTTATTAAGTGCAAGCCGCTCAATCCCTGCAAATGCTAGGCATACCCCGTCATATTCTCCATCGGCACATTTTTTAAGCCTGGTGTTAACATTTCCTCTAAGTTGTTTTGTTTTGATAACGGGTGAATAAGGGATGAATTCAGATAAAGATTTTTCTAAATTATAAATTCTTCGTGGGCTTGATGTCCCGATAATTAATTCTTTTTTATTTTTAAGATCTTTAATGACATCTTTTCGTAAAAAAAGAATATCATGGGGATACTGTCGTTTTGTAATCGCTGCTAAGTGAATATTTCCTGGGCGATCACTACCTAAGTCTTTATAGCTATGAACGACTAAATCAATGGTTCCAGAGAGAAGTTCATTGTCTAACTCTTTGGTGAAAAAGTCCTTTCCCTCCATTTGCCACAGAGGTTTAGATGTATCCATGTCACCCTGAGTTTTTATAATTTTTAACTCAAACTTCTCGCCAGTAAGTTTTTCTAACTCATCTTTTACTTGATTACATTGTGTAAGCGCGAGAAGAGAACCTCTTGTTCCAATAATGTAAGGACTAGTTACTTGCTCTCTCATTTATTTCTTCCTGATGAAATAGGTTTTTGTCCGTGAAAATTCTCCAGCGTCGTAGTGAGGTTTTTTTTATTCCATCTCTGGCAAGATCAATCTTATCCATTTTTTGAGCATTGAGCTTCTCCGACATTTGAAAAATATCCTCAAGTCTAATAACACCATTTCCTACGTCATAAGGCGTATCAATGCAGCTCGGGGAACCAAGATCAATAAATAAACTTCTTTGCCCGTTCAGAAGTAAAAAAGTTTTGAAAAAGCTTTGGTCAAAAAGAGGCTCATTACTTCCGATTGTGTTTACAATTGACCCAAAGTTTATTGATTCATTGAAGTCTTCCCATTTTATAATTTTGAAGTCGTAAGTTTCTTTAAGCTTGGCTACTTTTTTCTTATTTCGCGCGAGAATATGCAGATCAAATTTTCGGTGAAGAACTTTTAATAAATCTTCAGTTAATTGCCCAGACCCTGTTATGAGAACTCGATTCTCATTGCCACGATTTTTAATTAATTTTTTAGTGACTCCAGCGTAGGAGTATTGACCTATATCATTGAGGTACTCAGTTCTTATGCTTTTCGCATCCTTAAATAATTTTTGAAGAACTTGTGTAACGCTTGGTTTTCTAATTTCTTGGTCTAAATATTTCTCGAAACCGTCTTTAAACTGTCCAACGATTTCATTTTCCCCGAGAAGTTTAGATTTTAAGCCACAAATAACCTGAAGTAAAAATTCATATCCCTCTTCTTGTAAAAGGGTGAATTCTCGGTGCTTTAAAAGAAACTCTCTTGATTCCATATTCTCAGTTGAGTCAACAACTAAAGTCCTTTGACAGGTTCCAAGGAAAAATGACCCTTGAGGCTGTTGTAATTCATTTAAATCCGAGTAATCCGCCGGAAAGTTGTATATGACTAGCTTGTTAATCAATTCTGTTACCTTGTTAGAAACGAAAATTTTGATTTTTGATATTCTTTGTTTGATATCTTGTACTATCAAATGAGAAAAAAAGTGTCATGAAAGTGTCAGATTGTAGGTTTTTCAAGCGAATGGTTATAAAAATTATCTAGGGTCAGCCTTTGGTTATTTGCCTAGAGATCATTTGGTGTTATCTACTAAATATGGAAAGTATAAAATCCTCCGAACCTACTAGTAAAGTTAGCCTTTTTTCGAAGGTTTCTACTTACTTTGTTCGTAAATTTAAAGAGTTAGATAAAAAAACTAATAACTCCCTATCATTTTTCTTCAGGAATTGGGGGAAATCTAAATTCATGATCGCTATGAGTAAAAAAATTCAGGTTCATGGGATCGAGAAGGTATATTTTAAGAGTAAGAAAGCCTTTTTCTACTTTTTTATGTTTTACCTTATAAGAGATACGATTTTATACATAATAATCCCAATTTATTTCGCCAAATCCACAGGTCAGTAAAATTTCTTCCATTTAATTACCTGGACACATATCTTCTCGAAAGTTAAAGTTCGAGCGTTTGTTCAGCTTTTAATGGGAGTTTTATATGGATCTTATTTTTGACTACAAAACCATCACAAAAAGAGGTAGGGGGCTGACTTTTGACGATGTTCTTTTAGTTCCTCAACATTCTGAAATCTCCTCAAGAAGACACCCAAGCTTGTCATCGAAGGTGACAAAAAACTACTCGCTTGAAACTCCTATCATTACGGCCAACATGGACACAATTACGGAGCTTGAAATGGCAAAAGCCGTTGCAAAGCTTGGTGGACTTGGAATTATTCATCGGTTTATGGAGACAAAAGAACAAGGTGAGCAAATCAAAGCCCTTAAAACTTATTTAGAAGAAAACAATTTATCTTCTCCGATTGCTGCATCCATTGGCGTAAAAGATGAAGGAATGAAACGCGCTGATTATCTCGTTGATTGTGGCGCGCAGATTTTAACAGTCGATATTGCCCATGGGGACTCAATCATGATGCTTGAAACCCTTAGTTATGTGAAAAAAAGGTTTCCTAATATTGATGTTATCGCAGGAAATGTGGCCACTGCTGGCGGTGTCAGAAGACTAATTGAGGCTGGAGCTGATGCAGTAAAAGTTGGCATTGGGCCAGGTTCAATGTGCACGACCAGAATTATCACAGGTCACGGTGTTCCTCAATTAAGTGCTGTTGCTATGTGTGTAGAAGAGGCAAATAAGCATGGCATCCCTGTAATTGCCGACGGTGGGATCAAGACTTCTGGTGATATGGTTAAGTCGTTAGCTGCAGGTGCCTCGACCCTTATGGTCGGAAGTTTAGTCAGTGGAACTTTAGAAACTCCAGGTGAATTAAAAAGTGGAATGAAGCAATATAGAGGAATGGCATCTAAGTCTGCCCAAGTTTCCTGGAGAGGTGAACTTCCAAAAGGAATGGCCGCAGAAGGAGAACATACAATGGTCCCTTGTAAGGGAAGCGTAGAAAGTGTTATCCTTGAGCTCACTGGTGGTATTCGCTCAGGAATGACTTATATTGGTGCTGCAACTATTTCAGAGATGAAAGATAAGGCACAGTTTATGGAAATGTCTGTTGCAGGCCTCAGTGAAAGTAAACCTCATGGAGTAAAATAATTAATGAGCTTAACTAAAGCGCAACGGATTGTTCTTAGTTATCCACCGATAAAACAACGTCTAGAAAAAAATGAATCTGATCAGCAAAAGATCTTAAAAAATTTAGATGAGATAAAGTCTACTTTTTCAAAAAGATCTATTGGTGCTGTTTTAAAGTTTTTAAAAGTTGCTTTAAAAAAGATATATGAAAATATTCATCTTGAATTACCCGATGAGGTAAACTTTAAAGAATTAGTCAAAAATAACTCAGTCGTTCTTGTTCCTAATCACCAATCCCATGCAGATTATATCGCGTTAAACTATGCACTTTATTCAAGGTTTAAAATTCCCATATACATTGCAGGGGGTATAAACCTGAATGTTTTTCCCATTGGAAAAGTCTTCAGAGAAAGTGGGTGTTTTTTCATTAGAAGGTCGTTCAGCAACGACATCTTATACAAATTAGCGCTCGAAGGTTACCTTTTCTATCTTTTAAGCGAAGGAAAGCCAATTGAGTTCTTTTTCGAGGGTGGTAGGTCGAGAAGTGGAAAGCTTCTCCCTCCTAGATATGGTTTGTTTCAAATGCTTTCCGTAGCACATGGACATATTCCAGCAGAGAAAAAAAAGAAGCTCTTGTTCTTACCTGTCAGTATTATGCATGAATATGTTCCGGAGCAAAAAACGCTAACCCGTGAACTTGGTGGTGCTAAAAAGAAGAAGGAATCTACCAAGGAGCTTTTAAAAGTTTTTCAGATTCTTCGATATAAGCTGGGAAGTATACATATAAGACTTAGCAACCCAATTAACTTTAACCTTCAACCAAATATTGAAACAAAGAATCAAATTAGAGAACTTGCGTTTAACTGCTTTAGGTCAGTTGGTTTACAAATGATTATAACCCCAACTGCGTTGGTCTCATTGATTCTGCTTGATGAGCCTGAAGGGGCACTTAAGTCAACTGAGATAGTCGACAAGGCGAAAAGAATTGTAAAGTACTGTCAAAAATTTAAGGTACCTTTAGCAAAGTCTTTGGATAACTTTGATACATTGGATGAATCCATCTCAAATGCCCTTGGTATTCTTGTCGGTAATAAAAAAGTCGATAGAATTGGAAATAAGTCTGTAGGGCATGTATTTTTCGCCATAAAAGAAAATGCAAGATGTGAAATTCTTTATTTTAAGAACTCAATCTTACATCACTTCATTGTCCCTTGGATTATTAATAGCGCGTGGGTAAACCTTTTTAATGGTGAGTTCTCGACAGAAAAGGACTTAGCGAAGCACCTATTAAAGCTAAGAGATCAGTTGAAATTTGAGTTTTATCTGCCTACCACCGCGAAAACTCTAGTGCGTGCTTTCAGAGTTATCTCTTACAGCACAGGTAAGCAGGTTTACAATTTGAAGGATTGCCTGAATTTGAATCATGAAGAGTTAATGAAGGTTGGTAGAGAAGTTGGAATATTCTCTAGAAGTCATAAATATATTTTAGAAAATTACTTTGTCTCTGCGCTGGCCATAAAAGCTATCTATACAGACAAAGAAAACTCCTTTCGTATAGATAACTTTATTAAAAAATCAAAGGAAGTATTTGAGTCTGAACGCTCTCTTGGTCGGGTAATTAGACACCCAGAGGCATTTACTCTTCCAGTTATTAAAAATGGCCTAAAGTATTTTGAAAACTTAGAAATACTTAAAAATGATTTGGGTTTATATGTTATTTCAAGAGTCGCTAAACTTGACGAAGAAATAGTTTATCTGGAAAGAGAGTTAGAGCTGCAGACTAAGTTAGTCTTTAAGGGGTAAAAAGGGTTGAATGATACTATTAATTTAAATTTGAATCTAGGGAGAAGGCGCCTTGTGGGCGAGTTCATATCAGGAAGCTTCTGTTCTAATTCCGTCTTCGAGCTTTATCCCTTTATACGAATTAAAAAATTTATTCATGAGAAAACAACGAATAGAATTCTTAATAATCGTTGGTTTGTGTTTCAGCTAAAGAATCAATACTTTTTAGGTAAAGAGATCTCATCTTTACCACCGCTTCTTGATTTAATAGACAGAGGTAATAGCCATTTTTTTGACTTAGATTTTCCGGAGGGAGAGGGAAGTGTCTCTAAGATCGGAGTTTGGAGGAGAAAGTCCTCAAAAGCTGATGTAGATGTGATGTATTTTTCAGATGAGGCTCTTCAAGAAACTACTGATTATGATAATATAGACATTACCACTATTTTTTTTAAAAATGGGATAGATTTTTTACGCTCTACGGTGTTAAAAGAACAAAATAGTTAAACTACTGAAATTTGGAGGTTGTCATTAAACCAGGTAGGAAAGAGTTTTCAAAGAAGAATCAAGGGCCAAGAGTCAATGATAGAATTAGAATACGCGAATGTCGCTTACTCGGTGACGATGGGCATCAATATGGTGTTGTGACAATTGAGCAAGCCAGATTAATTGCTGAAGATAGAGGTCTTGATCTTGTTGAGGTTGCCCCAAATGCAAAACCTCCTGTTGTGAAAATAATTGATTACGGTAAGTTTAAATATGAGCAGCAAAAAAAATTAAACGAAGCCAAGAAAAAGCAGGTAACTGTTCAGCTAAAAGAAATTCAGTTCCGTCCGAATATCGATATTGGTGACTTGAACACCAAGCTTAAGCGTGCAGAGAGGTTTTTGTCCGGTGGCGATAAAATTAAAATGGTGATGCAGTTTAGAGGTCGTGAAATGGCTTATAAAGATCAAGGACTTGAAAAGTTCAGTGGAATTATTGGGCAAATAGTTGATTTTGGGGCGCAAGTAGAGTCCCCAATGAAGTTCATGGGAAACAGAGCGATCACTATTTTAGCTCCAGATAAAAAAGCTATTGTAAAAAAGAAATAGTCTCCATAAATAGCTGATATTTTAACGCCCTGTCTTTACAGGGCGTTTTTTATTGGATACTACTGCTCACTAAAATATTTAAGAGTATATCCTACGGAGAGTGACAAATGCCAAAAATGAAGACTAGAAGAGCGGCGGCAAAAAGATTTTCTCTTACAGCTAATGGAAAGTTTAAGAGAAAAAGAGCAAATCTAAGACACAACTTAGAGAAGAGAACACAGGTTCAAAAAAAGAGAGCTGGAAAGCAAGACTACGTAAGTGCTGCTGACCACAAGCCTGTAGCTCGAATGCTACCGTACGCATAATTCGAGAGTATTAATAAACTGAGGCTTGGGATTATTAAGTAGGTTTTCCTCCCCAAGTATCGTTGAAAGGAGATCGCACTATGGCGAGAGTAAAAAGAGGCTTTAAGGCCAGAAGAAGAAGAAACAAAATATTGAAACTTGCAAAAGGTTTCCACTTTGACAGAAGAACGAAATATCGTCACGCTGTCCAGACAGTTGAAAGAGCACTTCATTATGCTTATATCAACAGAAGAAAGTTTAAAAGAGATATGAGAAAGCTTTGGATCGTTCGAATCAATGCCGCTTCAAGACTTTTTGACCTTTCTTACTCCAAATTAATTGGAGGATTAAAATCCAAAGGGATTGAAATCAACAGAAAAATGTTAGCAGAATTGGCCGCTAGAGATATTGACGGTTTTAAAGCTCTCGTTGAGTCTGCAAGAAAATAAAAATCAAAAAATTTACTCTTAAATACTTTAAAGCCCGGATTTTTTCCGGGCTTTTTTTTAAAGCTCCTCGAAGTGTTGATGCACAAGCTCACCGTTTTCGAAATGTTCACAAAGCCCATTCGGTAAAAGCTTGATAACCCCTCGAACTACCTTATTATTTTTTTTGACATTTTTGGCGGAGGCGATTTTCGAAGGAATTAAAGATAATGAGGACCCAGTTGAGCTATATATTGATTGGATAGCATTTTTATCAATATTGTAAAGCTCTCTTTCAACAGTAAATGTAGATAGTGTTGGTTGCATAATTGAGTCTACGAGAAAACTTTGGTGTCCAAGCCCTAAAAAATGTCCAATCTCGTGCAAAAGAATTGAGCTAAGGTCATACTCATCAGGTGAGGCAGAATCCAGATTTGTGAAGTAGGAAAATTGAGAATTGTTATTTAAGATTATATCACCGTGAACGAGCTCTAGGTCACCCTCCTCATTTCTAATACCAAAGTACTGCGTAATGGCCAAAGCAAAGCTATCTTGATCCGGAAACCATGAGTCACTTACATATATGCCAAAAGTATTATCTGAGCCGTAATCTTCGAGGTCAACTGGCTCAAAATTGGACACCGTCTGTGGGTTTTCTTTTATTAATTTTTTTCCAGAGATGGAGTTGTTCCACTCTGAAATTATTTGATTTATTTGAGTCTGGTCATCTAAATAAAATTCCAAAATTCTGTCGCTAATTTTTAATTCAATACCTTGGTTACCTAGTGCGCTTGTTGGCCATTTTGATATTGCATTTACAGTTGAGGTGTTTGTCTTATCGTTTGAAACTGAGTTTTCTCCATTAAATTCCGAGTTGTTACATGAAAATAACAAAATCATAGAAATATATGGAATTATCAACTTAATGTGATTTCTCATACTGTCCTGGTCGGGTATGAGGTATTTTACTTGAGTAAAAAGATTGGTGAATTGTAATTTGTTAACTAATTAATATTACGCATTTAAGGGAAATGGGCACAAAAAAAGCGACATGGAAAAATGCCGCTTTTAAATAGTCTTTATTTAATTCTTGTTACTGTAGTCCAGCATCTTTGAGAAATTGATCAAGCCCTTTTTCGGTTAGTGGGTGTCCATATAGGGACTTGAGGACTTTGTAAGGCATCGTGCCAACATCAGATCCAACTATGGCTGCATCCCTGACATGTGTAGCGTGCCGTATTGATGCGGCCAAAATTTTTGTTTGATAACCGTAATTATCATAAACTGTACGAATTTCTTCAATGAGACCCATTCCGTCATGACCGACGTCATCTAATCTGCCTATGAATGGTGAAATGTAAGTTGCTCCGGCTTTTGCTGCTATCAATGCCTGGTTCACAGAAAAGCAAAGCGTAACATTTGTTTTGATCTTCTTTTCAGATAGTTCCTTGCATGCAGCAAGACCGTCGATTGTTAAAGGTAGTTTAATAACTACATTTGGGTGTATTTCGGATAGTGATGCTGCTTCCTTAAGCATTCCGTCTTTGTCTGTCGATAATACCTCTGCAGAGATTGGCCCATCAATCAATTTTACTATGTCGTGAATTACATCATGCTGGGATCTTCCCGTTTTAGCAATCAAGCTAGGGTTTGTTGTTACGCCATCTACAATTCCCCACTTGGACGCCTCTTTAATTTCTTCTATATCTCCTGTGTCAATAAAAAATTCCATTACTATATCTCCTCAGTTTTGCTTACAATACATACAAAGATCATATGCGGCAAATTAGTCAAATGGACACGAATTAAGTTGAATTTAGGCATAATTAAATAATGAGGTGGAGTGTCTTATTTTTTCTTGGACTGGTGAGTTTAAATAGTCTTGGTTTAGATGACTATTCTCATTTTTACGGTCGTGTCACAGACGTGTCTGATGATGGAAGAATCTTACGAGTTAACACAGAAAATAAAAATATAAAGCTTTTTAGGGCAGGGGATGTTGTCAACTTTAGGTTAACTAAAAATGTCGATGGTGATGATTGTATTGGTTATGTAAGGGATATAGACGGAGATTATTTAGTCTACTCGGTCACAAGCTATGCAGCATGTTCTATACAGGGTGAAAGGTTACGAGTTGGAACCCTTATTAAGTTAGAATCTAAGCAATTATTTGAAAGAATAAATGATGCACTTGTTTTTCGAGATGTCCTTCAAAAGAGAAAGGATGATTTTCTTTTGCAGTTAAACGAGGTTAACCAGTGGCTATGGAGCTTCCGAGAGCAAAAGCTTAAAGAGGTAGCTAAGTTTGATCAAGAAATAGAAGAAATTAAATTAAAGAAATTCAAGGCCGTTTCAAATTTAAATATTAAGAGAAAGGACTATCTTCACCTTCAAAGAGAGTTAAAGTTTCGTCTTGATGAGCTGGATCGAGACATAGAGTTTTATAGAATTCAAAATTCTAGAGTGCTTAGAGACCGCTGGGCGAAGGATCGAGACCTTGGGATTCAGACACTACAACCGCACAAAAAAGTTATTGAGTGATGTAAGTTTGTTCGTAGGCATCTTCTGAGTAAAAGAAACTATCCGAAATGTTTGTGAATCTATTAAGGCTATAAGATGGTGCCACTCCCATCCACTCTTTAATTGTTTGTGTTGGTGTATTGAGGTTTATCCAGCGGCAAATTGCTGCTTCTCTTAGTTTTTTTGGCGTGGCATTTGCGTCGATTTTCCCTCTGATATCCTCAAAGATGATCTCAATTCCTCGAGGTGAAAGACCTCCTGATAGAATTCGGTGTGGATTAGCGTTAAATAATGCTTGGGAAAAGGATATTTTTGAATGAATTTTCCCTCGATTAAGGTTCACGACATATTTATTAAGTATTTCCATGAGGTAGTTTGGAAGGTTCACTGTATAAGGGTCGCGTTTTTTGTGTGTCACCATAACTCTGCAATTTTCCTCATCGATTATGACATCCTCCAATTGCAGTTCACTGAGTTGTGATACTTTTAAACCACCAAAAAATATAAGACAAAAAATAACTTGGTTTCGTTGAGCAATCAGCGTTGGAAGCCCATCGTCTGAGTGCTTTACTTCTTCACAAAGATATCTCCACCAAGTAATTGTTTCTCCAAAGTCAGTTGGCTTTGGCACGTCTACGAATTTAGGGGAGGCGGGAATTTTTCGAACGGGGTTCTCCTGAATAAAGCCGTTTATAAGAAGAAAATCGTAGAAAAGTCTTAAAGTTTGGACTCTTCTTCTTCTTGAATTATCACTGTTGTATTTAACTTGCAGGTATTTACCATAATCAAGTACGTGCTGAAGATCGGTTCTTTTTAATTGATCATTTTTTTGAAACGTCTCTAAGTACCCTCTGTAACAGTCAAGGTCTGTTTTGTAGTTTTTTACTGTGTTTGCTGTTTTCCCTTGTTCTTTGAGTCTGTCTAGAAACTGGGCCACAAGATGAGTTAAAGAGGGGTCATTTTGCATTGTTCTTGCTCCTGGATAACGACTGTCATTCTAGCTAGTTGGTAGGGTAACTTCAACTAATTTTAGGGCCTCTTAAGTTTATAAAATTCGTGGAAAATCTTACAACAGTCGTTGATAAGGGGGCTGATAGGTGATAAATACCAGAAAAAATTAGACGGATTAAAAATGAAGACGACCTCCTTTCAAAATAGTGAAGAAACTCACAAGACATATCTGTCTAGGTCTATTTTTAACCAAAAAGAATTCAATACTTTAGACAGTCAATCCGTTAAAGATCCAAAAAATTATATTCAAGAATTAATTAATTCTCTTCCAGAGTTCAAACAAATTGCAGAAGGAATGTTTTGGTCTGATGAAAGAGTCCCAAGGGAAAAGTTAATTGAGGCTTGGACTCATAAATCATTTCTTAATGAGCTAGGTGACACTTTTTTTCCTAGCTATGAAAGATGGGAATTCCTCGGTGATTCAGTATTTGGAAACTATATTACAGAGCGGCTATTTAATAAATTTGAACATAAAAATGAAGGACACTTAAGTAAATTAAAAAGCCAATTAGTATCAGGAGATACAATGGCAGAGTTGGCCACCGCAATTGACCTTGATAGATTAATAATTCTTGGCAAAGGTGAAGTTAATCGAGAATCTTTCAGGAATCGTGCCCTTCTTTCAGATATATTTGAAGCGACAATTGGAGTGATTTCTCACTTCTTACCAAGGCAAGATGTATTAAACTTTCTAGATAGAGTAGTGTGCCACCATGAAAGCGTAAAAGGCACTAGCTTTTATAATGAAGAGACATTACTTAAAAAAGAAGTAAAAGGCGAGCTTCAAGAAATAACGATGAAGCGTTTTAAAATCTTACCTGATTATCAAAGCAAAGAAACTTCAAAAGGTTATGAAGTAAACCTGTTTATTGATGGCAAGCTGTATGGACATCAATTTCACCAATCAAAAAAAATGGCACAAAAACTATGTGCTCAAGAGGCGATAAAACAATTAACTTTTAAATAATTAACCCAATATAAAAAGGAAAAAATATGCTTATCGAACATCAACATCCACACAATAGATCAATAACAGCTTCGGTTATCGGTGCTCCTAACGTTGGGAAAAGTTCGCTAATTAATTATTTACTTGGGACTGACTTAAGTATTGTTACTCATAAAGCTCAGACTACAAGAAATAGATTCCAGTGTGTATTTACCGTTGACCACACAGAGATTATTCTCATTGATACTCCTGGTTTTCATCAGTCATCTATAGAAATAAATAAAAGAATGAATGAGCAAGCTCGAGAGGGTGCAGAAGGTGCAGATATTAACCTTTTGTTAATTGATCTGACTAAAGAGTTGTTGCCACAATTTGAAAACATTAAGAATCACATCAAGAAAGAATTAAATGAAACATGGGTTGTTTTTACTAAGGCTGACAAGTTTGGTGAACTTGATGAACAAGAGATGTTACCTCTCGTTGAAAAAGCTCGCGAAATTCATCCAAATATCGTGAAGTATTTTGTATTAAGCGCAAAGACAGGTGACAATATGCATGAGCTTATTGGCGCCTTGTGTGACAAAGCACCAGAAGGCCCACACTTATATAACAAGGGCCAAATTTCTAATAAGCACGTTCGTTTTTTTATTGCTGAATATGTAAGACAGCAAGTATTTGAACTTCTTAATGAAGAACTTCCTTATGAGGTTGCAGTAACAGTAGATGAGTACGAGGATTTCAGAAGAAAGCCTGACTCGAAAATTGGTGCAAGTATTCAAGCGACAATACATGTAAACAGACCTTCCCAGAGGGCCATTGTCGTTGGCTCAAAGGGGTCAATGATTAAGGAAATTGGGATCAGGGCCAGAAAGAAAATAGAGGATTTAATTGGATCACAGGTAGGTCTTAAACTTCACGTAAAAGTTTCTCAGCGTTGGTTTAAAAATAATTTTATTTTAGAAGAACTTGGTTTACCAAGAGCAGAAAACTCCAATCGAGTTTGGAGGGCAAAATAGTGTCAAAAAAATCTTTTATCATTTCATTAATCGGGCGACCGAATGTAGGTAAGAGCTCCATTTTTAATCGTTTGATGAACAAATCTACTAAGGCGATAGCTCATGATATGCCAGGTGTCACTAGAGATCGGCATTATGGCCACTTTAAATTTGATGCCTTTGATGAGAAAGAAAACCTTTTCGCTCCTGAGGGTGTGCTAATTGATACAGGAGGGTTTTACCCCGAGGGTGTTGAAATTGATGAATCATCAAAAAATACAGATCACTTTTTTAATTTGATGACAAAACACGCGGAGCTGGCGATCGACGAGAGCGACCTGGTCTTAATGGTGTGTGATATACGAGAAGGACTACTACCTTATGATGAGTCAATTGCGAACTACGTTAGAAGTAAGCAAAAAAAGTTTTTTGTTCTTTTAAACAAGTTTGATGGGTCCCACCTTGAGGATGAAATCGTTCAGTTTTATTCACTTGGTGTGGAAGAGGATCAAATTTTTCCAGTGTCGGCCAGTCATGGACTTGGTGTAGACTTTCTTCGTGCAAAAATAAATGAAGAGGCGCTATTTAGCGTTAATACAAAAAAAGAAGATGGACTTGCCGTTCAAAGAGGAATAATCCCACGAGAAAAAGTTATTTCAAAAGTTGCAATTGTTGGGTCTCCGAATGCGGGGAAATCAACTCTGCTTAATGCTCTTGTTGGTGAGGAAAGAGCATTGGTTTCAGATATTGCAGGAACGACTGTAGACCCCATTGAAGCTTACTTTGATATTTACTTTGGTAAAGAGGTTGATGATTACGACCCTTTGAAATTTGTTGCTAAACAGAAAGTAAAAAAAGCGACTATAGAGGAAGTTGTTGAAAAGCATCTTGCGGAGGCAGAAAGCAAAGATGAAAATATCGATGAGGCTGAAACTGAGTTACCTGAAATAAAGCAAGAAGGGTCGTTTTGGCGCTCAGTGCAGATCATAGATACGGCGGGGATTAGAAAACAAAGTTCTGTAAAAGAGCTCGTTGAATCACAATCTGTTTTTAGAGCTCTAAGAAGTATCTCTGATTGTGAGATAGTGATTCATTTAGTTGATGTTGTAAAAGGGATAGGACATCAAGACAGAAGACTCATTGATATTGCGATTGAGAAAGGAAAATCAGTCATCGTTTGTTTGAATAAGTTTGATCTTATATCTGAAGATCTTAAAGATGAGAAAAAGAAAAAAGAATGGCTATTGGATATTAGAGCAAAAATCCCTTGGTTAAATCATTGTGATATTATTCTTCTTTCAGCGAAGTACAAAAAACATCTCAAAAAGTTAAAAGAATCGATCAAAAAAACGGTAAAAATTAGAAACAAGAAAATCTCTACAGGAGAGCTTAATAGAGCAATCTTCGAACTTGTTGAAAGTCACTCTATTACTCTTGGTGGACGAGGCCAAAAAAGATTTAAAGTTAAATACGCATCGGTCATAAAAATGAGTCCTCCAACAATATTGATGTTTGCTAACAGAAGTCAGGGGATTCCAGATAATTACAGGCGGTACCTGCAAAACGGCTTAAGAGATTACTTTATGCTTGATAACACTCCGATCCATTTAATTTTTAGATCTGGTGATGAAAATAAAGTTAAGCAAGCTGTAGATAGAGATCAACGATCACCAGTTTAAAACGTAGTAAACCATTGTGGAGTATCCACTGCCAGTGAGGTCATCAAAGGCAGTGATACTACCAGTGGTTGCTCGGTATTTTTGAGTAAATTTATCGTGGAAATTGACACCATGGAACAAGAACTCTACTCCAATATAGGTAGTTTTAATTTCTATGGGAAACTCAAACCCGCCACCGATCCCAAACCCTAAGCCGCCTCCAGAAACATCCTCTAAGGAGCTTTGGTCTTCAAACTTCTCCGTTAGGTACCAGTATTCTAGTCTACCTGTGAAGTATGGAGTTGCGTAGGTTATAGCTGTTCCTAAATTAGATGTATCAATGTAGTAACGGTAACTCCAAAATGTTCTAAGTGCATTAACGTTAATTAAACCTGGAGCATTTTGTGGAAAACCGACAGTTGGCCCATCAATGAAAAAATGGTGCTTTGAAAAGGTAAAACCTATTCCCATAGATACGTTGAAGCTCATAAAGTAGTTTAACTGTATACCTATTGAGGGAGGATCATTTGTGTAGGCAGCCCCTCGGTTTCCATCAAAGAAAGTACCCCCAAAACCAACTTCAAAACTAAAAAACCTTCCATATCGATAAAACCTTTCATCCTCGGCCATTTCCTTTTCGGTTATGTCCTCTGAAAAGTCAGAAAAGATATCGCCCCCTAGTTCAATATCGTCATCAACGAAGCCACCGAGCTGGGCAAATGATAATTGAGTTACACACAATAAGGTGAAAATTAAAAATAGTTTCATTAAAAGTAAAAATGAATCGCTGAGTTAAATATATGGCTAGCTGAGGTCTCAAAAATAAACTCATCTATATTTGTCATCGAAATACCAGCTTCAAAACTAAGCCCAATGTGTTTAATTTCCTCAAAGAAAAACTCTGTTCCGAAATGAATAGAGCCCTCATAACCTGATGAAGAGGTTGTGCCGTTATAGGTTTGAAGGATACCACCTGATAATACTCCATAAAATATAAGGTTGGGCTCAGAGACAATGCTATTATAATATCTAACCCCAAAGTTATAACTCGCCTCTTCAGTTCCTCTGTAAGAGAAGTAGGTCCCCATGGCCGACTTTTCACTAAAATGAATTTTTAGGGAGATGGCGGGTAGGTTTTGATAGGTTTGGCTTGTAGCGCCTAGTCCAAATCTTCCTGAGTTCTCAAATGAGTGGCAGGATAGACTAAAAAGTAGAGATAACCCAAATAAGTAGAATTTCATCACAAGTCCTTTTGTCTTATTTAATGATAATATTGCTCTGAATTTTTGACAACTTTATGGGCAAGTTAATATTATTAAGGCTTAAAAATTAGGAGTATATATGTCTTCGGATAGTCAAAATAGCACAGAGTTATTGATTAAGAAATTCATCATTCTAGGCGTCATTGTCAGTATCATCGTTATAGGATGGGGATTTGTTCAAAAGGATAATCAGGGTAAAAAAATTGCTCTATCCAACAAGCTTCACTCATTAGATGTAGATAAGCTAAGTAAATTATCAGATGGAAAAATTACGGGAAGAGAAATTCTCGATGATTTTAAGAGCCTTGTTAATGATTCAAAAACTCCTGAGGTTGCACTCGCATTTGCCTTAAAGTTTAACGACCAGCTTGTTAAAAAGAAAAATTACGAGTTGTCAGCAGAGCTTCTGTCGTCTTTAGAGGGTTCTGTTCAGGACGTTATTGCACGACAAGTATTATTATCCAGGTTAGCTTACTCTCACGAGGAGACAGGAAACTTTCAGAAAGCCACAGAAACTTTGAACACGGTTCTGTCGTTAAAGCACCTTGTTCTAGAGGATAAAACCTATTTTGACTTAGGGCGACTCTACATAAGACTAGGTAATAATGAAAAAGCAAAATCTTCGCTTAATTATGTTATAGATAAATCAAAGGACACAGAGCTAGTAAAGTTAGCTAAGTATTTCCTGGCCAAAATTTAAAAGAAATTAAAAGGTGTATAGAGTGAAGTATCTAGTTCTTTTGCTTATTTTCTCAGGCTGTTCGTCTGTTAAAACATATCTTCATAATAACTTAGAGCTGGTAACCAAATACAAAAAGCCAATCTTTAAGGTCGGGTGGAATAAGAATATCAGACCTTCTTACGAGACGGGAAATCTTCCGATAGTTTTTAACTCACCTGTGATTTATAAAAAAAGAATATTTGTTGGGCACAATAAAGGATTTTTTCAGTCACATGACCTTTTAACTGGTAGACAACTCTGGTCAAAGTTTGATGGTGGACAGTATTACTCAAGCCCTGTAATTGTTGGTGAATCGGTTATTTATGGAACTAGTGAAGGTCGAGTTTATTCAAGAGATATTTTTGACGGAAAATTAAATTACGAAATTGTAGTAGGAGATCCTGTTGAAAGCAGCCCCGTGCACGTTAATGGCCGCTTGTTTTTTCATTTAAGAAATCATCAAGTTTTTTGCCTTGATGTTAAAACAGGGAAGACCTTATGGAGTTACAAAAAGTCCATAGCAAACACAACAACATTGCAATCAAGTTCCTCACCAGTAATTGATCAAAACTATGTCTTAGTTGGATTTGCTGATGGAACATTAGCAAGTCTGCGTATTGAGACTGGTGAGCTGCGTTGGGAGCAAGTTGTAGGTACTGGAAATAAATTTAATGACGTTGATACCTCGCCAGTTGTTATCGGGGAGAAAGTTTACGCGTATGCCGATGGACAGCAGTTAGTAGAAATTGATGTTAATTCAGGCGTAGTTACAAATAGATTAGACTATTTTCCATCAAGTGATTTTTACTCATTTGACAACAGAGTCTTCTTCGGTGACAAAAATGGAAAGGTTTACTTTATTAATAAGGACTCTGGAGATATCACTCCTTTTAATTTAGAAACAGATGCCTCTGTGAAGTATGTGAGACCTTGGAAAAATGGCATTGCTATTTTTGGTAGCAACGGGAAAATTAATTTCTATAAAGTAGAGAATAGTAAATTTGTTAAGTCTTCTAATGAGTCATTTCATATAGGCTCTAGAGGTTCCTCAATTATATCTTCACCAAAAGTGGATGGAGATAATCTAGTTGTGACCTCTAGCTTGGGGCGAATTGTTTATTTTAAGTAGATAAAGTAATTAGTCTCTTTTTGTAATTATTGTTTCTACATATCTTTGAAACCATCTTGAACCAACTCTATCAAGAGCTGCACTGATATTTTTTGTATTTGAATTTCTTTTTAAGGAACTGATTAAAAAATCATTAGTAAAAATGCTTATTTTTAAAATTGTCTCAAGGTTTTCTTTCTTTGGGTAAAGTGGGCTTCCACTCGATAGAGCATTTAGGTTTTCATAAATATAATAGTTACCACTAGAGCCAGTCTCACAAAGTTCATGAATCTCTTTTTTAGTTCTTTCGAGATGTAAAGATAAAGCAGTCTTAATATTTTCTCTGTAGTTAAAATTATTTTTATTTTTTGCTAAATCAAATACTGTTTTGGTTTTTTCTCCTGAATTCATAGGTAGGTGAAGCTCCGGAAAGAAAGCAGGCCTCTTAAGGGCATTTGTATAATGTGTATTCTCAGGGAGTTCTTTTTGCTCTTCGAGCATACTTATCCCAGTTTTTTGAATGACACCCATATTAATACTATGGAAGTGAGGGCACCTGTTGTTGATGATTTTTTTCCCTAAAATCTCACCCATTTGATGCATTTGAGTATTAAGAATTTGAAAGTACAATTGTTTGTTATTAAGAGATTGCTTTTTATTTTTAAGTGGAGCAATACTCGCGATATCTCGATTTTGTAAAATGACTGGAAGGCCTAGAATTTTAGGTGTTGTGTTTTGGCCAAGCTCATTGTTGTCATTGAACCTCGTCATATTTTCATTTATAAATTCAATTTGTCGATAACTCGAACATGAGTATAGAACTGTTAATATCAATAAAGCCTTTTTCATAGAGGCTTTACGGCTTTTTCTGCATCAATCCTAAGCTAATTTTTAGTTGTGGTTATTGTTTCCTGAGCTTATTAGTCTAGATATTGAGGTGTGTTTTTGAGTGCAATTGATTGAAATCTTTGGAGGTTACTTGGCCCAATTACTTCAACTTGATAATTACCTTTCGGTAGGGCTTTAAAAAATTGAGTCTTATTAGTGTGAGTATGAAATATTTTTTCATTGGCCTTAAAAATTTTGATCTCTACAAATTCTTGATTTTCATTTTTTAGGCCAATTCCT
>DCQT01000023.1 GCA_002323535.1 Bacteriovoracaceae bacterium UBA1511
AGAAACAATCCATCAAAATCAACTTTCCAATTAGGGTCTTCCTCCCCCTCTAGGGCAACTTGATCCAACTCTGATGCAAGACTCTTTGCTCTTTTTATTGAAGGAGTATAAAAATACAAATTAAAACTTAATAATTCTTTTTTGAGTGGTTTTAGTAAAGCAGATGCCATATTTCCTGCACCCATAACCAAAATATTTTTCAATTTTACAACTCCTAAATATCAAGCTCTAACGGCGCACCATGCCTCATTGTATTTATCGCAAAGCTTCTAACGAGTGAGAACTGATCTAAAAACCCCTGTGGGTTTGTTAGGTTTGGTGAATCAAACGGTCCGTAGAATTTAATCATATCCTTTTCAGTGTAATTAAAATTAAAAGATATTTGACTTAATTCTTCGAATTGCTGAAGTCTTCCATCGACTAATACATTTGTTACAACATGAGACTCTAATGTGTCTTTCAATGCTTCTCTAGAGATCTGTTGAATCCTAATCTGTGTAGATGAAATTCCTGCATGCCTGAAATAGGTCACTATTTTAGACCACCAAAAAAATGACTCATCGTTACGACAAACGATACTTACGCCAACACCTCTAACCAGTGCAGAAATAACGCTCATTAAACTTGAAATATAAGCCCTAGGCTCATATGAAACAACTAAGAGTCTATCAACACTAAGTAAGTTTGACTGAACACTAATTTGCCCAGGGATATAGACATTACTGTCATTTTTTAAAACATAAGATTCGTAACGATTTTCCAAGAACTCTGTAAATCTATAAAGCGCACTTTTACTTTCTCCATATATTCCCTGATAAAGAAACTCAAAGTTTGTAATAATACTTTTAACACCTCTCAAAACTCTCGCTAGCAACATTCCAGGAGGTAAGTCGGAGGGACTTGAAAGTAATACTTCATTAGATTCAGATAAAGGGTCCTCTGAACCAAGCTTAGTTAGGTTCTTAAGAAGTGGCATACTTGGAGGAATGACATGAAAGGCCTCAATATACTTTGGGCTGCCTGCCTTAGGGCCAGTGCCTGAAAGTTTAAACCCTCCAAAGGGCTCTATACCAACTCTTGCCCCAGTGATAGTGCGATTGACATATAAATTACCACATAACATTTTACTAACAAGGTAATCGATGTCGTCTTGAGATTGAGAGAAAATCCCGCCAGTTAATGCATATTCGGTAGTATTAAATACTTCTAGTGCCTCATCTAAATCATCAAAACTAGTTATGTGAACAACAGGGCCAAACAACTCCTTCATTGAGTAACTATCGGAATGAAAAAATTGTTTCCGTGGTAAAACAAATACTGCAGGCCCTACGCATGTACCAGGAAACTCCTCCTCTGATCGATCAATCAAGATCTCTCCGCCCTCTCTGATCGCTTCATGGCCTGCATCTTTAATCTGTTTTTTTAATCTATCACGATCTTCAGGTGAAACGATTGGGTTAACAAATGTGCTAAGATTCCAGGCTTGATCAACCTTTAAGTCCGATACAGCTTGCTTTAACCTGGCCTTTAATGGGCCAAGAATACTCTCGTGAACAATGACTCTGGAGGCTGCGGAACACTTTTGTCCCGCGTGAGCAAAAGCTGACTGAAGAATACCTGAAACAGTTTCATCTAGCTCAGCATTTGCAGTAACAATAATTGCATTCTTTCCTCCCATTTCAGTTATAACTTTTGAAGGATATTTATGATTGTACTTTTTATTGCTTACTATTTTTTTACCTAATGTGTGTGCCAAGTAAAGACCTACACTTTTTGAACCGGTAAAAACAACACCTGCTATTTCAGGATGATTCACCAGTTTATCCCCAACTGTTTCACCGTCACCTGGCAAATGTATGAGAGCGTCTTTTGGAACACCCTGACGGTGAAAACACTCAACCATGATAGAAGCAATTAAAGGAGTTTGCTCAGCGGATTTAAGTATTACCGTATTTCCAGCAACTAAAGCAGAACTCACCATTCCACAAGGGATTGCGAGTGGGAAATTCCATGGAGTAATAACCGCGAGGGCTCCTCTGGATATTGCCTTTGGATTTTTACGTAAAAACCTCTGCTGCTCTCGAGCATAGTAATGAAGAAAATCAATTGCCTCATCCACATCTGCGAGCGCTTCTGGCATTGTTTTACCGGCTTCTTTTACAATAAACGAGGATAATTCTAGGCGACGCGTGAAAAATTCTTCAGCAACTTTTAATAAAATCTTACCGCGTTCAATGCTAGGGCGGCAACTCCAATTACTTTGGTTATAATAATCAACAGAAGACTTCACTGCTGAATCAACATCTGAACTTATCGCTTCTTTGAGTTCACCTACCTCTAATGATAAATCACTATTTGAAAAAACCTTTTTTATAGATCCGTTTAAAGGAAAGGCATTAGTGATTTTTAAGGGAGACATTGCTTTCACGGCATCAATCGCTATGTTCGCCGCATGAAGGTGTTTTTCCAGGTACAACCGAACAGGTGAAATAGGAAAATAATGATGAGTTACCATTGATTGCGTTCGATCTCTTGAGAGCTCTCCTTTTATCTTTTTATTTTGATGCACAATACTTGGAGACAATGGAGAAACGTTATTTTTGTGGGATCGCATTATTGTAAGCACTCCTACTTGAGAGGAGTTTTCCATAATCCGCCTCACGAGATATGCCATCCCCACGAGTAGACTGCCAACAGGCATATAGTTTCTTGTTGCCCACCCCATTTTAGATAAGGCAGTACTGAGAGCCTCATAAGTCATATGTAAACACTGGTGCTCTATTACCGGTGAGTTAGGAAATTTCTTCTGCCTTAAAACTTCACTAAAGGCGTGATCCCCAAAGTTATGGCTTGCCAGACAAAGCTGAACAGAATCGCCAGAGCTAAGCATCTCATAAATTAGGCACCTAAAATTTATATCTGTTTCTTCTTTATTTAAGAATTCTGGAGCATTAAACGAATGCGCTTGTGCCTCGACAGTTTCAGCGTCCCAGTAAGCTCCTTTCACAAGCCGGACCGGCATCACCAAATTCCTATCTTTTGCCAGCTCAATTATATCTTGCAAGTGTTCATATGCATCTCTTAAATATGCTTGAAGAACTATTCCTGTTTGATCAAAGTCGTGCAGATCTTCAGACTCTTTTAAGACATCGCGATAAATTTTAAAAACGAGATCTCGGTAATCGTAATGTTCTGCATCTATATTTATGAAAACGCTATGCTTTTTGGCCTCAGTTAAGATTTTTTTTAACCTTGGGGCCACAAGACTTTTTGTGTATTGGTATGCTTCAGGCTTAAAGTCAGAGCACAATGCAGATACCTTAATACTCACATGAGACCTATTTATGAGTGCTTTATTTTTCTCGCCGGTTTCATAGTGCTCACCAAGTCCGTAAATAAGCTCAAGGACCTCATTCAAATAGTGGTCAGCCTCTTTCTCCGAGACAACAAGTTCACCTAACTGATCTAAAGTTGCCTCCCTCTTTGAAAGTTTTAATTCTTTAAAGGTACTACTAACTTTTAAAATAGACTCACCCGCAATAAATCTTTTTGCCATTTGCCGAATAGTGAATCTAATTGATTCTGCTAAAACTAAGGACGGGAGAATTTTTGAAATATAAAATGAAAACAGAAATGTTTTTTCAAGAAAAATTGGCAACGGCTTGTCCTGGCCGGTTCTTCCCAAAAAACGTGCTTTAGAGGAATCCTGACTTAGACGTCTCAAGGTTTCCAAAAGAATTCTTTTTACCTCTTTTCCATTTTTGTCGTGATCTAAACTTGGAAGTATGGCCACGAACTTTAATAAATGAATTCTTATCAAAGCATATTTGGCAGTAAGGCCAAGAGCAAAGTCACTTATTCTTTCAAATACCTTTGGGCGGTAGCTAGTAATCGCATCTAAAAGTTTGCTCGTTGTAATATTAAGCGCACTTTTAAAACTGCTATCTAAATCAAGCTTCTCTAAATCTACCAATCCATATTTTACCGTAATTTCTTCAATAACCGAGGGGAACCGGTTTATATCCATACCAGCGGCTAATTCAACATGTTTAAGAAACTTTTGATAATTCTCATTTTTAACAATAGGATGATTTATTCTTCCTATCTCTTGAATAAAAAAAAGCTCATTACCTAAATGAAGCGTAAATAATCTCACCTCTTTGGTATCTGGAAAAATGGCAGCCGTTAGAGTTGTAGAGCCAAAATCAATTACTCTCCTCGTGGCATGCCCATTAGTAATTTTTATTAATTCGTCCAGTGGTTCCTTAAAAGTACTTTCAACTTGGTCCTCTGCACATAAAAATCCAATTAAATTTTGGTCCCCAATAATACGCCAAGTTTCGTATTGAATTTCTCTTAATCTTGGCACAACAGAATCATCAAACTCACTAGCTTGAAAGGTAGAGTCAATCATTAAAAATACCTCTTAATTTGTAATTAATTTGGGCCGTAAAGTCGGCCTCCAACATCGCCAATCCCGGGCAGAATTAGACCATTTTTATCTAGCCCACTTTCAACCCCTGCGCAATATATTTGAACTTCAGGGTAAGTTTTGGCGAGGTAGGCTGCGGCTTCCTCGGAGATAAGCATACAAATGAAGTAAATTTTACCAACACCACATTGCTTTAATCTTGAAATTGAGGCTGCAGCAGTTTTGCCAGTCGCAATCATAGGGTCCAGAACAAACACAGGTTTATTTTCCGTGTCCTCAGGAAGCCTAAAATAATACTCAACAGTATTATTTATAAATTTGTCTCTGTAGATGCCTAAATGGCCGCAGCGGGCATTAGGTATAAGTTCTAAAACACCCTCCATTAGAATATTTCCAGCTCTCAAAACAGAGACAACTATCGGTAATTCATTGATAAAATCACCACTAGCACTGGCCAGAGGAGTCTCAATACTTTTTTGGTCCGTAACAAAATCACGAAGAACCTCGTAAGAGATTAATTTCCCGAGCTCCTTCATTGTTATTCTAAAGCTCGCTCTCGAGGTTTCTTTATTTCTAAGAACAGCAAGTTTTTCCTTAATGACGGGATGGCTTAACTTAACAACTGAGTCCATTCATTATCCTTTATTTAAAATACAGTTCCATCTGAAATTATTTTGATAGGAGGTCCTCCTCCTGGTCTCAAACTTTTGGCAATTTTTCTACCCGCATGCCAAGTTCCCCCTTCAAGTATTTTTGGTAGGGGAAAATCTAGTGATGAGAGTTTTAATTTCTGTCTTATCAGGCTTGCCACTTTATCAAGGCCGATAATTGTTAATGCTCGCCACTCGATTATCAAGTCCTCTTGAGGATGATAGCTATTTTGCTCTAGGGATTTATCCCTCAATTCAAAAGCTCCAAGATCAACGAATAGACCTCCATTTCGATACTCTGCTAACCCAGTTAATTGATCTATGTGCATGACTCTAAGACCCGACTTTTCTAAGCTTTCAATCAAAGAGTAGCTTAGCCACTGAGATAATTTATGAAACGGTACAAGACACTCAACACTTTCCGAGTTAATTAGTGGCTTATACACCCACACATCACCTAAGTTTTTACCACCCAAGCTTATTCGCCCAGGCCAGATACTTCCAAGAGCATTGAGCAAAGTAGATAAAATTTCTGAGGACTCCAAGTCCCCTTCCACTACGTTTGAATGAAAGTAATCTACGATCGCGCCAGGTCTGGGAGTGCTGAAGTATTTTTTGTTTTTTAAAATTGTACTTCCAAGGGACTTTAATAAACTTAGTCTACCCTCAACCCCCTCTAAAGGGTTATTTTTACTAACCTGGAAACCAACCTCAAGCTCTTCCACAGTAAGATTCATTAATCTTTCAGCGTCAACCCGAAGTGGATCCTCATCAGGAAGATTTGAGAATGCCCCTTTGCAAAACATATCAAAACTTGCGACGGCAAGCCCCTCGGACCGTGAAATCTCCTCGTTGGTTTCGGAGTCAATATAGGTCCATTTTTCACCTGCGCCAGCATCTAAAAGAACTGAAACAATTACCAGGTCAATCTCACGTCGACTAATTTCAATTGAATCAAAACTAGATAATTTTTCATTAAGAATATTTATGCGATTTTTTTTCTCAGAATTAAAGTGTCCCCACCTTGAATGATAGGGAATTTTTAACTCAGGATAATTTTCCTTAATGGTTTTTAAGACGTAGTTAGCGACATCATCAAACTTATCCTCATTTATCTTAAAAAAAGTGTTTCCCTCAAGAGCTGCTTTATAGATGAAGGAGGCTTTTTTTCTTATGCAAGAGGGTGACAAAATCTCTTCAACATCATCCTTAGTAAATTTAAAATCAATTGTTCGGCTCATTAGGATTTCTCCTCAAGTTCACGGCCTTGGGTACCTGCGAACTCAGATTCATCGACTTCATCATCACTAAAATATCCTGCGGCTTTTTTTGCCTGAATTTCAACCTGTGCATCTGCAGGAATGAGGTTGTCAGGAATAGATAATCGATTTACGACCTTAATTCCGCTGTTAACGATTGCGTCGTACTTCATATTACTCATAGAGTGCAAATGATGTATTTTTTTAACCCCAAAATAAAGGAGGATATCCGGCATTAACTCTTGAAACCTTGCGTCCTGGACACCGGCAACGCACTCTGTTCGGTGAAAATAATTTGCCGGTGTATCTCCGCCCTCTTGTCTTTTTCTTGCATTATAAACAAGAAATTTTGTCACCTCACCCAGTGCTCTACCTTCCTTTCTATAATACACGACTAGTCCAGCTTGCCCTTTTTGAGCAGCTTCAGCCGCTTTTTGAATCCCATAAGTAAGATAAGGACGACAGGTACAAATATCACTTCCGAATACATCACTACCATTACATTCGTCATGTACTCTACAAGTAAGCTCAACATCGGAATTTGCCAGATTTTTTGGGTCTCCAAAAATATAAGCGGTAGTACTTCCAATTGGTGGTAGTAAAACTTTTAAGTCTTGTCTTGTAATAAGCTCGGGAAACATACCCCCTGTTTCTTGAAATAAAATATTTCGAAGCTCTCCCTCTTCAACCCCAAGCCTTTTTGCAACACCTGGTAAGTACCAAACCGGCTCAAATGCTACCTTTGTTACTTTTATTTCACCGTTTTCCTTAACTATATCCCCATCTGGCTTAAGCTCACCATTTTTTATACTTTCATGAATTTCTGGAATATTTAGATGCGCTTGAGTCACGGCAATCGTAGGCCTTATATCAAGACCCTCAGTAATTTGATCTTTAAAATACTCATAAACATTTGCCCCTAGAGGATCGATAGAAACAATCGAATCATCACCGGACCATGTATCAAAAGGCCCAATTGGTGTTGTCGGACTTGTATTCTCTAGGTCAGGTCTATGATCCTTTGGATAATGTCCTGCTGCGATCGATAACGCTCTATAAATCGTATAACTTCCGCTATGAGAGCCAATTGCATTTCTTTTAGCACCAGATTGGCTAGTTCCTAGGATTGGACCTCTTTTTCGAGCGTCTTTTTCTCCCCAATTAAGAGTGACCGGTGATGTTTTCATTTGCTCCAAGTGCGAGGTTAAAATGATATGCTCACCTGTAAAACTTGTTTCCTTATCATCATTCCCTGATGCCATCTACCGCCTCCACGCAATAAAAAGAAAAATCATAATTTTTTAAGATTCAATATGTTAAGGCGAGCTGCATAAAAATCATAGGGTAAAATGATCGATTTTTGACGTTGGAAGCTTATATTCCTAAAATATATAGGCGTAACTAGCGCACCAAGGAAAAGGTATGCTTTTAAAGACACTCTTAAATATATTTGTCGTACTAAATATTATGATTCCTTACTGCCATGGGCGCTCCCCTGCCGTCCTGTACTCTATTGAAGACCTCAAGGCACTAGATGATCTAAAAAGTTCGAAAGAAGTCCTTAGACATATCTTTGATATTAGGCCTTCCGATAGAAAAAAAGTATGGCAAAGGGTATTAAACCAAAACATTCGACATTTTATTGACTCAATTATCAGCAGTAGGAAGTACTCAATATCTGATTATCGATTAATTGAGAGAATTACGGACAGCAGGTATCTTGATAATGATGAGATATTTCTTTACAAGCGATCTGAATACCTCGAGGCTTTTTTTGAAGATTGCTTCAACTCAAAAAACAAAGAAAATTTCAATTGTGCAGATGAAATAAATTTAGCAGTAAGAAAATCTCCTAGCATACAACTTTACCCTGAATCACAGGCAAAACTTGGTATGGTGCTTAAGAAGTACAAACCGGCCACTAAATTAATGCCATTCATTAAAAAAGCTATTACAAGACCAATTGGATTAAAAATTTGTCAAAATCCATTTGTGATAAGTGAATTGCTTTTGAGGGTTGAAAAAATCGTTGATTTAGCTAAATCGAAAAAAGATTACATATCAAAGACAAATGACATTATGGGGCCCGAGTGTTTAGACATAATTGTTTCTGAAACAAAAACTCAACTAAATACATTTGCCTCGATTAATCTTCAGGAAAAGTATTATCGATGGTTAAAAAATATCGAAAAACTTAATGATGTAGAAAATATTAAAATTCAATCATTGTTATTTCTAAATGGTTTAAACCCCGGCAAAACACTTAACACTGTGTGGAATACATTAAACGATATTTCAGAAAACTATCCTCTGAGAACAAGAGTTTTAGATGAGTTAAAAAAGTTAGACCCAATCCCAGACGCCTTTTTAAAAAAGGATAAACTATCAAAGCAGGTGTTTTTGAGGCACTTAGATAAAAACTTCCCCGAATTTATCGATTTTTACTCGAATACTTGTAAAAGCTATTATCAGGGAACGATGCATTTTCCAAAAGGGAACCCAACTATTAATTGTAAAGAGTTTTTAAAAGTGTACAAATCACTTAAAGGCGAAAATAATTTTAAAGTTTCAACATTAGAGCAAAGTATTAAGTTTTAATCAGGATTGAATATGGCGAAGATATTTCACGTGCTACCATACGAGAATTGGATGGATATAAAAAACTCTAACAGTCCGGCAATATCTCCTGAAAGCTTAAAACATGAGGGTTTTATTCATTGTTGCAAGGCTGATCAGCTCTTTGGAGTTATCGAAAGGTTTTTTGGAAGAGACTTAAAATTAATCATTCTGAGAATAAATGAATCAAGATTAGATAAAGATGTAGTCTATGAGGCACCAATAGAAGCTCCTCACAGTGGTTTACTTTTTCCTCACTATTACGGTGAGATCCCTGTTGAATCAATAGAGAGAAGCTTTTTTATTAAAAGGAAAACACTAGAGGATACTTTTGACCTACCCGAACATCTGTTGAAATAAAAAAGCCCTCGAAAAAATCGAGGGCGTTTTAAAATTACTTCAAAAAATACTTTAAGAAAGGTGCTTAGAAACAAGTTTAGTCATCTCAAACATTGTTACTTCTTTCTTACCGAATACAGGCTTTAACTTTGCATCGGCCAATATATTTCTTTTGTTTTTAGGGTTTTGAAGCTTGTGCTTTTTAATATATGCCCAAAGCTTTTTTACAACTTCAGTTCTTGGTAAAGCTTTAGCACCAACAATTTCCGCAAGAGCAGAGCTTGGAGTAAGAGCTTTCATAAAAGCTGCATTAGGCTTTCTTTTTGCTTTTTTAGCAACCTTCTTTTTCGCAACTTTTTTCTTCGTCGCTTTTTTAGCAACCTTCTTTTTCGCTACTTTTTTCTTCGTCGCTTTTTTAGCAACTTTCTTTTTCGCTACTTTTTTCTTCGTCGCTTTTTTA
>DCQT01000051.1:0-507 GCA_002323535.1 Bacteriovoracaceae bacterium UBA1511
AATTGATATAAATATGGATGAAGGTATGTTGGATGCCAAGTTTGAGATGGAGCACTTTCTTAAACTACTAGCTACCGAACCTGCTATAAGCAAAGTTCCCATCATGATAGATTCATCTAAATGGGAAGTTATAGAAGAAGGCTTAAAAATTCTTCAGGGTAAATGTATTGTAAATTCAATAAGTCTCAAAGAAGGTGAGGATGACTTTATCCATAAAGCTCAGCTTTGTAAAAAATATGGTTCAGCAGTTATTGTTATGCTTTTTGATGAGGAAGGACAAGCGGATAGCTTAAAAAGAAAAATTGAGATTGCTAAACGCTCATATGAGATACTCACAAACAAAATCAACTTTAACCCTTACGACATAATAATCGATCCAAATGTATTTGCCGTTGCAACAGGTCTAGAAGAACATAACAATTATGCAGTTGACTTCATCGATGCTTGCAAATACATAAGTGAGAATCTTCATGGTGTAAAAATTTCCGGTGGAATAAGTAATGTTTC
>DCQT01000051.1:834-4109 GCA_002323535.1 Bacteriovoracaceae bacterium UBA1511
TTTTCTTTTAGAGGAAACGATGTCGTCAGAGAAGCTATGCATTCGGTATTTCTTTATCATGCAATCAAAAATGGCCTTAGTATGGGGATTGTCAATGCGGGTCAACTAATAGTCTACGAAGAGATAGATCCTGATTTAAAAAAATTAGTAGAGGATGTAATACTTAATCGATCTCCAAATGCTACAGAGTTATTGGTAGAAAAAGCTTCTAACTACTTATCAAATGAAACATCAACAGCAAAAAATGATGAAGAATGGAGAAAAGGTTCAGTCAATGAGCGAATTTCCCATTCTTTAATAAATGGGATCAACAAATTTATCATCAATGATGCTGAAGAAGCTCGATTAAATCTACCCTCCCCTGTATCTGTGATAGAGGGGCCTTTGATGGATGGTATGAATGTCGTTGGAGACTTATTTGGTGAAGGAAAAATGTTCTTACCTCAGGTTGTAAAAAGTGCAAGAGTTATGAAAGAGGCAGTTGCATATTTAGTTCCTTACATCGAGGAATCTAAAGATGAACAATCTTCATCAAATGGAAAAGTTGTAATGGCCACTGTAAAAGGCGATGTTCACGACATAGGGAAAAATATAGTAGGCGTTATCATGCAATGTAATAATTTTGAAGTAATTGATTTAGGTGTAATGGTTCCAGCAGAAACTATAATTCAGACTGCAATAGATGAAAAAGCAGACTTCATAGGATTAAGTGGCCTTATTACTCCTTCTTTAGATGAGATGATCAATATTGCAGAAGAGATGACAAGGAAAGGTCTAGATATACCAATTCTAGTCGGTGGCGCCACTACATCAAAGGCACATACAGCACTAAAAATAGAACCGGCTTATACTTCCGGACAGGTAATACATGTAAATGATGCTTCAAGAAGTGTCGGTGTCTTGCAAAGTTTGGTAACAGAAAATGAAAAAGATGAATTTATCAAAGACATTCAAGAAGATTATAAAAAAACTCGAGAAAGACTGGCAGATAAGGACTCTAAGCCGCTGCTGACATTACAAGAGGCCAACGATAATAAATATATTTTTGACTGGAGTAACTACACACCTCCGAAACCTAATTTTACGGGTGTCAAGAAAGTAGAAGGAATCAAAATAACAGACATAAGAGATTATATTGACTGGACTATATTTTTTCGTTCATGGGATCTAGCTGGACAATTTCCTAAAATTCTCGAAGATGAAGTTGTAGGCGAAGCAGCTACGAACCTTTATGAGGACGCAATTCTCATGCTAGATGAATTGGAAAAGACAGACACAATACTGCTAGAGGCAGTAATAGGATTTTGGCCAGCTCATCAAGAAAATGAAAATGAAGTGAGCGTGTTTGATGAAAATAGGGAAAATGAAATCATTAGACTTAATTTTCTGAGACAACAAAAGCCTCAAGGGATAAGGCCAAATTTTTGTTTAGCTGATTTTATTAAACCGGCATCCGATTTTGTAGAAGATTATATTGGAGCTTTTGCCGTATCCGCAGGGTCAGGTATCGAGGAGAAATGTCTTGTGTATGAAAGAAATAATGATGATTATTCTTCAATCATGTTGAAAGCTATCGCTGACAGACTTGCTGAAGCTTTAGCAGAATATATGCACGAAAGAGTTAGGAAGGATTTTTGGGGATATGCGAAAGATGAAAACTTTACCAACGAGGATTTAATTAAAGAAAAATATACCGGAATTAGACCAGCACCCGGCTATCCTGCTTGTCCTGATCACTCCGAAAAGGTTAAGTTATTTGAACTCCTAAATTCTGATGATATTGTTAATATTAAACTTACTGAAAATTTTGCAATGTATCCAGCGGCTTCAGTAAGCGGATGGTACTTTTCTCATCCTGAAAGTAAATATTTCGGGGTTGGAAAAATAGGTAATGACCAAGTTAAAAATGTTTCTAAATCTAGAAAAGAAACATTAGAGCAGACCAAAAAATATCTAAGACCTAATCTTGATTGAAATATCAAAAAAAATTTATAAACAATCTTTTGAAAGGAAGAAAAAAATATTTCAAGAAGCGTTTGGTGAATCTTCAAAAATTAAATACTTTCCCTCCCCTCATGTAAATTTTAGATACCGGACAGAGTTCGGCTTACTGAAATTAGACAATAAATTTTCTTACGCAATGACACTCAATGGCAAAAAAGAGCCGGTTAAATCTTTCTTGATTGTAAGTGAACGAATTCAAAAATTGATGCAAAGTCTTTTGAACTACATAAACGAGTTTTCTTCAATTTCAAAAAAATTATTTCAAATAGAATTTCAGTCTGCAAGAAATAATGATGCGATGATTACTCTCATCTATCATAGAAATCTCGATAAAGACTGGTACGATCAAGCCTCAAAAATTGCATCAGAATTAGATATCTCAGTAATTGGGAGAAGTAAAAAACAAATTTTGGTTGTTGGTAATAATTACATCACAGAAAATTATAAATTTCTTAATCAAGAATTTACTTTGAGACTCTATGAACAGTGTTTCAGTCAAACTAATCCTTACATATGCGATGATATGCTTGATTGGGTGTCGAAAAATAGAATTAAGGATAAGAAGGATATAGTGGAGTTGCATTGCGGCTTAGGTACATTCACTATACCTTTGAGTACTTTATATGAAAAAGTTCTCGCTACTGAGAATAGTAGGCCAAGTTTTAGAGCCTTACAGAAAAATATTAGTCTCAATCAGAGAAAAAATATAAGTTGTGGCAGGTTATCTGGCAGAGAAACTATTGAGGCATTGACTCAAGTTAGACCTTTTAGAAGACTTTCCTCCATAAATCTAAGAGAATTTGAAATAAATAATATCTTTCTTGATCCTCCGCGAGAGGGGCTTGATCAATACACAAGAGATCATATACAAGAAATTGAAAACATAATTTATATATCTTGTGGTTTTGAGGCATTCAAGAGAGATTTATCTATCTTAAGAAAAACTCACGATCTAAAAGAATTGGCAATGTTTGATCAGTTTCCTTATACCAATCACATAGAATCCGGCGCTATCCTTAGAAGAAAAGCATAGGAATAAATTTTAAAGTTTCGCTTCTAATTCGGGAAGTGCTTCAAATAGGTCAGCAGCTAGGCCATAGTCTGCGACTTGGAATATAGGCGCTTCCTCATCCTTGTTGATTGCAACGATAACTTTACTATCTTTCATCCCTGCCAAATGTTGTATTGCGCCGGAAATACCTACTGCAATGTACAAATCAGGGGCAACTATCTTACCTGTCTGGCCGACTTGCATATCATTTGGAACAAAT
>DCQT01000002.1 GCA_002323535.1 Bacteriovoracaceae bacterium UBA1511
TGGTGTAGACTGTGCTTCCGGTGATACATTTGTTGGAAGTGATAATAACTTAAATATCTCCTGCGAAGGTATTCACGTTCCAATTCCAGTTATTGAGCTCTCCATTACAGTTAAAGACAAAAACGAGCAGGCGAAGTTATCCAAAGGTCTTCAGAGATTTCTTAAAGAAGATCCAACTTTCCACGTTTATACAGATGAAGAGTCTAATGAAACAAGAATTGCAGGGATGGGGGAACTTCACCTTGAAATTTACGTAGAAAGACTCAAGCGTGAGTACGGTGTAAACCCAACAATTGGTGCCCCACAGGTTAACTACAGAGAAACTATTTCTCAAGAAGCTAGTTATGACTACCTACATAAAAAGCAAACTGGTGGTTCTGGCCAATTCGGCCAGGTTGTTGGACGTATTAGACCTCTTACAGAAGAGAATAAAGATACAGAAGATCAAAACTTTAAGTTTCATAACAACATTAAAGGTGGATCTATTCCAACTGAATTTATTGGAGCTTGTGAAAAAGGTTTCAATGATATTATGGAAAAAGGCCCACTTGCGGCATTCCCACTTATTAACGTTGAGGTTTTCCTAGAAGACGGTAAGTATCATGATGTTGACTCTTCAGATATGGCCTTTAGAATTGCTTCTCGTCAGGCAATGAGACAAGCGATTGGTAAAGCAAACGCTCAACTTCTAGAGCCAGTAATGAAAGTTGAAGTAACATCTCCAGATGAGTATCAAGGTTCTGTTATTGGTGATCTTTCTTCAAGAAGAGGGATGATTCAAGGCTCAGAGACTGATCCAAATGGTGAAGTTATCATCAACGCTTTAGTTCCACTAAGTGAGATGTTTGGTTACTCAAGTGACCTAAGATCTATGTCTGCTGGTAAAGCGTCATTTACAATGGAATTTGAAAAGTACACTGAATGTCCTTCAAATATCTCTGAAAAAGTTATGGCAGAAAGAAAAGAGAAACTTCTATCTGACGACTAATTAGAAGAAATTATAAGATTTCAGTAATTTAAGCCCCTCGTTTGAGGGGCTTTTTTTGTAAATATTTCAATAAGCATTAACGTTTCAATCGAATATTGAGAGTTTATATTCATGATTATTGAAACATCACAACTTCAAACACTTTTAGCGATTTCAACAACGGGATCATTTTCTAAAGCGGCACAGAAGTTAAATGTCACTCAAAGTGCTATCTCTCAAAGTGTTAAAAATCTTGAAAAAAAAGTTGGTGTTCAACTTCTAAAAAGAAGTGGGAAGAAAATATATTTCACCGAAGAAGGAAAAAAGCTTTATTCATTCGCTAATTCTTTTCTTGGAAAAATGGATGTTACCCTAAACTCCATATCAAATTCAAAAGATAAAATGTCCGGCCAAGTTCGAATTGGAACTCTCTCTGGTATCGGTAAATCCTGGCTTGCTCATGAGGTTATGGAGCTTTTAGCAAAGTACCCTGATCTTAGCTGTGAGATTGAGCTTGGTTTTAAAGACGAACTTATTTCAAATTTTAATGATAACAAACTAGATATTTTGATTCTTCCAGAAGGAGAGTTGCCTGCAAACTGTAGTAAGCTTTTTTTATCAAAAGAAAACTCTACGCTTGTTTATCCTAAGAAATTGGCCACAGAGCTCTACAACGCAAAATCGATTGATGATTTCTCTGAGCTTCCAACAATTCTTTTTGAAAAAGATGACCCACTTTATTTAAATTGGTGTCGTGAATATTTTGGAGAGACACCAAAATCAATCAACACAAAATTTACAATAAACAGCCACGGAAACATGCTTCAAGCTGTTCATGAAGGGTTAGGTGTCGCAGTTATTCCAAACCACGTATTGATAAGATCCCACCTGTTTTCTGAAGTTGGAGTTTTCTCCGTTGAAAAAGAAATCGCTAACGGGAACTTTTATATCGTTCACCATGACGAATCAAAAGGTTTAAAGAGAATTAGAACAACGATCGACCACTTACTTGAGTCAAAAAATCCAATTGGACTAAATCTTATCCAGTAAATTCGTCTTTCTTATATTATAATAAGGAAATGTACGAAAAGCTTCACGACTTACAAACTAAAGCTTCCAAATTTGATTTACATTTAATCATTGTAGGTGGCGCCGTACGAGATAAAATCCTCTTAAACAACGACTCTAGTGATATTGATATTGAGGTTCACCCTCTTGGTGTAGGAGTAGATAAAGATACATTTCTTAAAAATTACCATGAGTTCGCTCAAGAAATGGAAGGCAAATCCCTTCCTTATGAAATCTATAAATTTAAATTCATTGAATATGACATTGAAATTTCACCTCCTCGGATTGAAACGTTTATCGACGGTGATGATGGGCATAAAAACTTTGAAATAGAAATAACAACCTCAAAAAATCTTGGAGTGATTTGGAAACGAAGAGATTTCACAATTAATAGTATTGGTTATGATCTATTAAATTTAAAAGTTGTCGATCCTTTGGGTGGTGTTTTAGACCTTGAAAACAAAACCCTAAAACCAGTAGGAGAAAACTTCTCAAAGGATTATGTTCGATTTTTTAGAGGTATTAGATTCTCAATTCTTTTTGGTTTGGATGCGACCCCTGTTCTTGGCCTAAAATACGACTTTTCCTTTACGGCAGTAAGCCTATTTCACTTTGTAAAAGAAGCATTAAAGTCAAAAAATTTTTTTAAATTTATAACCCTCTGTGATGAAAATATTAGTGCACTTATAAAAGATGAAAAGGTATTAGAGTTGCTTGAGTGTCTTAAAAAAATCACTAACGAAAAAACTATTATAAACAATACCGAAAGTCTTGAGGTTTTTATTTCGAAACTTCCACAGGAGAGTAGGGATCAAATAATTAATTTAATAACACCCACTGGAATCATTTCTAAAAAAAGAATAAAAAAATTGTGACAAGTTCTATCTCCTTTCAAAAAATTAATTCCATTTCCAGTTCTCAAAAAAGAGAAATGGAAAGTATATTTTGGGATACTAGTGGTAAAAAAAAAGGAGAGTTCTCTTCAAGCGAAGCTATTTATAATTTTGAAAATGCCTATTTAAATTCTTATTTAAATGACGGTGATACTTTTGTTGCAATGGAGAATAAAAAAATTATTGGCTACCTTCTTTTTCATCATCAAACGGAGTCATTACTTAAAAATCCAATTGTTAGTAGTAATTATAAATTTTTCTCCAATGAGCTTTTCGAATACCCAACAAGTCTTCATATAAACGTTTCTGCTTTGGCCCAAGGGAAGCGCGTCGGAGGAAGACTGATGGAATATTCCTTGAACTTTCTCAAGCCGATAAATAAAATTCATTTAATTACCCATAAAGACTCAAGAAATGTACGCTTTTACGAAAGACTAGGCTTTAGGGCGCTTAAAGTGGATCAGAGAGGTCTTGTATTACTCGCTTATACCAACTAATTAAGCTGATAATTTGTACCTTTATTCCCCTTAAAATTATTCTCATTTAATTTTGCTAAAATATAAGCCAAGAGGTTTACTATGACTGAAATTAGAAGAGTTTTAGATAAGATTCCCAAAAAACTAATAAAAGAAACAGGATCAAATGAACCAATACCTACAGAAACAGTTGTTGAGCAGTGCTTTCTAGAGATACCTGAGGTTTTCTTTGAAGAGATATTGGATGAATACCCGCTTTCGAGAAATGAAATTAGGATTTTATTATTTTTATATCGACAGGTTTGGTGTTATCCAAATCTTTATTCCAAATATGGAATATCTAATTTGAATAACCTTTTAGAAATGTCTAAGAATTTTGACTTAGGCTATAATGATTTACATAAGATTTTAAAAAGATTGGAAGAATATGAGTTTATTCAAACAATAAGATCAGGACAGTATTTCGTTAGACGTTACTTCCTCCCTGAGTTCGATGAGCTTTTTAAACAAGAGTACGATGACTTTGATTTGTAGATAGGTATATGGTTCAAAAAAATAAAAAAAGCTTAGATGAAGCAGGAGTTAAAAACGTTCTCTATATTGGGGAAGACTTTGGCTATTGGGAGAATTTGAAGAAAATCTATGATAGAAACTACTCTTTGGGTAACTTTCTTTATTATCAGTATGAAACTGATTCTAGGAGTAAGTATAAAAACTTATTTCAAAGAGCTTATAAATTTCTTCCAAATATCATTTATGTAGATCTATCAAAAGACACAGTTAATATGCTTAAACTGGCGAGACTTCTCACTAGAGAGTATAAATTTCAATCATCGGCCATAGTAGGTTTAGTTGATTCTGAAAGAGGGATAACCGAGGCTCTCTCTGCAAAGTGCGACTTTGTCCATATTAAGTGTGGTGAATATTTCGATGCTGTGTATGGGCCAATTAGATTAGTGTTTCCTCATGTTGCAAGGGACCCCAATTTTGCTAGAGCAGTCACCGAGGAAAAAAGAGAAATCCTATACCCTTCAAGAATTGGATATATGACGAAGGATTATGTCCACTTTGAAAGTAATGCTCAAATAAGCCCAGATACAGAGTATAAAGTGACATCTGATATTGCTAAAAAGTATCTTTCATCAAAAAGTTTCTCTCTTTTAAAAGAGACGACTGAGGAAGGCAGGTATTACGGGACTAAGCACTCATTTAATATGTCTCCTCAATTCTTTGATAAACCAGAAGTTTTAAAAAAAACAGAAAAGTTAGAGGCAAAAGGTAAAAAGGTTACAACCGACCTTGAGACAATAGAGTTAGCTAAAGAAGAGTATGAAGCCGGTATTGAGCAATCAAAAATAACATTTGAAAAATTTGTTCTAGATAATAGAGAGGATGGCTTTGAAAAGAGCACAAGAATCTTTATCTGTGACCCTGAATATCAAATCTTGGATCAAACAGATGAGGACTTATCCTCATCTCCTTATGCCTATAGATTATCCTCGGAATTCTCTAGTGAATTTAAAGAGATTAAAGCCTTAAAACCACAAATTATCGCTGTGGAGTTTGTCACAGAAGTATTAGACAGTGCAGAGACTGGCTTAGTTCAAGAGCCTTCCGAGGAAAATAAAGAAGAAAGTAGTGACAACAAAGAAGCATCTCCTAAGACTAAAAAAAGTAAAAAGGAATGGATTAAAAACTTAGAAATTGAGGAAAGAAAAAAAGAAGAGGAAAAAAAGAGATCTGCAAACTTAACAATGGCCAAGTCCTTAGCAAAAGCAATAAGTGGAATAGAGAAATACAGACCAGTAGTGATATTTTTTAATTCGCTTTATAGCTCAGAGAGCTTGCAATCTCATTGTGGGTATAATCTGTTTATTTGTAATAAAGATCATATAAATCTAGAGACAATTTCTGATATGGCAAAAGTTTTTAAAGACAGGGTCGAGAAGACAAGAGATTCTTCGCTTCAGTTGAAAGTAGATGAAATGAGAGCTTCTGATCCAGAGAAGCACAAGTCATTGCGAATTAACGACCTAAAAGAAAAAAGATTTTACATATCAAAAAGAAATCCATTAAGTGTTGCTAAAATACATCAGCCAATTACAGTCATTGCACTTACAGAGAGTGAGATATGGTTTAAATGTAACGATGTACTTAGTTACGGACACTTTGAATTAGAATACCCGACGAAGGCAATGATCACCCTTGTTTATGATAAAGATACTGGTGGCTTAATAACTAATATTAATGGCGAGAACTGCTATCAGGGTATATTTCATTGCATTGATGAAGATGGAAAAAAAGATATTCGGAAAATGGTAAATCAAATATTTTTTACAGATCTAATTAATCAAAGAAAGATAGAGACACTCGAATACGAAAAGGTCACCAAGGAAGCTTTAGATAAAAAATTAAACGAATTAGAAGAAATGAAAAAGCTGCTGGAAATGGCCGAAATTAAAAAATCTTCTAATGGTTAAAATTAAATTTGGTTGAATATCTCCTGATTTTTAAAACATCCTTTTTAGCTTCAACTATTCTTCCCTTAGGAAGTGAGCCTCTATTTATTTATTACCTAGGCAAAGAGAGTCTTAGTAAAGTTATTCTTCTTTTTTCGGCAACAATCGGGAATAGTCTCGGCAGCATGACGACATTTGGGGTAGGTTGGTATCTTCCACTTAAAACAGCTCTTAATAAACTATCTATTGATGAATCCAAGTATAAAAGGATATCCGATTACCTCTCTGATCGATCATTTTTATTTTCTTTTTTTTGCTTTTTGCCAGTTGTTGGAGACGTCATTGCCTTTTACTATGGTGTCAATCGACTCTCACCTTTGCGTTTCTGTCTTTATATGACTATGGGTAAGTTTGCCCGTTATAGTCTACTACTTGCGATGTTTTTCTAGTAATTTCTTACATTAGGGAATTGAATACATTTAATAGTTAAAATGAAATCAATAGCAATCAAGGAGGATGTGCGTGAAAAACCTAGGACTGGTTATTTGTATTTTATTGTTTTGTATAAAAAGTTATGCAAATCAAATAATGGTGGACGATTTTCATCGTAGATTTAAAGTTCATCGTGACCAAAATGGTAGCGCTGTAATGATCCTTGATCGCGTTTTTCACCAAGGACTAAGTGTTGCTCCTTATGTTGAATTTATTAAAGAGGCTATTGCTTATCAACAACTAAATTTTGATAGTAATCAAATTCAAAAGAGTTTCGTCAAAGAGCAGAGTCTGGAGAAAGATGGCCATGCCCCTGTTATCCTAGATAGTATGGCGGAAATAAAAAAACTAGATATCGAAAAGGTCTTTAACGATCCAAAGTTTATAGAGCTAGTTAACAAGTACGAAAAAGACTTATCTAAAGCTCTTGCACCGCTAAGTTTTAGCGTACTTGCTAATATGGAAAAACCTACGTTTTTTTATTATAGAAAGGTTACGTATCAAGTAACAAAAATGGCATTAAATCTTGCAAAGAGATGGCTAAGCTCTGTTCCTGTTTTAAATACTGCATCTTACTTGCTTGTAGAGGTTGAGCGCCTTGTTAGAGAAAGAAGACTTTATCATCAAAATATGCTTCTTCATTACCTAGACAAACTATCTCCAGAAGATCTTGGTTTAACCCATGACGAGGTTTCTAAAGCTTGGTCATCAATTTATGAATCTAGAATTCCTTGGTATGCTTTCTGGGAGAGCGAAAAAGCAAAAAACTCTTGGCTGCGATATGGTGCTGATAATTTTTATTTAAATTTCAGAATGGCATCAGGTCGATTAAGAGATCATAGAAGAAATTATGTTGAAATCGGTGAAAGGATAAATTACGGATTCCAAAATGCAACACTTGAGGGTGAAGGCAGAGTTGTTCTTAACTTAATTAATGCTAAAGACGAATGGTCATCTCAGCCAAGTATTGCTTATTACTATGATCAACCAACTAAAATTACACAAATAAGACTATTGCTCTCTGTGGCAAGGTTAGGATTAAGCTTTGTCCCTCTACCTCAGTTTATGAAAGATATAGGTGAATCATATTTAAAGTCTAAATATATTCCTCAAAGCCTAACAGAGGGTTCTTTGTTTGCTCACTTTGAACAAGTTAATGAAACGCAAAAAGCCAAAGATGTTTTAGCTCAAACTTTGAATCCATTTGAAGGAATGTTTAACGAAAGTTTCGTTGAGTTTAGTTTTTAAAGCTATTCGCGTGCATGAATAAATAAAAAAGCCCAGGTTAACCTGGGCTTTTTTTATGCTTTTAAAAGTTTTGGTGTAGTCACCGCCAATAAGATTAACTGGGCACTAAAAAAGATTCCGAGAAATATAGCACCGCCTTCGGAGAATCCATAAGAGTGAAGCCCTGAAGCAAGTATGTAGTTAACACCAAACCACGCCATCATGACACTTAAGAATGCTACCGCCGTAAAAGGAACGAACCTCTTGTTTGTAATCCAGTTAGTATATCTTCCGTGAAGAATAATCATATAGATACAAAGAACTATTAAGCTCCAAGTTTCTTTAGGGTCCCAGCCCCAAAATCTTCCCCATGAGTAATCAGCCCAAACACCGCCTAAAATGATTCCTCCGGCCAACAAAGAGACACCGTATTTTAAACAGGAATACATAATATCTGAGTAGTGATTAATTTCTTTATTATCAATAGTAGAGAAACGACTTTTAACCAAAACAATATTTGCCATTACCCAGCTAAGCGCTAGGGCGCCATAACTCGCAATAATTGAGGTGACGTGAGTAGAAAGCCAAAAATTATCCCTAAGAACTGGTACTAATGGGCCAATAGAGGCAGACAGCATTCCACCAGAAAAATTAAGCATAAATATTGATAGTAAGTTATATCCAAGTCCAATGAGAAGAAACATTTTTTCTTTTTTGAAATGCCCAATGACTACGGCCATCAGTAGTCCGGCATAGCCTGAAAATAGAACTGTTTCATACATGTTGGTTACAGGGGCTCTTTCAGAGATGTAGACTCTGAAAATTAACAATAAAGTCTGAGCAGTAACAGTTAGAGCGGTAAAAATTAGTCCTACTGTAATGGTTTTTCTTGCGACTAAAAAAGCTATCGCGAGTAAAGTTAACAACATTGAAAGTAGGGGGAGTTTTAAATTAGTGTAGAAAAATTCAAACTCCGCTTTGTTTGGAAAATTTTGGTTGAATTTAATTTGTCGCGCATTTAATTCGCTATTCAAAATATCAGAGGCTCTTGCGTAACTGTCTTTTGGAGTCACATTAAATAGATTAGAAATTGGCTCCATGTCCTCAATAGAGCCATAGCTTGTGGCCGGAACCGTCCAATTATTTCCGGAGGTAATGTCCCTATAGATCCTGATGTAGTTAAGAATCTTATTTATTGCTTTATCTAGGCTTCCACCCTCGACAGCGTCTTTCTTTAAAAGCATTAAAGTGCTTCTGTTTTCTTCGAGTTCCTCAAAAGTAAATTTATCCGTTGGAAGAATTTCCAATTTTTCTTTTATAGTCACGTGTTCTATTAATGGAAAAATCAATGTTTCTTTTGGCGGATAAAAGTTAGAGAAACTAAGTCTGCAATAAGTAGTAACAGCATTAATTCCATTAAATTTAGATTTTCCTGTTAGGTATTTTAACGTTTCAGTTGCGTGAACTTTTAATGGTTTTAAGCGTCCATTTTGAAGTACGGTATGCTTTTCGATCCCTCTGTTGTTGCAAAAATCAAACGCGTTAGACTTAAATGACAATGCTAATAAGAGAAAAATAAAAGATGGTATTTTATATTTCATCATGCTGTAACCTTAATTGCTTTAGAGTTAATTTCTTTCTTAGAAGTTTTTTTTCTTCGTAAATAAAAGTGCCAGAAACTACCAAGTGTTAATAAGAGACTTCCTAAGTATTTTATAGGGCGTCCTGGGTCGTAATTTACGCTTAATACTGATCCATATTGTCCTTGACCTGTGTCGAAATAACTTGCTTGGTAAAAAGTGAGTCCTTCATACTTAAGTGGATTATTCATGAAAAGGTGGTGGTCCGAAGGCCCTTCTTTAGTAAATAGTTGTATGAAACTTTCATAGCTTGCTGGAGAGTTAGTGCCTGGATCAGTATCCATTTTAAACCTGGTTAGACTTACCTCATAGGGTAGTCTTAGTGACTTTTTTTCAAGTTCAAGTTTTAACTTTTCACCTCTTACTCGAAGGGTAATCGATTGGTCGTCTCTAATCCAATATTTTTTTCTTAAGGCATTTACCTTGATGGCCTTGTTTGTCCCTGCAATGAGTTTATTGTTCTTTTGAATCGGCATATTATAAACCGGAACATACGCTGGAATTTTACTCTCTTCGTGCTGTGTGAGGATAATTTCAAATCCCATCCATGGTAATGGTAAAGGGGTTCTTCCATCAAACTCTTCGACAACCCAACGATCTTCTGAGAAGTATGCTACTTTTTCCCCAAATAAAAATAGATTTGGGTCTTTTTCAAACACCTTTTTTGAAAAGATTCTAAATGGACTGTCCTTCATTACATTGAGATCTTTATCCAACGGAAATGGGGAAAGTTCTGGAAAAAAGGAATATAAAGTTTGATTACTTTTCAAAACGAGAAACCTCTTTCCAGTCTCTGTTGTTTGTATCTTTAATTTTTGCTCTTCAGGGGTAAAGCAGTTTTTGTGAACAGAATCCCATAGAATTATTTTGCTCTCAGATTTTTTTCCGAAGCACGGTGCAATGGCGGTAGGAAGGTAATGTATATTGAGGGGTCCTAGTTTTAGATTGGATTTAAATTCAAATGCTTCAGGGTGAAGAGATAAAATAAATTTCTCTGACACATTGTCATTACTTAAAAAATATTGGCTTGAGTTATGCTTCTCTATTTTATTGGATGGTTGCACCCACTTGAGAGTTTTATCGCTGTAAGGCAGATAATTTTCTAAAGTTAAGTCACCATTTTTCGCATTTAATACTTTTTCGAATGCAGTGTTGGGTAAATCATATGTGGTCACTTCTTTTGTGTCCAAATTGGTTACTTTGAAAATGTCCTCATTAAGTTTTATTTCTCTTTTTGGGCTTAGTGGAGGAAGTGTTATGTTCCCATCAATACCTGCTATATAAGTGACGACGGATCCGCCAATAATTAAAATTAACCCCGCATGAATTGTATAAAACCCGTAAAGTCTTTTCTTTGGGGGAAGTCTTAGATAAGCGGCGTACAGTATACTGATTCCCATCATGAATTGGATAAGCATAAAGGGAACCGTTTTATAAACTGTTCGATTTGCAAAGTCAGTTCCGTAGTAACTCTCAAAAAATGTCCCGATGATCATGGCGATTGTGAATAGCGATATTAAAATGATGGCAAATTTCAGACTGCCTATATATTTTTCTATTTTTGTAAATGATTTCATATAGTTGGGGTGTATCACGAGAGTTATTTTTCTTCAATGATTATAGGCTGTGCTAAAGTAGCTAACTTATTGATTTTTATATATTTTATAGGAAAAATTTACAAATTGTTTAGGGTCATTGATCGCAAGAATTAGCTCGATTTTAAAAAGTAATAAATAACATAGGACAAACCAAACAGGACTGGCTGGTGGATCAAATATATCCAAAATGATAGTGATGAAATTTTCATAACAACTTTATTTTCTCCAATGGTTTTTCTGGTGAAAACAATTCTATTTCTCCCTAAATATAAACCTAAAAATGCATAACTAACCCAAGGAAAAAGAGGAATATAGTCCATACTTAAATGAGGTAAAGTAACCCAGGGGTACTCAAAGCCAAAAAAAAGAGGAACGTTTATGGCAAAAAATAATAAAAGGTTCAGCTTTGGCTTTTGTGAGATGAATGCGACTATGTACCTGGCAAAAAATATACAATGGAGTGTTCCAAAGTAAATCCAGCGGTTCGGGTATATGATATAAGTGACAATTGATATTGCTAATGCCCCGAGTGCAATTTTGACCTGAGACTTATGAAAAGATCTTGTTAATGCACCGTCTCGCTTTAAACTTATACTCATTCCAACAGCGAGCATAAAAAGAAATACGATTAACCGTGGTAACCATTTCCAGAATAATATTACATTTTGAGGAAGTAACTTAATCCCAAAAAAGTTCAAGTCATAAATGAAATGAAAAACAATCATAAGAAGGATCGCTAGAAACCTTACACAGTCGATTAAGGGTTCTCTTTTACTGGTCGACACAGTAGCTTCCTTTTATAATCGCTATTGGGTGATCTGACTTCAATAGGAATTTTCCCTCTGCTTTATTACTGAGAAGTTGGCCACTTCCAGGGTAAGTAGTGAGGTTTTCACATGGGTAGGCTATTTTGCCTGTGAGATCTATTGTATTTGTATCAAAACTAAGAAGGCTAAAATTATCATTAAAGTTAAGTTTATGGCTGCCAGCAGGGTAAATAACAATATTTTTATCTAGGTAAATGATTGTCTCTTTATAAATTCTTAAATGGTTGAAGCAATCCCCAAGCACACAAAAGAAGTGATCTAATCGACCACCAGAGAAGCCACTCAGGATAACTTCTTTTTGACTATCGCCGAGTAAATTTAAGGTACCCATTAGGTCAGAGAAGTCTTTTTCAGAGGCAAATAGTAAATCGAAATCATTATTTTCCTGGTTTAAACTATCGTTGTCTCCGATTAGGAAACCGTTTTTAGGGTAGCTCATGTATTTTCCACCACCATCCACATATATAATCTGGCTTTTTGAATAATTATTTAATTCAGCGGTTTGAGCACATGGACCGACTAACAGGACAGTTGTCTCGTTTAAAAATGGTAGCTTAACGGGTAATTTTTCCATAAAAAAATTTTACCTCATTTAAGGGAAAATTTGGTATGTTAAGTCAATGTTTGAATCAAAAAAGGCTCTAAACCTTCTAGCCGAAAAAGGTCACCAAGGTCATGCTGAGCCGTCTATTTATATACAAAAAATTAAAGCCTGCACCTTTAGCGTCAACAATTTTCAAATTTGTTTCATCCCTAGCACAGACCTAATTGAAGACGAACTCGTAATCATTGAGCAACTACTTAGATTTGAGGAAGTTTTAACCTTATCAGATTGGGAGAATCTTTCTTTTAGAGAGTTCGAAAGTTTCTTGAGGGATAAAAATAGCTCTCCCAGTGTTTATGGTGTCAACTTTCAAAAGGTTAATGATCATTACAATACGTGGAAAAATATTTTGAGCAATATTATTAGGGTAAGAAAGGGTCTTGATATTTTAAAACAAAAAGTTGGCTCAGTTGAAAAGTGCACCTTCATAGAGGCATGTGTTAAGATTAACCATGGATTTTCAGATCTCCACAAGGAATGTGTATTTAAAGAAAACCACTTTTATAAAATTTATGAATTTAATGCGCTAAAATCAGAAATTATCTTCGAAATTGAGACCAAATTTGCAGTCAATAATTTTGAGATTGAATTATTAAGGCTGTTCGGAAAATCTATAGAGGGTGTAAAGAGTGTTAAAATGGTTGCAAGGCAGGGTTGAAGAAGTTATTGTGCAGGCCATAATTTTTATAATACGGTTGTGTCCATGATCAAAAGTAAGCTTTTATTACTCTTTATATTCTCATTAACCATTTCATCATTTTATGCAGGGGACCCAGAAAAGGGGAAAGCTTTGTATAGTAGCTGTGTTCAGTGTCATGGTGACCAAGGTATGGGCAAATTAGAAGAGAAGGCTCCCAAAATTGCTGGACAACATGAGTGGTATATTATTAATCAGTTAAATGCTTTCAAGAACAAGACCAGAGTAAATCCTAAAATGTACCCTTATATTAAGGACTTATCTTCAAAAGATTATGAATATTTAGCCGCATTTGTTTCTAAATTGAAGTAGAATATTCAAGGAACCTGGAATTAAATCAGGGATGTTAATAGTTAAAGGACCTTGATATGAAGTTAAACTTTCAAAAAGCAAGTACTACCCAAGATATTCAAAATGTTTATGAGTATAATATAGATGCATTTTCGGAGTCTCCGGATTTCAATTGGAATCTTAAGGAGATTGAAAAAGAAGTTAGCGAGGGTTGGGATCTTTATGCAGCTCACTTGGGTGATGAGGTAATCGCAGCTATTTTTTTAAAAGAAGAAAACGGACAGCTTCTGAGCAAGACAACTTCTATAAAAATGAACTATCAGGGAAGCGGTTACAGTCATAAGATTAAAGAGTTCATTGAAGACGCTGCTCAAAAAAACAAAATAAATCAGGTTGTAAACTTTTGCGGCATTGATAATTTTAGAATGTATTCATTAAATGAGAGCCACGGCTATAAAAAAACAGGTAGAAAACTTGGTGCCAAAGGTACCGTCGTTGAGTGGGTGAAAATTCTCGGAAAAAAATAACTTTTAAAATTTGTTGCAGTAGGTAAAATAAATAGACAAGGAATTTATTGTTTCTAATAATGGTAAGTGCTTATGTTTCAATGGAGGAAATAAATGGCCGCAGCAAAGAAAAAGAAAAAAGTAGCTAAAAAAGCATCAAAGAAAAAAGTCGCAAAGAAGAAGGTTGCTAAAAAAGCAACAAAGAAAAAAGTCGCAAAGAAGA
>DCQT01000033.1:0-3351 GCA_002323535.1 Bacteriovoracaceae bacterium UBA1511
AGATCGATTTATTTATTTATTTATTTATTTATTTATTTATTTATTTATTTATTTATTTATTTATTTATTTATTTATTTATTCTCGAGGATATTTCTAAAAATTTCTTCTTTATCAGAGATGCATAAACTTAATTCTTCATAGAAGTAATCATTTAACTCTGGGCGTCCTCGGTAGCTACCAATGACATCATCCATAGAGTTGATGTTTTTCACCATACAGTCAGTTTCAAAAAACTTAGGTTCTTCGCTCCATTCACTTATTAATTTAAAACTTACCTTCGCTTTAGCTTCTTTTGCATTTAACTCAAGTTCTAAAAACTCAAAGTTAAAATCTCCTTCACACCAAGTATCTCCGCAAATATTATCAATAAGCTCTAGCGCCAAATCATTTTTACTTTGAGGTTGTGCGTAAGAAAGGTTCATTAAAAAAGATATTGTGATCATTGAGATGATAAATTTCATATATGGCCCTTATATTTTTTACTTCTAGTTACGAGCCCAGTTGCGATGTGTCAAAGTTTGATTTGTGTTTTTATTTAAGTCTTTGAAATTATAAAGAGGTGATTGTTTTCGCATGGTGTTATTCCATGCTTTCTTGTTACAATAGGGAGGTTTAAATTCATGGAGGAATTAAATGAAAAACTTTTTCTTTTTATTAATTTTTTCTGCGCTCTTAGTCGGGTGTGGGGGTGACGATGGAGATAGTGTTTCTTCATCAAGTAGTGGAATTACAATCTCAGGTCGAATAGCTTCTAGTAAATCAAATGTTGCTGCATTAAGCCCTGCAGGGCTTTCCGATTACACATTTTATTGTGTTGCATTTAATGCTGATGCGGACTCTTGTTCGGACCAACTAGATGACGATGGAAACTTTGAATGTACTGGAATACCAGCAGATACAGCTTTTGGTTGCTTCGTAAAAGATTCAACTAGTATAGTAGCAACCTTAGAGTTTACAGATACTGCTACTGGTTTTGAAAATGAAACTTCGGCCTCTACAGCTTTAAGTGGGAGTGTTTCACTCGGGTCAGTAACATTGAACACAACTACAGGTAAAGCAACAGTCGCAAAGTCTGTTTTGGATGGCAAGGTTTCAACGGGATCATCGAGTTTAACTCCCCTGGATTTTCAAGGAACTTCCTGGACTCTAAGTTGTGTAAACGGATCTGATACTTTGATGAATTTACTTTGTAGCGAGTTTGTAACGGAATCACCGACTGTATATTTTAGGGTGCTAAAAGCAACAAAAAACTCTGACGGTGGAATTATTTACGGCCTTGGTGTTTGGAAGAACCAAGCTGCTTTTACTGGGTGTGGTTCAATCGATATGGTAACTGCGATGAAGTCTGCAATTGAATCAGAGGACAATATAACTTTTGATACCATTTCACATGCAGCCGCTTTCAATGATGCGCATGCGGAAGGGCAAGATTGTGAGACCTGGGATGGATCAGCTCCTGCTGATGACGAGCCGTCTGATATCGATAATTATTATTCCTTACAGAAGTTGGTTAATAACGGAGGATCTTACACGTTAAGGGAAGAAGATGAGGATACTGACGGTGGGTGTACATATACTCACACGCTTGCAGTGACATTCAATCCTGTTTCAGAGACTTTAATGTATGGCGCCTTTGATATAATTGAAAAAGAATCAGGTACAGGGTGTAATGACGAAGAAATTTCGGCTAAATTTACGGTGAAGTTCACGAAGTCTGAATAAATCTTATTTTCAAAGGTCGAGAGAACTAAAATAGAGGTATAATAATTCTTATTTCATGGAGGAATCAAATGAAAAAAGTATTAATAACCATGTTATTGACCTTTCTGGTTGTAAGCTGCGGAGGAGATGATGAGGACTCATTATCTAATGGAGGCTCAGGCTCTTCCTCAAGCTCAGGTATAGTTTCATCAATTGATAAATCCGTTGGGTCGCTGGCGATCTTTTCATCATCTTCAAAAAGTGGAGAGCTAGACTTTTTAAGCGCTCCAAGTGCTTGCGCTACTGGTGACGCTAAAACACCATCTGCAATTGATTATCATTGCTCATCGACGGGCACACCGTTGAAAAGTGTAAATGGTGATGGAGACTATTGTTCATATGAGTCGACTGACACGACTTATGTCTCAGAGATTTTCTATTGCTCAGTTATCTTTAACACTGCCTCTCCAGATAGTCTCAGAGGAGCCTTAACTCTTGCAAACTTAATAGAGTGTTCTCTAGCAAATGAAGGTTACTTTGATTTTTCAAGTGGAAATGAAAACTCAGGGAGTGTAACGATTGACTTAACGACTAGTAACACTTGCTTTTCAAATTTTACCTATACCGACCCTGAGCCAGATACAGGGGCAAGCACGGACATTGGCGCTTTTATTTCAGGAAAGCTTACTCCAGATATGGGAAATTCTTTTACCGTTAACACAACTGTGACCAACCTTACCTCAGGTGATTGGGATTATGATGTTCAATTTTCTGCCACAGTTGGTGGGGAGAGCTTTTCGATGAACCTTAAGCTTAAAGATAGTGATGATATTGTTGCCGCGTCGCTTAAGTCAGCGAATGAAATTTGGTCGGTAACAGTTGACCAGGGTAACGGGGTAATGAGTTTTGAAACAGTTGATCAACATAATCATAGACGTAGAAGAACAAGAGTTGCGGGAACATTTGATGATCAAGGAGAGCTAGATTTAAGTCAGGATGTAAGCCTAAAGGCTTGGATCCTTGAACAGTGTATAAATTCAGCATCAACTACAGATGACGATTATTGTGATGCGACGGAGGACGGTGAGACAGTTGGGTGGTATGAGTTCACAAGTATTGAAGGCACATACACAGCTTCTACGGAGACTTCGGCTTTTACTCAAAATCAATACTTGAATAACAATGGCACTTTCTCTACTTCTGTAAATGGTGTTTGTAACACAGGCAGTGCCTCTGACTGTACATCATTCTCTGGGGTTACAGCAAACAATTCATCTTTGGATACTTTAAGTGATGCCACAGATGCAGCTTTCTCTTCTATGGACTCCAATCGTCCAGTTGTTCAATATAGTGACGTAGACCTGGGTAATGTTCCTTGGGAGTCACTTTAAGGAATCATTTTCTTTGAAACAAACCTCCCTTCGGGGAGGTTTGTTTATGTTTTTTTAATAGCTTAAGCCTCATTTTCTCTGCGTTTTTTTTCTACCCAAAAATTTATCTAATCTTTGCTACTTTTTAGTGCATGGAAGTTTCAAGGAGTTATTGATGAAGTTATTACCCTTATTTTTGTTTGCAAGCCTAAGTGTAAATGCAGGTATTGTCTGTTTAGAAGATCCCGACAATGATGGTTTCGCTGCACCAAATGCAGA
>DCQT01000033.1:3727-17653 GCA_002323535.1 Bacteriovoracaceae bacterium UBA1511
CGTGATACTGCAATAAAAGAAGATTGTCGCCCTAATGATCCCGATTCATATTTACATGCACCAGAAAAAATGGATGGGATAGATAATAATTGCGATGGTGTTGTAGATGAACCAAGGTTTATCTACTCTGATAATATTCCTTCAAAAAGAGGAACACCTGCTATTAATCAGTTGCTTATAATGATTAACTCCCAACGTCTCCACAACCTTTTATCGGAGGGTGCTACAGTTTATTATCGCCTTACTTTTGAGCCTCTAAATGGAGGGAGACTTTTTAATTTTCCGTCAGGCGGTTTAAGAGAGCCTATCGATTCGGACAATTATGACTTATGGTTTAGAAGGTTAGACCTCGGGAAAAACTTAAGGTTTGATGGACTAGAAAGGTTCACTGCTTACAAGGTAACAATGTTTTTCTTTTTAGAAGAAACTGGAGCTGCACATAAAGAAAGTGCAGAGCACTACGTTATCACAGGCGGAGAAGCTGGAAATGGCTTAACAGACCTGGAGCGTTTCAGGTTAAAAATGGGTCTTAATGCTCTTGATCAGCTAGGTGACCAACAACTTGGAAAGGTTGGAGTCAATGGCTCCGTGGATAAAGACGGAACACGTTATGGCGCTCGAAAGGGGCATACTTGGTGTGATGAGTTTTGGACTTGGCTTGCTATAGAGGCAAGTGATGGTGACGGGTTTAATGATATAAATCCTGACAATGTACCTGGGTATTTTCGAAATCCAAAAGGTGATGACAAGTGGAAAGTTTATCATGAGGATCCAAAGCAAAGAGTGGCCGATGATGATAACCAATTTTTTAATGACGGGCGTGGAAAGTGGGGAACGGTATTTTATGATCCAATTAAAGGTAATCCAAAATACGGCTCCATGGGTGATATGCTTCTAGGCCCAAGTCATGTGTTCATGCTTTTATCTACTGATCATGTGAACAACAAAATTTGGACGATTGATGGCAATGCTAGCAATCAAGTAAAGATAAGAAGGATAAGTGTATTTAATGAATTACCGGACCCATATAGCGATAATCTTCCTTCAAGGAAAACGGCCGTAGGGATAGGAAGACTAAAAAGATATATGTTTACTCAAGGTCGTTAAAGCGACTTTGGTAAAGTAGGGCAAGCTTCAATTTCTAATCCTTAGACTCAACCCGAGGCTTGCTCTTTTTTACTCTAAATTGGCTTTGGTATTGCTCCTATTTGATTAGGAGTAATCATGAAAAATATGTTCTTTATTAAATTCATAACTTGCACAGCTCTGATTTGTTTCAGTTTTAGCTCATCTGCAGAAATAAAAGACGCCTGTCAAACCTTTGGGCAGCAGGAAGGCGTTAGTTTTTTGTTTAATTTTTTTAGTAAAGTTAAGAACTCATCAAATGGCACACCAAAATATGTAATTTGCGAAAATACGATTTGTCCTGATGGAACTACCTCTTTTAGGCAACCGAAGAGTGAAGGGATAAAAGGTAGTGAGGGAAAGTGTGGACAAACAGCTGCAGCTAACTTGTTTAAAGCTTTCTGTAATATTGATGCACCTCCAACATTACTCGATAATTTTTTCTGGGATCCGACACCTGGAGTGCATCCAAACACTTTAGAATTAGGAATGAATAATATTTGGCGCGCGGATAAAATACATCGTGATAGAAGAGAAGAGAAATCAACTTGCCCTATTGGTGTTTGGAAAAAAAGAGTAGCCGCTGACGCAAATGATTTTCTAGGATTAATCAATTATGGCCTCAGAAAAAAGCACAGAAATAGCAGGGGGGCATTTACTCAACCAAAAAGAAATAGATTTCCTAAAAATAGTTTAAGCAAACCTGTTGATGTTAGCCCTTTAGCAGTGCTGATTGAATCAGACGGAAAAAAAGATGGGTTAAGTCTTCATTGGGTTACAGTTGTTGATATGTATTATTTAAATAATGACTGTCGAATTATTTATAATACTTGGGAAGAGCAATATGATACATCATGCTCAGATTTCTCAAAAAAGGCATCAAAAACTACTTTCGGATCGTTGGAGCCTTACACCGTTGTTCGACTTGAATAGTTCTAAATGACATCATTTAATGATCTTTTAATAAAGATGTTTTTTGTCGAGTTACTTTTTGAAACTTCTTTATGTGTGGGGTTTGTTCCAAATATATTATCACCAAGAATGGTCGTCACCCCCCACCAAAAGTTCTCATTTTTAAAATGATGAAATGTGTGATGCTTTTTTAGTTTTTTACCCCTAGAGGTGATGGGGATATAACTATCTGTGTGATGGGCAAGATGAATCCATTCATAGTAACAATAGTAGGCCAATGAATAAGTAGCAGCGGTTGAACTTAAGTCAAAATTATAAGTGATTAAGTAAGTTAAGCTGAAAAAAATAATAGGCACTAAAAACCCAATTACCGTTGGTGCAAAAATTAAATCTAAATCACTCGGCTTTTCATGATGGCCTTCATGAATTTTATAAAAAAATTGTTTAATTTTTTTATTTTTAAATTGAAATGGATAGTGAAGAAAATATTTGTGAACTATCCATTCAAAAAATGGGGCAGAAAATAAAACAAATCCAATGGCCCAGTACTTAAATATTGCCCCGGATTTGATTAAGTGCAGGGACAATAATATTAGAGTTAAAAAATAAAGCTTGATTGAAAGGTGCTTAAAGTAAATTTTAAATACATTTCTCATTACGTGCTCCAGATATTTCGATAATTTAATATATTATCCTACCTTTGGAATAATTGCAGGTGCCGGGACATTCTTGTATGAGCAAATAGTGGTCTTTTTGTGTCATTCAAAAAGTTATGATTTAAGACATTTTAATTTTTGATTTAATTACTGCTAAGATATGTTTTTATTTTTTCTAGGGTTTTAAATTATCAAAACTTGGTTTGTTTACCTGATTCGTACAAAAAAAGGTCTTTATACTGGAGTCACAACTGATATGTTGCGCAGATATCGACAACATAGAGGTGATTTAGCTGGAGGCGCAAAGTTTTTTAGGGGGAATAAACCGATTCAGCTTGTCTACTATGAAACATTTGATAGCAGGTCTGATGCTCAAAAAAGAGAATCCGAAATTAAAAAATATTCTAAATTAAGAAAAGAGAAACTAATTAAGCTCATCACTATATAAGTCTAGTTTTAGTTGAATAGATTCTTCGCTCAATGGATCAGTGGCATCATCTTTGAAACCCAAGTTAAGCTCTTGAGGTTGTGTAGGATCAACATTTTTGGAATATCCATATGGACAGTTCGTGCAGCCAGAGCTGCAACAACGACCTCTTTTTAATAGATATTTTGAAGTCATGACAACCTTGCCTTCTGCAGTTACTTCAAAATCTTCACCTTCAATAAATTGACTATCCACTAACCATCTCCCTGAAAAAATATTAGCAATCATTAAAGGAAAAATCACTACAAAATTTCAAGGTCAAAGGCTTGGCAGTGCTTTAGCCGCGTGTATAATATTTGTAGATTTAACTAAATAAATATAACAAGGACGGCTAAATGGATAAGGTATGGTTAAAAAACTATGACCAGGGAATTCCTGAAGAGATAGACCCTAATGAATACTCCTCAATAGCAGATTTATTAAATAAATCTTTTGATAAATTTGCTGACAAAGACAGCTACTCATGTATGGGAACAACTCTCACATATAGAGAGCTTAAGACAGCTAGCTTGAAATTTGCATCGTATTTACAAAACGATTTAGGTCTTGAAAAAGGCTCAAGAGTCGCATTGATGATGCCAAATATTCTTCAGTACCCGATTGCATTGTTTGGAATTCTTCAAGCAGGTATGGTTGCTGTTAATGTTAATCCTCTTTATACGGCGAGAGAGCTTGAGCACCAACTAAAAGATTCAGGTGCAGAGGCAATAATTATATTTGCCAACTCTGCCCATGTTTTAGAAAAAGTCATTTCAAACACACCAGTTAAGCATGTAATGGTGACTCAAATTGGCGATTTATTAAAGTTTCCTAAAAATTATTTAGTAAACTTTGTTTTAAAATATGTTAAAAAGATGGTCCCAAGTTACTCCTTACCGGGTAGCATCAACTTCGTCGACGCTTTGGCAAATGGTGATTTTCAAAAATTCACTCCAGTAGAAGTAGGCCACGAAGATACGGCATTTTTGCAGTACACTGGTGGAACGACCGGTGTTTCAAAAGGTGCAGTTTTAACACATAAAAATATTATTTCTAACCTTCTTCAAGCTAGAGCGTGGATTAAAAATTTCATCACCGAAGGTGGAGAAACAATTATTACTCCTTTACCGCTTTATCATATCTTCTCCTTGACAGCGAACTGTCTCTGTTTTTCAAGTATTGGGGCAACCAATGTTTTAATTACAAACCCAAGAGACTTTAAAGGCTTTGTAAATGAATTAAGTAAGTGGAACTTTACGGCAATTACAGGGGTAAACACGCTTTTCAACGCTCTACTCAATGAGCCAGGTTTTTCTGATTTAGATTTTTCTCACCTGAAGTTAACTCTTGGTGGCGGTATGGCCGTTCAAAGATCTGTTGCTGAAAAATGGAAAGATGTAACTGGGGCACCGCTTATTGAAGCATACGGACTAACCGAAACAAGTCCTGCGGCATGTATGAATCCTATGACTTTAAAAGAGTTTAGCGGAACCGTTGGTTTACCAATTTCATCAACTATTGTTTCAATTAAAGATGATGATGGAAATGATCTCGCGCACGGAGAGGATGGAGAAATCTGTATTAAAGGGCCCCAGGTAATGCAAGGTTACTATAATAGGCCTGAAGAAACGGATAAAGTCATGACAAGTGACGGTTATTTTAGGACTGGTGATATAGGCCATATGAGTCCTGACGGTTATGTGAAAATTGTTGATCGTAAAAAAGACATGATTTTGGTCTCTGGTTTCAATGTTTATCCAAACGAAGTTGAAGATGTGGTTTCATCTCATCCAGGCGTATTTGAATCTGCTGCTGTTGGAGTTCCTGATGATAAATCAGGGGAGGCAATTAAAGTTTATGTTGTAAAGCAAGATGATGGCCTTTCAGTTGATGACTTGAAGTCATACTGTACTGAGAATTTAACAGGTTATAAGAGACCAAAACACTTTGAGTTTAGACCTGATCTTCCAAAATCCAATGTTGGTAAGATTTTGAGAAAAGACCTGAGGTAATTTATCAATTAAAAACTTACATCAATAAGCACTCCCGTATGGTTCGTGTATAATTTATACACGAACCATACGGGAGTTTTTTTGAAGCCAAGTCTTACATCAAATACTGATCAAAAATTTTTATCACCTAAAATTGTCTTTCTAGGTTCGGAATTTTCCTCAGAAGAAATAAAATCAACCTATAGCGTTTTAAACTATCTTCAAAACCTTGCGCCATATAACGCTTCCGTTTCATTGACGATTGAAAAAGTTAAAAGATCCATTACGGCAACAATAGAAATGGCCAGCACTCATTTTTCAACAAAGCTGGCCATAGAAAATGATGAATTTAAAGATTTACTTGAATCTCTAAGGGATAAAACTAAAGAGCAACTTCTTCAGTGGAAGAGCTCAAGGTTTTAGTCTCAGTCTTTTTAACTGTAGAGATAATAAAAAACTGAGCAAGCCAGTAGCTTGCAATAATTGGGTACCTTGCCCCTTCAATTGTTTGATAAAATCGATCAATCGCAATTAATGTATCCCCAAAAGCAAATAAAACAGCACCAATCAAGGCGAAGTAGTTTGTAGTTTGAAGGCATGCTGCCCGCCACATCATCACGCAAATAACTGCCGTGTAAGCAAGAACTGGAACATACATTTTTCCAAGCCCAGATTGAATTGTCATAAAGATAATTACTCCCCACGCAGCAAATGGAAGTAGTAGCTCTGGTTTCAGCGCTTTTTGCTTTTTAATAAAGGCGGAAATATAAAAAATATGTCCAATTAAAAAGATGATGACTCCTTGAAGAAAGTAAGTTTGTCTGAACTCAAGGAGAACATCAGCGATAATACAGGAAACAAGCCCCATGGCCAGAATATTTCTGTAGGCGGATTTTGTGTAAGTAAACAACCAGTAAAGTAAACAAAGCTGTGGGATAGGCTTAAAAAATAGTCTTAGATAAAAGTCATCCATTGCGAGTCCAAATAGAAACATAGAACCTGCAACTAATGAGCACGATAAAAGAAAATTAATCATTTCTAACTCCTTGAATTGATATATGGAATATCCTACGGGGGAGAGTTCTTAAAAAGAAGGGATAAATTTTAGTTTTTAAAGTATTCGAATAAATCTGGGTACTTGAGAGAAAAATTTAGTTGATTCATCCAGGAGGTATCAAATGATTTTCCTGTGGAGTCGTCATTTAAATATTGAATATTTGTGTCATTTAAAAACCGTCCATAAAATTCTTTTTTAGTTTTTTTCATTGGGGCTACTAAATTGAAGGCGCCAAACTTAACTTTAGAATCCATACAGTGGTGAATAAATCTAGCCACGTCCTCTGTATGAATTAAGTTTGGAGTGTGGTGTGAGTTTTTCATCTGAGCGGCATTGGTAAAGAATTTTCTTGGGTGCCGTTTTTCATCAACGAGTCCTCCGGGTCTAATGATGATAGAGAGGGGGAAGTTGTCTTGAAGATAGCTTTCTACTTGGTCAAGAAGTTTGGCATTTTTAGTCATTGGCGATTTCTCAGACTCATTGTTGATACTCCCAACAGAGAAAACACTTGTTGAGCTGATATAAATAATCTTGGTGCTTTTTGAAATGTTTTGAAAAAAATTGATAGTTTTCTGATGAGGTGGAATAGCCCAAATAATCGTGGTGAAATTATCATCTAATTCAAAGCTCTCTGATTGCTCGAGGTCAAAGTGAACTCCCCCGTTTTTAGACCTGGAGGTCCAAGAGATCTCGGGTAAAATTTTTAAAAGAAACTGACCCAAATGGCCATTTCCAAAGAGAAGGGTGTTATTAACTTGACTCATTTAGCAGGACTCCTTTAGATAGAAATCTATGAGAGTGACAATTTTTAAATACGGAATTTACTTTCTGATTCGCATTATAAATGCATTATTTATCAAAAAGTATGTCTTTTTAGGAAATTCTGAAAAATATATTAGAAATGGTGGATGTATTGCACCTTCGTGGCATCAAAATATCTTGCTATATTTTGGAATAAAGTTCCACAAAGGTGGTGGACTTGCCTCAAAGTCTCGCGATGGTGACTATATGTTAAAAATCGCTGATGCAAATGGCTGGCGTGCTTTTAGAGGTTCTAGTTCAAAAGGTGGTGCAGAGGCGATGGATCAGGTCATTAATCATTTTAAAAATGTAGAATCAGATATGACATTCCTCATTACACCTGACGGGCCAAGAGGACCTGGACTGAAGTCAAAAAGAGGTATTTTTCATATCGCTAAAGAGACAGGTAAACCTATCGTTCCAGTGGTCCCTGTCATTAAAAAGTACAAGACTGTTAAGAGTTGGGACCAGCATAAAATTCCTTATCCATTTCAAACCTGCTTTTATATATTCGGTGATCCTATTTACGTAGACGCTGAGGAGACTGATCTAAGCTTTAAAAAATATAGGGAGAACTTTGATCAAAAAATGCAGGAATTATCGAACTGGTCTCCCAAAGCCTAAAATTTTTAAGCCCCATATATTCTCAAACTTGCGATAAATAGGTATCCTTTTGTTTAAAATCAGGGGTACCTATGTATAACTCAAAAATTATGGGCGTTGGTTCATACCTTCCACCAAATAAAGTAACGAATCACGATTTGGAAAAAATAATCGATACAAATGACGAATGGATTAGGCAAAGATCTGGGATCGAGGAGAGATACTGGGCGCCAAAAGAAATGGGAACTGTAGACCTGGCAGAAAATGCTTCACTGGAAGCGATTGAAAAATCAGGTTTAGATAAAAGTGAAATAGACTTTATCATCTGTGCAAGTATTTCTAATGATGCGGATATTCCAGGTACTGGTTGCTTTCTACAGGCAAGACTTGGACTAGGGGAAGTACCAACCCTCGATATTCGGCAGCAGTGCAGCGGATTTGTTTACGCAACATTTATGGCAAATCAATTTATTGAGTCCGGGATGTATAAAAATATTCTGGTTGTGGGAGTAGAACTTCAATCCCGCGGAATTAATAAAACAACAGAGGGTAGAGATATTGCGGTTCTTTTTGGAGATGGGGCTGGGGCAATGGTTTTATCTCGAGATGACTCTGGTGACAGTAAGGTCATTGCCAGTGATCTTCATTCAGATGGACGGTTTGCAAAGGAATTATGGATTTCAGCTCCAGGAAGTTGCGCAGGAAGAGAAGATAGACTTAATAAAGAAATTATGGAAAACGGAGAACACTTTCCATACATGAACGGAAAGGTTGTTTTTGTCCATGCGATTAAAAAGATGTCTCAAACAGTTATCAATGTTCTTGAAAAAGCAAAAATGCCAAAAGAAGATATCGGGTGTTACCTTTTTCATCAGGCAAACCTTCGAATAAATCAAAAGGTTCAAGAGACACTTGGACTTTCTAATGATCAGGTCTTCAATACTATTCAAAAGTATGGAAATACGACAGCGGCAACAATTCCGATTGGACTTGCGGACGCTTTAAAAGAGGGAAAAATTAAGCGAGGTGATCATATCATTTTTGCCGCTTTTGGAAGTGGATTTAGTTGGGGGAGTATTTTATTAAAATACTAGAGTTTACCACCTTATCTCTTATTCTTTTTTTTCAGTCATGCGCCTCAAGTAGGGGGAGAAGAACTCATCATTTTTATAATCCAGTTCTTACAAGTATTGTTACTGAGGAAGTAGTTGAAAATGGAAATAAAAACTACTGCTTCTCTGTAAAAAACAACTCTACGGCAAGCTTTACTTTCGACGTGTGTGATTATGATCTCGAAAAAGTAAAAAATTGTTACCTGAAGTTCTCAGTACTTCAGAGATCTTTACGGGGAGTAAAGGAGAGAAAAAACTGGGAGAGGTACAAACCACCATATCTAGTTCTTCTCACTCGAAAAGACGATCATTTTAATCGTGAAATAGATGATTTTAATAAATGTAGGTTGATAAAAAATAATAAAATTTTGTACAATAATATCGACTCATTTTCTGAGATATCTTCGGATAGTTAACAGCTTTGAAATTTAGGGAGATGTTTATGGAAGAAAAAAGTTCATTTGAATTATCAGCTCAGGTTGTTGAAGAGGTTTCGTCCGTCGTTATAGGCCAAAAGCATTTAATAGAAATGATGATGATTGGCTTATTATCTGATGGACACTTGCTTGTTGAAGGCGTTCCTGGTTTGGCAAAAACGACCGCGATCAAAGCATTGAGTGATGCTATTGATACGTCATTTTCACGAATTCAATTTACGCCAGATCTATTACCTGCTGATTTACTAGGGACACAGATTTATTCAAGCCGGAATGAAAGTTTTGAAATTAAAAAAGGGCCAATTTTTGCCAATATGGTTTTGGCCGATGAAATTAATCGTGCTCCGGCGAAGGTCCAATCGGCACTTCTTGAAGCCATGCAAGAAAAGCAAGTGAGCATTGGAAATGATACATTTAACTTGGATAAAACTTTCCTTGTCATGGCAACACAAAACCCTGTTGACCAAGAGGGAACATATACTCTTCCTGAGGCACAACTTGACCGGTTTATGTTTAAAGTTAATGTGGATTACCCAAGTGTTGAGGATGAGATAAAAGTTCTAAAAAGCGTGACTTCAGGAGTGATACCAACGGTAAAAAAACTTTTAAACCCAGAAAAAATTGGGGAAATGAGAAAAACTGCTCAAGATATATTTGTGGATGAAAAAATTTATAGCTACATCACAGAGCTTGTTGATTGCACGAGGTTTCCTAAGAAATATGAGGCTTCAAGCTTGGAGTCTTTAATTTCTCATGGTGCTTCGCCCAGGGCCGGAATAAACCTTGTTAAAGCATCCAAAGTAAAGGCGATGCTTTCAAACCGAGAATATGTCGTTCCTGATGATATCAAAGCACTTGCTCCGGATGTTTTAAGACATCGAATCGCTCTAAGTTATGAGGCGGATGCAAGAGAGATTGGTGTGAGTGAGATAATCTCTGAAATTTTAACGAAGGTTCATATTCCTTAGGTTTGGCCGAAAAATGGGGACTAATAATCTAAAAATAAGTGATAAAGTTTTGGCCAAGGCAAAACTTATCCAATCAAAAGCTTCATATCTTGCAAATGACGAGCTCTCCGGAGAGTATACAAGTGCATTTAAGGGGCGCGGTATTGAGTTTGAAGAAGTTCGAGAGTACATCGAAGGTGATGAAGTTAGAGATATTGACTGGAAGGTGACCGCTAGATTTCAAAAGCCGTTTGTGAAAACCTTTAAAGATGAAAGAGAAATTACGATATTTTTTCTTATTGATGTTTCAAAAAGCACAGACTTCTCAACAGTTAATAAAAAAAAATCAGAGGTCATCGCGGAAATTACTGCTCTTTTAAGTTATGCGAGTCTTAGAAATAAAGACAAAACAGGATTAATAATTTTTTCAGATAAAGTTGAGCACTACATACCACCTAGTCGAGGGCAATCTCACGTTTGGAGAATTATTAGAGATATTTTGGACTTTAGTCCTGAATCGGAAAAGACAGATATAAATGTTGCCGTGGAGTTTTTACAAAAAGTTAGAAAAAAAAGATCTGTTGTTTTTTTAATCAGTGATTTTTTAAGCAATAACTTTGAAAAAAATTTAACACTCATTTCAAAAATGCATGAATTAAGACTTATTTCTGTTAATGACCCATTGGAGGTTAAAGTCTCAAATCCTCCAAGGGGAATCTTTAGGTTTATGGACCTTGAGTCGAAAAAGTACAAATTAATTGATTTACAAAAGTTTTCTCACCAACGGCGTAAACAACCAGTTATAGAAGATTTGGCAAAAAAGCTTGGAGTTTGGCACTTGGGTTTGAGCTTGAAGGAGAACTATTTAGATCAAATTGTAAAAAAGCTTAAAAAAAAGAGGTAAAAAGAGTTTTATGAAAATAGTGAAGTTAATTACACTTTTTTGTTTTCCCCTACTTGCGTTAGGTACACAAGCGAATGAGGAAGTTAGGTTAAGAGATATTAAAGAGTTCGATTTTGGTTATCACTATCCCACGTTAATAGTTATTGTATTGCCGGTAATTTTTTTACTAGTTTTTACTCTATTTAGATTATTTCAAAAGTTAAAAAGAACAAAGACCGACACTACAAAAGAGATTTCTCCTGAGCAGAAACTTAAAGGCTTTTCAGAAATCAGTGATGATATTATTTTTTTAGATCACGCAAGAAGACTTTTGAATGATTTTTCTCTAAGGTACTCGAACGTAAAAGTAAGCCACCTCACTGACTCTGAGTTAGTTAATTATTATAATGAAAAAAATGTTCAAAATGTTGAGTGCTTCCGTGATTTAGCCTGCCAAATATCAACACGTAGATACACGAATCACAAAGCAGAGATCAAAAGAGATAAGATAATTTATAACTTTGAAAAAATAATCAAGTCTCAAAAAGTAAGAGAAGAGAGGGGGAGTTGATGTTTAGGTTCGAGTCTCCCTATTTTTTAATTTTTCTTTTGTTGCCCTTATTTCTTTTATTTCGGCGAAACAGCAATATGTCCGCGATTAAAATTTCCTCTCTTCATTTATTTGGTGAACAAAAAGAGTCAAAAAAATTATTAATTTTAAATCTTCTAAATTTACTTGCTTATATTGTTTTCGTTCTATCTCTTGCCAGACCGCAATATGGAAATAAGCAAAAGAAGATAAATGATTCAGGTAGAGACCTTGTTGTTGTGGTAGATACAAGTGGAAGCATGAAAGCACTGGATTTCAAAATTGAGGGGGAGAACACAGATCGTTTGTCCGTTGTTAAACAAGTCTTAAAAAAGTTCGTTCAAAAAAGACAGGGAGATCGAATATCTGTCATTTCGTTCGGAGATTATCCTGTGACACTATCTCCGCTAACGCTTGATACAAGTTCTCTCGAGGACACAGTGGATGAAATGGAAATAGGCATGGCCGGCGAGTCAACAGCGATAGGAAGTGCATTAGGTCTTGCGATTAAACGAGTAAAAGATATTAAAGCTGAGGATAAAATAATTATTTTGATGACTGATGGGAGATCAAATAGTGGAGATGTTTCGCCTCTTCAAATGGCAGGAGTGGCAAAGGAACTTGGAATAAAGATATACACGATAGGAATCGGAGCTAGTGATGGAAAGGCTCCTTTTGTTGTTAATGGATTTTTTGGAAAAAGAGTTGTTTACCAAAATCTAGACCTTGATGATAAAACTCTAATTGAGATCTCTGAAAGTACAAATGGTAAGTACTTTAACGCGCTTGATTCAGACTCTCTAAGTGGAATTTATGATGATATTGATAAATTAGAAAAAAGAGAAAGTGAGATGTTTTCTCATATTGAGTATAAAGATTATTACCCTGAAATGATTTTATTTTTTATGTCACTAATAATGATGGAATTTTTATTACGTATTACCGTGATAAGAGTATTTCCTTAGGTTGCTATATGAATTTAGTTCGTGAAATTCATTTGTTTATTATTGTTGGAATAACTGCTTTTGTTTCGGCCGTTTTGGTGTGTAGGTATTTTCAGTGGCAAAAAATGATAAGCTACTTTGGCGGAAAACAAAGAAAAAAAATATATTTTTTTGCATCAATTTTAGTATTCATTTCTTTTTTTCTGACGATTCTAGCTTATCGTGGTCCTTACTTTACTTATGATTTAAAAAAAATGAAAAATAATGGCGCGGATATTTCTGTTGTTTTGGATATTTCAAATAGTATGTACGCCCAAGATATTGCACCATCTAGGCTTATTAGATCAAAAATGGCCATAAAAAAACTTCTGAAGTCTCTCTCTGGAGACAGAGTGTCTTTAGTCACTTTCGCCGGCAGGGCAGTGAGAAACTCCCCACTTACAAGAGACTATGCCTCGCTGGATGTTTTTTTAGATGAAGTTGACCCTACTCAAATACCATTTCAAGGAACAAACATAAACGAGGCGATTGAATTAGGGGTGAAAACTCTACTTAAAACGGAAGAGGACTCTCGTTTTTTAATCTTTATATCTGACGGAGAAAGTCATAAGGAATCTCTTGATAAGGCGATAAATTTATTAAGAGAAAATAATATAAAGTTGTTGGTTGCGTCGGTAGGGTCTCTTCAAGGTGCACCGGTACCGACAAAAGGTGCTGAAGGTGAAAATGATAGTTTTAAAAAGGATGAAAATGGGAACATTGTCCTTTCAAAATCTAATAGATCATTACTAAAAAAGTTTGCCAATGATGCAGGGGGATTTTTTATTACAGGAAGTAATTTTGATGACGAGATATTTAGTGTGATTTCTTCATCTCTTAAAAAAGCAAGTGGTCTAGGATCAGAATCAAATAAAAAGTTGCCGAATGAGGTGTTTCAATATTTTTTATTGGCCGCCTTTGTTTTATTTATTTTTTCAAAAAGATTATTGAAGAAATCAATCTTATTAAGTGCTGTGATCATAAACTGCTTTTTCTCTGTGCCAGATTCTTCTGCTTTTGTTTTTGATAAAAAAAGCACTCTTTATCAACAAGGTGAATTTAAAAGAGGGGAGAATTACTTAAAAAAGAGAATAAGTGAAGGAGAGGATCTTTTTTATGAGCTAGGAAATTTTTATTATAGGCAAAAAAAATTCAACGAAGCCAAAGGTGCTTTTTTAAAATCTAATAATAAAAATTCCTCTTATAATGCGGGTAATTCATTTTTTCAAATGGGGGAATTTGACCAAGCAATAAGTCAGTATGAAAAATTTTTAAGAGAGTTCCCTGATGATAAGGATGCTAAATATAATCTAGAGCTGGCAAAAAAAATGAAGCAAAACTCAGAAAAGCAAAATTCAGAAAAG
>DCQT01000033.1:17952-103368 GCA_002323535.1 Bacteriovoracaceae bacterium UBA1511
AAATTCAGAAAAGCAAAACTCAGAGCAGCAAAACTCAGAGCAGCAAAACTCAGATAAGCAAAACTCAGAAAAGCAAAATTCAGAAAAGAAAAACTCAGAAAAGCAAAACTCAGAAAAGCAAAACTCAGAAAAGCAAAACTCAGAAAAGGAAAACTCAGAAAAGCAAAATTCAGAAAAGCAAAACTCAGACAAGCAAAACCCAGATAAGAAAAACACAGAAAAGCAAAACTCAGACAATCAAAACCCTGAGAAACAAAATTCAAAGAATCAGAATTTACAAATACAAAACTCTAATCAAAATCAAAAATTGAATAATCAGATGTCTGAAAAAAATAAAAATCAAGAAAAGGACAAAATGTCTTATCGCTCAAAAAAGTTACTAAACCAAATAGAAGAGGGGCGACAAAAGTATCAAAAAACTAAAAAACAGCAAGGTCGAACAGGGGCATATAATGGTATCGATTGGTAAAATACTTTTAATTATACTTTTAAATTGTACTACAGCTTTTTCAGCTTATCTTTCTGTCGATAACAATATAGTAGAACCTGAAGGTTACATACAGCTATCATTAACTCTTGAGGGAGATGATGAACTTATAAAGATAAAGAATATTGAAAATTTCATTATTGAATCACAATCATCCAGCTCCAGTTACCGATACATAAATGGTAAGGCGTCATCACAAAAGACAATAAATTATGAAATAACGTTAAGGGATCCTGAGTCAAAGCAAGTTGATTTAGGGCCAGCAGTAATCAAAAATAATGGAGTAGAGTCCTTAACAAATAAAATCATAATCAAAACAAAAAAAATCAGCACTAAATCTCCAGGTAATAACGATAAAAATTATTATATGGTTTCTTCAATTGAAAGAAATGAGCTCATGCTAAATGAATCTGTTGAGGTGAAAGTGAGGTTCTTTAATCGTATTAGGCTAGTTGAGGCAAGTATTGAAGAACCTGAGTCCGAAAACTTTTTTCTTGAACAAAGAGGTAAAGAAAAAACATATCGTAAAATTATAAATGGAAAAGAATATAACGTTACTGAGTTAAGTTATATTTTTACTCCAACTAAATCGGGGGAGCTTATTATCCCGGCCTTTTCAATTAAAGGGCTCGCTCTCATTCAAGATCGAAATCGTCAGCGAGGTTTTGGGGGGTTTTTTGAAGATAGTTTTTTTGGCTCAGGTCTTGGAAAAAGAAAAAGAATTAAATCCTCCTCAAGTCCTTTGAGTGTGAATGTCTCAACCTTTCCAGAGTTGGGGCGACCAGAGAGCTTTAATGGCGTGGTGGGAGATTTCGAGCTGTCTCAAAACCTTTTAAAAGTTCCACAAAATAATTCATATAAACTCATAGTAGATATAAGTGGCCAAGGTGATTTATCAACCTTAAACGCTCTAAATTTAGACTCGAGTGACTCATTTAGTGTTTATGTTGAAAATACTGAAAAGGTTGGCGGGAATAAAAAATTCTCCATGATTATAATCCCTAAAAAAAATGGAGTATTTAAGTTACCAAAGTCAGAGTTTAGTTTCTATTCAATAAAAGATAAAGAATATAAGACCTTACGATTTGGAGGACAAGAGGTCTTATTCTCTGGAGTAGAAATAGAGAGCTCTGTTAAAAAAACTTATAAGAATGCAGATACTGTCAATCTACCTCAGGGCCAGACTACTGTTTCTAAAGCTTCAGAAAACAATTCTACGGTCGATAATATCAAGGAAGATATTATTATTTTTTCTGATGATGGACTTTTGGAATCAATTTATTGGTTTTTGAATAAAAAGTTTCTCATTATTATTTCTTTGTATATATTTTTTGGGTTCTATTTTGTCTACCTTCGCCCCATTAGAAAGTTAATTACTAATACCTTCAGAAGTAAGAAGCCGTCTTTTGAAAAACAACTTAACTTAATTATAAAAAAAGAAGAGGTCTCCGCTATGGAGCTTCTTGATTGGGTAAGAGGAGTAGCGGACTCAGGCTTTTTGAATGAAATAAATAGTCTAGAGCAACTTAAAAATAGTTCAATGTTTGGTAAGGAAGTCAAAGACACCATAACTCTGTTAGAATCCGCTGCCTATGGAAAAAAGTCCTTAGGAAATAGTGACTTCCCCGAAGTTAAGAATAACCTATCTAAAATAATTCAATAGAAAAAGAGATTAGCAATGAAACAAAAAATTAATTTAATATTTATTTTTTTACTTTTTGTAGTTCCACATAGCTCTTTTTGTGAAACCGAAAACCTATGGAGGATATTTGAAAAAGGCAATTATGAAGGTGTTGTAAATATTACTAAAGATATCAAACCAAAAAATTTGAGTAGTAGCCAGCTCAATATAATCGGTAGTGCTTTTTCTCGATTGCAAAAAAAGCCTGAGGCTGCTTATTATTTTTTTCTAGGCTTAAAAAAAGACCCTTTTAATAGCAAACTTTTATATAACTATAATTTATCATCACTGGCGCCATACGACGTCAATAAGGATAAAGTTAAGCAATCTTCACTTATTTTTATTAGCTTTTCTTTGTTGATAATTTTACTTTCGTTTGCCGTTAAACCGGGACTTCGAAATAATAAATTAATGGTGTTAGGGTTTACGTTTTTAATAATTAGTTCCTTGGTAATTAAACATAATACGGAGGATCTTAATAACTTTTTTCTTGTAGAGCAGGAGAAGGAACTAAAGTCAGGAATTGATCCCGCCGCATTAGTATTTGAAACTCTAAAAAAAGGTGAGATTTTATATATAACCGAACGACTGTCAGGGCACCTCAGAGTAAGAAGTGTCTTTAAGAATAAAGTCGGTTGGATAAAAAAGTGATGTTTATGCTGAGAACTTTAAGTCATATTTTTTTATTTTTCTGTACAAAGTAGATCTACTTAATCCAACTATTTTTGCTGCTTTTGATAGGTTACCTTTGCTTTCTTGGATTGCTTTGCCGATTAGACTTCTCTCAGTATTTTCAATTCTCAATTCAGAGACATCATTAACTTGGTCTGTGTTTTTGGATTTAATATCAATAACATTTTTCAATTGTGGGATTTGCTCTAATATGTCCGATTTTTGTATAATGTCATGCTTGGAAAGAATCAAAAGTTTTTTTACGGTTGACCTCAGTTCCCTAATATTACCAGGCCAATTGTGAAGGCTCAGAGTTTTTATTGCCTCTGCGTTTAACCTTTTTTTCTCCATTTTCATCTCAGACGCGAATTCATTTATAAAAAGTCTTGATAAATGATCAATATCCTCAATCCGTTTTTTTAAAGAGGGAACCTCTAATTCTATTTCAGCAATTCGATAATATAAATCCGCTCTAAAATGATTTTTTTGGATTTCTTCTTTTATATTTTTTGAGGTCGCAGATATAAGTAGAAAATCGACAGGTATTTTTTTTGTTCCACCAATTCTCTCTATCTCCTTTTCTTGTATGACACGAAGAAGTTTGGTCTGAGCATTTTTTGGAAGATCACCAATTTCGTCGAGAAATAGGATACCACCATTGGACAGCTCAATTTTACCAATTTTTTTCTCATCTGCACCTGTAAAGCTTCCCTTTTCATGTCCAAATAGTTCTGACTCTAAGAGGTTTTCAGGAATTGCAGGGCAGTTAACAGTGATAAAAGGTTTGTCTCTTCGTGAGCTGTTTTGAACAAAGTAATCAGAAAAAAATTCTTTTCCAGAACCACTTTCCCCTGTGAAAAGTAAATTAATAGGTCTTGCTGAGATTTGATCAATCGTTTTAATTAAATCATTAATTTTCTTTGACTTCGAAAAGTATGGATCCATTATTTTATTAGAATACTTTCTTCTTTCATAACTATGCTTTTGCGAAAGCTCCTCTAAAGAATTGAAGTTTAGCGGTGAATCAACATAGTCTGTTATGTTTAGCCTTATTAGTTTTATAAAGAGTTGTTTTGATTCTCTGTCACTGGTGCAAATTATCTTTGTTGATTTATTATTTTTCTTTAAAATTTTAATGATTTTGTCGTGCTCATCTAGGTCTTTCGATACTTCAATAACCACGACTGGGATTGAGCTCCGTAATTCATGCAGCTGTTTTTCTAAATTATTTTCATTTAGTAGGCGCAGGTCCAAATCAGAAAGTTCTCTGACTTCTTTTTCAAGGTGGTCATGATTTGATTGACTAGATTTTACTAGCCACACAATTTTGGACAACTGAAAGCCCTCCTAGTAATTTATTTTTCGGTTAAATATCTAGATTCTTAAAAAAATGTTCTAATTTGGAACACTTTTTAGGGGTAAATTAAAACCTACATTAGTCCCGATGGTAATTCTTGATGAAATAAAGGAACCCTTATGAGTTTTATTGATAGTTTTAATCAGTTTTCTAAAAATAATAACAATGTTGATGAAAGTCAGGTTGTAAAAAAGATGATCAAAAAGTCACCAACTGTTTCACCTCTTATCACAGTTGAGGAAGCGATTGAGTGCTTGAGTCAGGCAGGTCAATCAGGTATTCCAGTCACAGATGAGACGGGAAAATTAATTGGCTTTTTTTCTGAAAAAGATTGTCTAAGATATCTCTATGGCGCCTTTTACTTCAACCAATTGGGCTCTCGTGTTGAAAAGTTTATGAACCAACAAGTTGTGAGTATCAAAGAGTCACAAGGAGTATCAGACATTCTTAAGCTTTTTATTGAAAATCCTTTTCACGTTTACCCTGTTGTTGATGAAAATAATCTTCTTTTGGGAACTATAAATAGGACTGACTTATTAAGAGAGATTTATGCTATAATGGACCTAATGTTTGAACAATCTTCTGCAGCATAAGGATTAAAATGTCTAAATTAAATTTTTCAGGGAACATAGAAATTGAGTTAAGTAAATTCAATGTAAGCAAAGAGGATGTTGAGTCTATTTTTATCCCTGAAGTTTGTGAAGTTATACAGTCCTTACACGAGAAGTTTAAAAATAGACGAGACCAATTACTCGCTTCCAGAAAAAGACGCCAAAGCCATTATGATCAAGGTAAATATCCTGAGTATCCTCCAAAAGACTCTGAGATTGCAACCTCAGATTGGGTCGTTGGCAATGTCCCAGATAATCTTTTAAAAAGAAAAGTTGAAATTTGTATCCCTACGAACTCCTTGGATGAGATGAAAAAACCATATATTGATGACTGGGGTGCATCTTCAGTCGTCTTCGATCTAGAGGACACAATGGTGTCTCGAGTTGATACCATGATAAATGCACATAAAAATATTGTTAGCATTTCAAAAAATATGCCCGAAATATTCTCTACTGCTACTCCAACTCCAATGATCAGGGTGAGAAATTTAAATGCCTCTGATTCATTTGCCACAATTAATGGTTCTCCCATTGCAAAATCAATAATTGACCTCGCTCTATTCACCGTTCATTATGCCAAACAATCTTTAGCGAACGGCTTGAATCCATGTATTTATATTCCTAAGGTAGAGGATGGACTTGAATCACTTTGGTGGAATGATGTTATTTCTGAGGCTGAAAAAACGCAAGGTTTATCAGAAGGAACTATAAAGGTCACTTATTTGATCGAAACTCTCAATGCTGCTTACAATTGTGAGGAGATACTATTTCATTCAAGGAAAAGAACAATTGGGTTAAATGTCGGTAAGTGGGATCGCTTATTTAGTGATATAAAAGTTTTCAGAAATAGGCCTGAAAGAATCTATCCGGATAGAGACAGCGTTTCAATGGGGCACTTCTGGATGGATAACTATGCAAGAAGAGTTATAAAAATCTCTCACGAAAGAGGTGTGCTTGCAATTGGAGGATTGTCTCCATTAGTTCCTGATGTGTCAGACGATTTTTTATGTGTCCAGGAGAGAAGGTATAAAGAAGAAAAGATGCATGAAAATAGCATCGGTCATGACGGGACGTGGGTATCTCACGAGCACTTTGGTAAAATTGCATTAGATATTTTTAAAAAAGATAACCAACTAGATAATAGATTGACTTACTTTGCGAAATATCCAGATTTGATTGGGTCTCCAGTAGGCCCTAAAACGCTAGAGTGCCTGAGAAAAAATGTTAAAAGGTGCTTAAAATATATTTCTTCTTATCTCCAAGGAGTTGGAACTGTTGTCATTGATAATAGTGTTGAGGATTTATCGTCCTTTGAAATCTCTAGAGCTCAAATTTGGCAGTGGAGAAAGCATTCTATTCTTTTGGACTCAACAGAGTTTGTAGATAATGCTCTGATTGAGAGTGTGACCTCTAAGGAATATGAGGCAATTCACAGAGAGCTTCAATCAAGCTTTATTGACCCCAATGCACTGGAAGAACAAGAAGTTTTTTTGTTAAAGGCTAAAAATATTCTTGTAAATATTATTTTATCTGATGAGTTGGATTCATACTTTGGCGACTATATGTCAAATCAAGACAGTTAGGTTTGTATCAAATTGAACCAATCCACTCTAAGGGATTAAAACTGCATTAAGTAATTATGGCCTATTAATTGAACGGTAATTTCTATAAAACTATTACCGGAGATATTAATGGAAATGACCTCGAAAATTGAAAATAATATTTTTACAATTAAGCTACTAGAGTCCTTGCATCTACACAACGCCCAGGACTTTAAGTATTTTTTTAATGCTAGAGTGGAAAAGTCATTCGATATTATAATAGATTTATCTAGTGTTCATTATATAGACGAAATTGGTATAGCCTGTCTTTTTTACTGTCATGAAGTTGCATTTATGCACGATTCCAAATTGTTCATACATAAACCAATGGGTGAGGTTAAGAAGATAATGCAGATAATGAACTGTTATGAATCTTTTGAAATTATAGATCACAAGAATTTAAATGTTTTTTATGATGACCAAGAGAATGTTTTAGGTGAGAAGGCAAAATATAACTCATTAAAGGTAGCTTAATTATGATTAATAAAAAGCTAATCATAAAGATTGAGAACCCTAATCCTAGTTGGATAAAAATTTTTAAAGAAACAAGTTTATTAAATTTAAAAATATGTAACCAGCCTTTAATCGATTATTACTTGCATTTTGCAAGGCACCTCGGGGTTAAAGAAGTCATAGTGTGTCACCCGTTTTACGATGAAAAAGTATGGTCATATGAAGGAAATAACTATTTTTCTTTTAATATACGCTGCGAGATATCACCAAATGGAGAGTCTTTAGAGCACTTCAAAAAAAGAAATCATAACTTAATTTCGGGACTCCCTATAATTGCGATTACTGCACCTGTTTTTATATATTTTGATTTAAAAAACTTTGGAATGGTCGATTCCTTCAGGGGGAATACAGATGTTGTCATTGATGAAAGTGGTCAAACATCAGTGGTCATAAAGCATTTGAGTAGTATTAGAGAATACTTTGATTTGAGTTTGAGTATTATAGATCAATACTATGATAACTACTTTTTTAAAGAGTTTATAGTTAAGCAAAATGGTGTGTTTTTTGGCAGGGGTGCAGAGGTTGAAAATATTCACTCTGTAAATGAGAGCTCCATTATTGGAAAATTCTGTAAGGTCAGCAAAGGCTCTTTTTTAAAAAGGCGGTGTGTTGTTTCAGACTTTACAACAATTGAAGGAGCCGTTGAGCTAGAGGATGTTGTCCTTTACAATTCAGTTAGGGTAAAGCCTGGAGCAAAGTTTAAGCGTAAAATTATTATAGGGTCTGAAATTATTGACCCGGAAATTCTCACCGTAGAGTCGGTGGGAGAATTAGTTTTGAAGGGAAAGAGTGACAACAGTCGCTTCTATAGTCGCTTTGCTGCATTGGCTTTGTTCATAATATCATTTGCGCCTTCAGTTATTGTAGAGTTAATGCTGCTTTCCTTCCCAAAGGAGTCCCTTAGGTACCTTGACTGTAAAGGAAAGCCGTATGAGGTAAAGAGGTTAAAAAGAAATGGTGGATTGTCTGATTTATACGAAATCTTCAACTTTAGTTTATTAAAAGGACTTTTGAAGGTCTCAAAAGGAGAGCTTTTTTTAATTGGTTGCAATGACAGTTTGAAAAAAGGTTGCAAGGATTCCTTGTTTTCATTTTCTGACTTTATAATGGATCTAGATTTTAGGGTTGGCTCAGAAGTTTTTGAAAGGTTTTACAACCACAGGAAAGGAATTTTTTATGATACAATTACAATTATAAAATTTTACTTATCAAAAACGATGCAACTAATTAGATGAAATATAGCCTTGAAATTCTCTCAAATGAAAAGTTCTTACTTAACTTTCTATTTGATCTGCTTTTGGCCGCAAAGATTTCTTTAAAAAAGTACTGGTATATTTTTATTTTTATAACCACAATTTTTTTAATTGCTGGGAACTATCATTATAATAAGCAGTCTAAGGTTTTTTATCTTAGATCTACTTTTAGACTAGGTTCTATTTTAACACCTAAATTCGGCACAGGTGTCATTAGTTTAACAGAAGTGGGAAAGACAAAATTTGGGAGAAAATTACTAGAAGAAAACTTTGGACTGAGTAAAAAAGATTTTATGTCCAGTTTGAAGAGGTTTCTTGGTGGTGTTAGTTTTGTTAAGAAAACGACTGGTGAGAGATTTAATTATATTTCTGCTTTTGAATATAGTCCCACAAGTGCATTTATTTCAATCTCAGGGGAGGGAACAGATAAAAAGGAGTTGATTTCAAAGTATAATGATCTTATGGAATTTATATTTAGTCTCTACAATACTCAGAGGAAAGTAAAGAATACACCTCTTCTTGCTAGGCGTGACCTGCTGCTTGAAGAAAAAAAGCTTATTGATAAAGAATATGCAGATCTTCTGGTAATTGAGAAGGACTTTGGTTTTACCTCTGAGGTGGAAGAGAAAAAAGATAACCTTTCAGAAAGATTACTTGAAGTTAAAAAACAGCTTCTTGATTTTGATAGAAGTCAAAAAGAACCCTACCTTGAGGAAATTAGGGTGATGAACCTTAATGTAAGTAAGACTGCTAGAAGTGCCTATGGTAAAACAATTTTTTATGTTGTGTATTTTGGCATGGCATTTTTACTCCAGGCTCTTTTGATAATTATACTTATTATAAAAAATTTAAGAGAAATGCCCCCTAATATTTATTTAGTTGAACTACAAGAAAAGAAGACGGTATGATTACTAAGAAAAGGTATTTCTTATTTTTTTATTTAGCGGTAGTCCTCTCAGAGAAATCATTTTCCTACACCAAACATTATTATGAATGTCCATTGAAGGTTATCTGCCAAACACTAGTGGATCATTACCGCTTGGATCCAAATAAGAGTCTGATTTTTAATGATTATAAAAGTGAAAATGTCAGGTATGTTGAAACAAAAAAAGACAGAAGGCTTACAGGAACTTTATCGGTACTCAATAACTTTACTTATCAAAAGGGAAATAATGTGATTACTCTTTATGATGGTATCGGAATAACTGGAGATGAATCGACTACAAATTGGCAGACAAATTTTAATCTAAATCTTCAATATGATTTACTAAGACTTAGTGACAAACTTGCACCAATAGAGAATACGTTAATGGGAGAAAAGATTAAGGTTAGAAAAATGATATTTCGCGACCTTCTTCAGATTTTTCCTCGATTTTCAATTGAAGAATCTAATAACTCTCGAAGGGGATTATTTTTTTATTTAAATAGACTTGATGTGATTAAGGGAACAACTGCATTTGTTGACACTCTAAAAAAAGATTATAAAAAAATGATCGGTCTTTACAAAAATAAAGCGATCACCTTGAATGATCTAAGGCAAGCAAATAAATTAGTCTCCAGGGCCAGTGAAGCATTATTTCGAGCTCAAGGACGGCTTAGTTGGATGTACCCTGATGAATATAGACTTAAGAAGAAATTGGATATTATAAAAGCCATTGTGGAAAAGAATGAGGACTTAATAATTTCTGAAAATTTAGAGGAAAAATCCGATAAAATTAAAGTTTGTGGCTTACTTGAATTCATAGAAAGGGAGGAAGGACTTGAGCTTGGAAAACTCAAGCTTAACTTTGATCAAACTAATGATCGTCTTTCATATACTTTTCCTCAAGGACTAATGCTTCAAATGATGAGTAGCCTTGATAACCCAGCACAAATGACCGGCATGGTAGGCTTTGGAGTCAATTATCGACTCTTCGATTCAACAGAAAATTACATTGCAAGAATAATGTATAGAGAAAATAAAAAAGATATTTCACAAATATATTCTGATCAGAAAGTGAGTGAATTTGAAAGAATTCAAATTGAATCTCAATCATTTTTTCAAGCAAAAGAGCACTTACTGACAATGAAATTTAATTACCAACAAAGTAAGATTTTTAATAAAGGTTTTTTTAGAGGAAATATATTTAAAAATAATCTGAGAGTAAGAAATGAAGGAATATTAGCTAGAAATGAATTAATAGAAGAGCACCTACGAGAGGAACTCGACTATAAGTACGCCAAGACTCATTTCATGAGTAATATTTTTAGAATTAAAGCAATATGCCCTATCGTAGACGAAACAGTTAAGGATTTAGATTGAAAAAAATTGATTTATTTATTTTTATTGACTCTTATGGTTTTGAATTACTCAAAAAAACAGGAAGTCTACATTCGAAGCTCACCTATCAAAAGCCTGTTCGCATGCAATTTGGTTATAGCTCAACGGCAATACCTTCTATTCTTACAGGTAAGAGTCCCTCGACGCACAAACAATTTACTTTTTTTTATCATCTTAAAAATAACTCTACTTCAATGTTTTCTTTTTTTGATTCTTGGATTTTTAAAATAATTCCTGACTTTATCTCGAAGAGGAGAAGGTTTAGAGTTTTGCTTTCAAAAGTATTTAAAAATTTTTTCAACATAAGTGGGTACTTTGATTTATATGCGGTTCCTTTCTCGAAGTTAAAATATTTTCACTACTCAGAAATGAAAGATTTGTTCTCTTCCAATGCTTTTGAAAATTGTGAAAACTTAAAAGATGTTCTTTTAAGAAAAAAGATTAAGCACTTTATTTCAGATTGGCGCTTGAGCGAGGATGAGAACTTCTCAGAGCTGTTTCGTGAAATCAAAAAACAGGAAAATGAATTTATTTTTGCTTATTTTGCTGGCCTTGATGGTGTTCAGCACATGCACACAAAAGACTCGAGTGAGGCTTTAGATAAAGTTGCATATTATAAAGAAAATTTAGATAAAGTTTTTGATCTACTTGAGCAAAATCACGAAGACTATAGAGTTGGAATCTTCTCAGATCATGGCATGACGACTTTGAGTAAGGTTGTAGATATCCAGAAGGCTTTAAAGGAGACTAGCTTAGATGAGGGGAAAGATTATTTATCCTTTCTTGATTCAACCATGGCCAGGTTTTGGTATTACAGTGACAATGCTCAAGAAGTTATAAGGAAAAAATTATCAGAGCTACCTTATGGGAAAATTTTGTCAAATGATGAACTAAAAAAGATGGGAATTTTGTTTGAGGACCAAAGGTATGGTGAAGATATTTTCCTTGTTGACCCAGGAGTCCAAATAGCGCCTTCAGACATGGGGAAAGATGCTTTACCAGGAATGCATGGATACACTCCTGACGACAAAGATAGTGATGCGATATGGCTTAGTAACTATACTCCCGAAAAACCACCAGTCGAAGTTAAAGACATTTTTGAATGTATGCTTGAAAGAGTAAAAGGTTCATAGATGATCTATTACTTTTTGCTTTTCCTTTTCTTTTTGTTTCTAAGTATTTTTATCACTTTTATTGTCAGAGCAGAAAATAGGTTTCACGCCCTGATTGCAATATCAATGATTTTTTGCGCCTATCTAAGTAAGGAGTTGTTGTTTGTTTTATCAATTTTCTCGTTATTTGATTATATTACCCTTAAGGGAATTTATTCTCGCAATATGAATATGATCAGTAGCTTAGTTTTAACTATATTAAGCTTTTTTTACTTTAGCAGTTTTCCTTTTTTTTTCGACCTGGGGGTTATCAAGTTTAATTTACTCACATTTTCTTTAACGATTATATTTTTTAATAGATTAAACTCTTACTTACAGAAAGAAGATTTGAGCAGTTTATTGAATATATTATTTTTCAACATATTTTTTCCAAGGCTATTTACACCGGTCATTTCGAATTTCTCTGAAGAGACGAGGCACTTCGGAGGAGAGATTCACTTTTCTATGGCGGAGTTAAAAAAAGGCGGTAAAAAAATCATTCTCAGCTTTTTTGTAATACTTTGTATATTAATCCCTGGAGGAAGATTCTTAGATTCTATACAACCTCCGTTATTTTTGTACTTTTCCAAAGGCTTATTGTTCATAAGTTTTATTTATTCTCTTTATGATTTAGGTGCTGGTTGCCTGGAGGTCTTCAATTACAGAGTATATAGAAACTTTGATTCACCTCTTGCCCCGTCAAACTTTATAGATTTTTGGAAGCGGTGGTGTGTTACTATCTTTAATTTTTCAAAAATTATTCAGATAAATATCTTTAGTAAACCAAGTAATTCTTTTACTGTTTTTATCTCAATTCTTATTCATCTTGTTTATTTTCAAAACTTTTTAAGAGGAACTGAGTTTCTTATAATAATGTCGATACTTTTGATACTGTCCTCTATTTTGAGTAAAAGCAGCGTATTTAATCGAATATCTTTCAGGTCAAACCTTATAGGAAATTTTGTTAAGGGGATTACGATTGTATTAATAATTTCTTCATTTGGTTATTGTTTGAAAAGCCCTATTAATTTTCTAAGCACTGAGGGAGTTGATATAGGGTCGACGATTATATTCTTTTTATCTTGCCTTATTTTGTTTTTATTTCATTACCAACAAAAAAGGAACAAATCTGGAGCGGCTTTATTAAATTATAGTAGAACAATAACATTTGGTACTTTTTTTATATATATTATGATGTTTGGTGATTTCTTATGAAAAATAAGGCCGTAAAAATTTTCCTCCTTCTTTTTTTCTTTGGATCATTTTTTACATTCAATAAATTTATTTTTTTTCCAGCGGTTTATCAAAAGTTACTTGATCACGAGAGCAACAAGCCTATTGCTACCTCAAGCCTTTTGAGACTTTCTGAAAATGACCGTATTGGAGACATTTATCATAAGTTAGATTTTATGTTTCAAAATAACCTTAAGAGCCAAATTGATCAGCACATAAATATTAGTTGGTCTAACTTTTATAAGTTTCAAGACTCCAATGATGAAAAATTAGGGTCTCGCTATATGAGCTGGGTATTCTATTCAAACTATAGTTCACTAGAGGCAATAGATATTTTACTAAACAACGGGTTAACGTCATTAGAGATCTTATCCTTTCTGAAATATAAGCTTGGTTTTCCATTTTTTATTAAGGATGAGTTAAATATTTTGTGGGATTTGTTTGTTAACAAAGAAGTTTTTAAAAATACGCTTCTTAAGACTGACCATGGCTCAACCATAAGTCTTCGTTTGAACAAAGCTAAGTTTCGAGATATGAACCAAAAGTACCTTCTACTTATTGTTGATATGGCAGAAAGAGAGATGTTTTCAATTCATTTAAGAGTTTCTCTTACAGCGCCCCTGTGGTTTAGACAATTGTCAGCGTCATTGTCAGAGACTTCAAGTTATGTCGAAGTAAGCTTTATTTGATAATATTTTGAAAAGTAGAGGGACCTTGGTTTAGCCCCTCAATTGGTTTTAGTTTAATTTACTTTTTTGGAAGCTCGACAAGATAGTGATACCTGCATTCTCAGTAAGCTCTCCTTCAGAATTATACTGAGGGCCATGAATGAAAATTTCCGCCCAAGGTACTCTGCTATTTTTCTTTGCAATTTCTTGTGAAGCCTTAAGACCTTCGGGGTATTTATCATTAATTTGTTTAATGCCTATGGTGATACCAAAATAGAAGCCTTCATCTTTTCCAAATATTAAGTCGACAGTCACGTTATCACTCATTGTAGGGATATTAATTTTTAAGAGCTCTTCTGCTCCTACCCAGGATGGAAATGAGTTATTTCCAGGCAGTGTGGTTATTGGGTCAAAGCCGTCCCAGATATCACCGGTAAATGTAGTAAAATCTGCGATTAACTCAACAGAAAAGTCATCATTTTCTGTTTTCGGGTAGAGATTCACTTCACCATATTCTTGCTCTTGAATAATTATGGGAAAGTTGCCACTGAAGGGAAGTCCATAATTTTCAGAGATAGTTGTTTTTGAGATTACTTGATCACTTTCAAAAGAAAGCTCATGGTCTTGGATTAACTTTTTACATCCGACGAGATTGATCGCAAGTGCAATTATTAATAATACTTTCATAGGTAAACCTCCATGTTTAAACGGGAATATTGTTTCATCAATAATATGTTCATGAAATGGAAAAATACTTACATTTGAGAGTGTAATTCCTGGACATTTACTGGTGTTTAGCTAGAAAAATTGATTTTAATGTATTATCAAAGCTTGATCACCAATTAAGACCTAGGAGTCACTGATGTCAATCAAAGCAGGAATAGACCAAATTACACATATTTTGGCCGTTGGAAGCGGCAAGGGTGGGGTAGGAAAGTCCACTGTGACTACAAACCTTGCAAGATCTCTTGCTTCAATGGGGAAAAAAGTAGGTCTTTTAGACGCGGACTTGTATGGGCCAAGTCAGCCAAAAATGATGGGTGACCACTCCGCTCCCAAGGGCGATGGTAGTATTATCATTCCCGTGGAAAAGGATGGGGTAAAATTCGTCAGTATGGGTCTTATGAACCCCAGCGGAAAGGCACTTATAATTAGGTCTCCATTGGCGATTAAAGCAATTCAGCAGTTTCTACTTGGAGTTGCTTGGGGAGAGCTTGATTATTTACTCATTGATTTACCTCCTGGGACAGGAGACATTCAGCTAACGCTTGCTCAACAAGCAAAGCTCTCTGGGGCGATCATTGTAACAACTCCTCAACAAGTCGCTAGCGAAATCGCTAAAAAAGGTCTTGAGATGTTTGAGACTGTGAATGTGCCTGTAGTAGGAATTATTGAAAATATGAGTGGTTATAGTTGTCCAAAGTGTGATGAGGTCACTCCTATATTTGGCGAAAATGGAGGGAAGATATTATCAGAGAAGTTTAACGTTCCACTACTTGGCAATATTCCTCTTGATCCTATGATTATGATGGACGCGGATAAGGGCGAGATGAACTACGGCGAAGATCTGCCTCATATAAGGAAGTTTAAAGAAATCACGAGTAATCTAGATACTGAGCTAACCAAAGCTCAGGAGCAATCAAAGCTATATGAAACAGAGGAAATGAATATTACTGACTTGGGGATAAAAATCTCTTGGAGTGATGGGACAACTGTTGAACTTGATGCCCATAAAGTTAGGCTTGAGTGTCCATGTGCGAGCTGTGTAAACGAACATACTGGTGAGAGGATGATTACATCAGAACAAATTCCTGCGAATATAAAAGTGCTTGGACTTAGTCCTGTCGGAAGGTATGGGGTAGCGATTAATTTTAGTGATGGCCACAAGACGGGAATTTATAAGTTTAAAACTCTCAAAGAAATGAGCTCCTCAAGCGAAGAGTCTTTTTCTGTTTAACGCACTTAATGGGTAATTTATGAAAAAATTAGAAATATTGGCCACTCCCTTTGAAGATAAAGATTTATGCCGATTCACTTTAGCGGAAACTCTAGTTGAAAGTGGTAGTTTTTCTATTCGTAAAGGAGTCAAAACAGACTCAAAGCTTGTAAATAAGGTTTTTGAAATCGAAGGGTTATCTGAAGTAACCGCAGAGTCAAACTATTTGATCGTAAGAAAGAATTCGGATCAGACATGGAGAGATTTAGGACCTAAGGTGGGCGCTGCACTTCGTGTTGCTCATACTGAGGGGTATTTAAGTTTTCCTTCTGAAGTATCGACTAGTAATTCAAGTGAAGGACCTAAAGTTAACGAAGAGTTTTTTAAAACAGAGCTTGGAAAAAAAATATGTCAAACTATTGAACTTAAAATTTCACCAAGTTTAGGAGCTCACGGGGGAAGTGTCGTGCCGGTTGATTTCAAAGAGGGTGTCCTTTATCTAAGTTTTTCTGGTGGTTGCCAGGGATGCTCACAGGCGTCAGTCACAGTGAGGGACGGGATCCTTAGAGTTTTAAAAAACGAATTTCATGAAGTTAAAGAGGTTGTAGATATAACTGATCACGGGCAAGGAACTAATCCATATTATAAATAAAAAAAAGCCCGTATTAAATACGGGCTTTTTTTTATTGTTTTATTTGAAGACTTATTTCTTTTTAGCAACTTTCTTTGAAGAGGTTTTCTTTACAGTAGTGGCTTTTTTCTTAGGAGTGACCTTCTTGGATGTTTTCTTTTTTGCCACTTTTTTTGCCGCTTTTTTTGTCGTTTTCTTTTTGGAGGCAGCTTTCTTCTTTGTCGCTTTTTTCTTTGTCGAGGTTGGTTGACCTGTAGCTTTTCGAATATGTTCTTCGACAGTTCTTTTCATTTTCTCAAGTTCATCAAGTTGATTTTTGAAAATCTTTTTGGTCTTTTCAATTTCCTCTTTGAAAAACTTTTCCATGCTTTTAACTTCTTGCTTATAACTCTTTTTAATTTCGTTAATAGGCTGATTGAGCATGGCTTCGATTTGTTTTGTTCTTTTAGCTCTTAATTTTTGCATTTCGCTCAGAACTTTTTTTACATCATCTTTTTTTGCGAGAGCTTGAAAATTCTCTTCAATCTTTTTAAATGTTTTTTGCAGTTTCTTTTTAACAATATTACTCATAATCAGTCTCCAGCTATGATTTTATCTAAACATAACTCTGTTTTGGGTTTTATGCAATAGGTTAATTTGTTGTGAAAACTTTACAGTGCTTAATGTCGTGTTTGATTTACAAAAAATATTGACGTAGTCTTGTTAGGGTAATAATTTATAGGCGTTAAAGGCGGTCTCGAATGGATCTTGAAAATAAACTTAAAAAGGTGAGAAAATCTCAAAAGGTCACGCAGCTAGAACTAGCACAACAGGTAGGCGTAAGTAGGCAATCGATCTATGCCATAGAAGCTAGTAAGTCAGAGCCAAGTTTAAGCCTTGCCTTGAAAATCTCTAAGGTATTATCAGTACCTGTTGACGAAATTTTCTGGCTTTCAGGTGAAAAGCACACTGGTCTGGGTGAAGAAATTTCACCATTTACTATTTTTTAGTCATAGCAGTGTTATATTTTTGAGGTTTTAGTAATTTTTTGCTAGATTCGCGGCAATATTTAATTTAACTTAATAATTCGGCTTTAAACTTAGGGATTTTTAATGAGCAAGCATTCAAACATTGAATTAAAAATAAAAGATGGTATTCCAGCGGAAAAGGTTATTCGTAAATTCAAGAGGTTATGCGACCTGTATGGGGTAACAAAAGAATACAGGAAGAGAAAGGAATATCAAAAGCCTTCAATTAAAAAGAAGGAAAAGCTTAAGGCATCTGAAAAAAGAAGAAATAAGTCCACTAGAAGAAGCTTCTAACAACTATACTAAATAATTGATTTAATAAACCTGACAGATGTATCCACTGCCTCTGTCAGGTTTTCTTTTATTGTTTTTCCTGATTTCTTACGTGGCTTTAAGTCGTGGTCACCATCAAAATAAAACTCTATACCAATACTCTTTTTAAGCGCTTGATTTTTAAGCCACTCTTTTTTCCCAAATGGGTCACGATCCCCTTGATTAATAAGAATTTTTGAATAAATGGAGTTATTTAGGGCTTCAATCCTGGAGGTATCTTCTTTTCCTGGTGAGCAAAATGGGAAACCAAAGCAGATGACTCCTTTTGCCTCTAATATATCAGAACTAGTGCAAACTCTTGAGCCCATTGATTTTCCTCCTAAAAATAAGTCACCTTCAACCTCTCCATGGGAGCGGCAGCTTGATATGACCTCTTCCAGATGTTTTAGAAGTTTAGGCATTCTATCTGGTGGAAATTTTTTGTTCTCGGTGAACCTTCTTTCCATGTAGGCGAAGTTAAATCTTATAACCTTGATATCCCTCTCTGTGAACAGGTTAGCCACAGTGGTCATCCACTCCGAGTTCATTGGCGCGCCGGCGCCATGGGCAAATAAAAGGGTTGAAATAGGGTTCTTTGGGCGATTAATCATTAAGTTCATGGAAAACAGATTATCGCCTTTGGGTTAATGCGAAAACATTTTAAAGGGTTAGGTAGGCAATAAGATCTTACAACTGGCTTGCAAATCAAAGGGGATTTAGATTATAAGTACCCGAAATGAAAATCGCTACAAATCATATTTCTTCATCAAACTCCAAGTTCAAGCTTGGGCACCGTGCTTTTGATCGAATCGGGCTATTCTTGAGTGTTTTGTGTGGTGTTCACTGTCTTTTAACACCATTTATTCTGGTTTCAGCTCCTTGGTTATCAAATATTATTGGTAACGAGACCTTTCATGTGGTGATGTTATCTTTTGTCATCCCCGTTGCTGTCTTAAGTATTGTTCAAAATAATGGAGTTAAGGGAAAGGTTCTTAAAGTGATGCTCTCTGGAATATTTCTTCTCGTTTTGGGTGTGTTTGTTCACTATACTCATCATACACATGGTGAGAATCATTATCTTAAGGACTTTGTACTTGAGAACTTATTTACAATGACAGGAGGGGCATTGTTGTTTTTTGCTCACCTTAAAAAGTTAAAAAATTGTCGTTGTACTCATTCTCACTAATCTAGCTTAATTTTTGAGGATAATTCGCTCCATAGGAGATTTTTATCTCTGGCGCGGATTTTTAGACTCGTAGTCTGTTCAGCAAGCTTTTTTCCAGTATTAATAAGAATGTTTCCTAAATTATTTTTGACAATAAACCCTTGTTGATCATTTCGCTCATTAATGCGGTAGTTTTTTTCACCTTTTTTAGTTTGTAAAACTACTTCGATACTTAAATAATTTTGGTTCTCAAGGCTTATTGCAACTCCTCTTCTTGTTTTTTTTACAAAGTTTAATTTAGGAGTATCTGGTTTTTTTGAGTCATAGTTAAGAGAGTAGCTATCCACTAACTTTGTCTTGTTGAAGTTTTGATCATACGAGAAGTATTTATGAGTAATTTTATTTTCAGTAATATCAAAAATAGACCAGCCTGCACTAGAACTGTTGATCATCATATGATCATAATCTTTACTTGATCTTTTCCAATAATCAATTTTTCCTCCAAGAGGCCCAGCAATTATATTTGTTACATTATTGTTTGGATAATGTCCTCTTGAATAGGCGTGGGTGTGGCCGTTGATAATGATGATATGCCCAGCAAAGTCCTCTGAGAACCTCTGTACCACTTGCTCTATTTTTTTGGAGTACGCTTTTTCTCCCCTCGGCCAAACCTCGGAGAATGCAGGGTGGTGATATTGAATGAATATAAATTTCATTCCTTTATCTTTAGCGTTGTTAAGAGTGAGATTTAACCACTCTAGTTGAGATCTTTTTCTTCGTCCAAATGTACTGGATAAAGTAATAAAACGACTTGTAAGCTGATCAAAATACTTAGGGTCATCATCATCTTTACCATTATAAAAGTAATTCCAGAAAAACTTCGAGTTATACTCATGGTTTCCGATTGCAGCAACAATAGGGACTCTATTAAGGATATTTCTTAATGGATAAAAAAATTGTTTTTTCCAGAGTGAATGTCTGTAACCTCTTTGAACAAGATCTCCTGGAAATAGAAAAAATGCCACGGGAGATACCTTTCTTTGCTCACTTTGAAAAAAAACTTCAGGAAGAATAGATTTATTTACAATATCTTCACTTAATTTATTACCTCTCTGTGAATCACTAACTAGGATAAAGGAAAAGTTCTTATTTTCAGAAGATCGGGTATTAAATCTAAATATACCTGTGCTTCTTGAGTCATTCTTTAATTCATAGAAATAAGTTTCACCAGGGGAAAGGTTATCGGCTATAACTCTGAAAAGTCTCAAGGGCTTTTTCCCTAGCCTGTATTTTGTGAAGATATGCTCAGGCTGAAAGGATAGCACTGAGTTATTTGGCCCTGACAAATTTAACTGATAGTCATCTGCAGACTCCCAGCGTATCTCAACACTACTTTCTGTTAGTCTTAACAAATAGGGAAGAGGGGATGAGAAAGCCGTGGAAATTAATAAAGAAATAAATATAAAGTACTTTAACATTTGATAAACATCCTTGTTCAGAGATAATTTTAAGAAGACTTAGACAGATGATAAAGTTAGAAATTGATAAGGATGGAAAAATATGTTGAGTGTTTATCTTGGTTTATTTGTTTTTTTTCAGATTGGCTTTCTGTTTTACCTTTTTAACAAGAAACTTCATACGGTTGACCTCTTATGGGGTCTAGCTCATGGGGTGGTTGGCTTGGGAGCCTACTTCTTCATAGATAAATCGTGGGCAGGTGATGAGCTGGCTTTTTTAGGACTGATTTTAGGGTGGAGCTTTAGGCTTTATGTTTACCTACTAATAAGAAACTGGGGAAAGCCAGATGACCGTCGTTACCTTGAACTGGCGTCAAAGTGGAGAGGAAGCATCTTTTTAAACGCTTATTTCAGAATCTTTTTTGTTCAAATGATTTTGTCTGGAGTTACCTCTTTATCGATATTGCTCGGGCTAAGCTCAGATTATAAAGGAAGTTTTCAATTATTATTTTTTGTCGGTTTTTTCGTAAGTATTTTTGGCCTGTTTTATGAAACTGTGGCGGATCTTCAGTTGTACTTCTTTAAGAAAAGTAACCCAGGTAAAAGGCTTTATGGAGTAGGACTTTATAAATTTTCGAGGCACCCCAATTATTTTGGAGAAATCCTTTTTTGGTGGGGAGTTTATGCTATGGCATTACACATAGGGGCACCATGGTGGGTGGTTGTATCCCCAATCACAATTAATTGGCTGATTGTTAACTTTTCAGGAGTACCATTTCATAAAAAGAAGTCAGATGATCAAAATTTTAATAATTATCTAAATTCAACCAATGCGGTAATTCCAAATTTTTTTAAAGGTTAATTGATATGGGAAAATTTTATTCAAAAGATTTCGACGAAATGGAAAAATTTTATCGAGCTAAATTTATCAATTCACTATCAGGTATAAAAAGTGCAAACCTTGTAGGAACAGTGGATGAAAACGGCCAAGAAAACCTCAGCATTGTAAGCTCAGTCGTTCATATTGGAGCTAATCCCGCATTGATGGCAATTATTTTTAGACCAGCGACAGTGCCAAGGCATACATTTGAAAATATAAGAGACACGAAAGTCTTTACAATAAACCATGTTAAATCAGATTTTTTTAAGAAGGCTCATCAAACCTCAGCAAGATATGAAAAATCAATGTCAGAGTTTGAGGCAGTTGGTTTGAATACTGACTACGTCGAAGGGGTTGAGGCTCCATTTGTAAAAGAATCTCTTTTGAAAATTGGTCTAAAGTTAAGAGAAATTATCCACCTTGATATAAATAAAACGGAACTCGTTATTGGAGAGGTCATGTTTGTTGACGTCGCAGACAATTATATTGAGGAGGACGGGTACATAGATATAGAAGCTTTAGGCAGTGTAGGTGTAACTGGTCTAGACTCTTACCATGAGCTAAAAGAGGCAACCCGACTTAGCTACGCAAAGCCGGGCCAGGAAGTTAAAGAGTTGTGAAGCCTACGCCGTGACCGGCTTCCCAATAAAATTTACGCCTTGTCCAATCTCAGAAAGTGCATCAAATACGTTCGAATATAAAAACTCATGGCCTAGATCACTTAATGCCTTTGCTTTTATATTTTGAGAGTCAAGGATTATTGAGGACATTTCACCGAATATCAGTTTCAACATTTGGGGAGGGACAGGGAAAAGAGCGGGTCTACCAACTGCTTGAGCGAGTGCTTTTGTAAATTCTTTATTGGTGGTTACTTCAGGGGAGACAGCATTAACAATGCCTTTGTAATTTTCATTGCCAATTGCTTGGATGTAAATATTTACTAAGTCTTTTACATGGATCCAACTCATTATTTGCTTGCCGTTTCCAATAGGGCCTCCGCCACCAAGTTTGAAAACAGGAAGGAGTTTCTCTAGAGCACCTCCTGTGCTTCCGAATACCACACCAACTCTGGTTATCAGTGTCCTTTTGGCTTTGGTTAATTTATTTGCCTCGGTCTCCCAATCTTCACACACCCTTGATAGAAAACCTTTTCCATGAATTGAAGATTCCTCTAATTCATCTGGTAAGTTAGCTTCATAAATACCGACAGCACTGGTGGAGATAAATAGATCGAGGTCGTTTTTGAGATGTTGCTCTATTCCTCTAACTAAGTTTCTTGTACCAAGAATTCTTGAATTATAAATTTTATCTTTTTGATCATCAGACCATCTTGCGGCACTAATATTTTCTCCGAGTAAATTGATTACAACATCAATTGGATTTCCACTGATTGTAGTAAAAGCTTCTTGAGGAGTAGGTTCCATTAGAGGGTTCCAGGCAACGAACTTCACGTCTCGCCTCATTTGATATTTTTTTGTGTTCCTTGTTACTACGACTACTTCATGGCCGTTTTTAAGTAATTCTTTTTGTAAGTATTTACCTACAAATCCTGTGCCGCCGGTTATAAGTACGTTCATGTGAATACCTTTGAATTTAGTAATATTCTTAATTATATCTAGGCTAGGTTTAGTTAACAATAAACGCAGGCTAGACCTAAAGAAAAAATTTTAGATAAATTTTATTTAATTAATTTCAGTCACTTAGCTTTTCTCCACAAGAGATAATTTTGAATCTCATATTAACCCTTAGGTCTGTCGATAAGAATTAATGCTCAAAAATATTTTTACAATATTACTTCTTCTCTCCTTGAGTAACCTTTATGCAGAAGATTACTTTTTTAAAGGGGTTCGTGTGCCTTTGGACAAGCATGGAGATTATGCACTCATTTCGAAAGAGTGTGTCAATTGCATGGCAAAGAGGGCACTAAAAGAAATTACACCGATGGAGAACTATGGAATTATGGCAATTGGTGCGCCGGGTGCAAAACTTTGCATGAGTATTGAGGGAGCTAAATATGAAATATTTGACTCTAAGCTTGGGCAGCAGGGGTTTTGTTTATTCTCTGATGGAAGTTACGTGGATACAGATGGTTTAATGTATTTTTCAGACCCTTCGAATAAAAAAAAGATAGATAATTGAGGAGTAAGGGGTGTTAAGAATATTCTTTATCCTTCTTGTTTTTTGCTCTAGGCAGTCAAATGCACAGCTCTCTTGTCGAAAAAGACCAAATGGAGAAGGGGTTAGATTAGATGTGTCCAGGGATAAGGAAATGGCGCCAAAGGACAAATCTGGAAGCTCAATAGATGGGTCATTAAAAGGAGCGAAAGTAACATCCCAAGGGTTCATTGGTTCTTGTGCTGGGCATAGTACCTCTTTACTGATTAAGGCGGCACACCCTGATAAGCCGCAGGTCATTCCCGAGTTAATCCAGGCATGTGACCAGTCGAAGTATGGCACCATTGATGGGAATAACCCAATGGTTTTGATAGGCTGCCTCGCAAAAAACCCATCAAGAAAATATTGTCCACTAAAGGCAGATATTCCACTGGATGAACAAGTTAAAATTAAGTCAATTCAGGCATCACGCTCAAAGTTCATGAGCTTATCTCTGCCAGACCAGACAAAAGTAGAGGAGGCACTTAAGAAAGTTTATTTTCAGTTGAACACTGGAATGTCCTCTGAAACGGCCACTTTATTTTGCGCTAAAAATTTTATCTCATACCTTCCTGAAGGGACGACAGACTCTGAAAGTCTGGGGAGAGATCCTTCGATCTTATTAAGGCTCAGACATTACAAGAACCTATTCAAGAACGTCAGTGATCATTATTCAAATATAAATGCCAAAGGTTCAAAAACAAGATTTATAAAATATGACACTGTTCCTTCTAACGAGGTCGAGCAAAATCAACAAATTCAAGAGTTGGCCAAAATGCAAGCTGAAATATCTAATAGGCTTGAACACTGTAAGGCATTTTCTTGCGCTCCTGGAAATATCAGAAATATAGAGAAGAGCTTCTATTCTTTCAAAAAAAGCATAGATGAATTTAAAGAGTTTCAAAATGATAACAAAGTACACCGAGGAGGTTTTTTTGGGCCTTCAGAAGAAAAAGTAAAAGCTTTTAAGCAAAAGGTTTCAACAATTAGAAAAAGTCTCGCTGGATTAGAAAATAGTATTGTTGCCGAGGGAAAAGGGGTACATAAGGTAAGTCTCGATGTTGCTTTGGTAAAAGCAAAGATGGACAAAACAGAAAACCCTGAATCACGAAAAAATTTGCTGCGGTATAAATCAACATTAGTTCAACTAGCTGCAGTACCAGTGCCGAAAAGAAGGAGTGAGAAAATTAGATTTCGAAGAAGGTTGAAAGCAGCTTTTAAAACTACTGCGCAAAAGTTTGGTTTAATTGAAGAAGCTGTTGAGGAAGATTACAAAATAGTAAGATCAAAAATTAAAAAAGGATGTTCGATTGATAGTCTTGAAGAGATGATTGATGTTTTTCCTATCATTTGTAAAAGCGGAGAAAAGGATGAGTTTTTTGAAAAAGTTAGAAGTGTTTTAAGCCCATTATTTGCCTACCATCGGCCACATCGATCGTTTGACCCTTCAATAATATTAGATGTGTTCAAAACTAAAAATGTAGACGCATATACAAGTCGCATCACTTGTGAAGATTCGGAAAAGTTTAAAGTTCCTATTAAGTCTAAGGACTTTGAATACTTAGATCTTGGGGACTTTTCAAAAGTCCCTAAATTTGAAAAAGCTTTGAAGAATGCTCTAGTGAGGAAAATTTTAAGAGAAAAAAATCCAAAAATTATTAAGTATATTAAGAAAATTTTTGGATCAAATAAGAAGTTAGTGAAGTGCTTGGGGAAAGATACCTCTAAAGCTTGCGCCGCCGCGTTTGATAAAATTGACGTTCATGTTTTGAACAGTTACACCTCAGAGTTCTACCCCAAAATTGTAACAAAAATTCATAATAAATACGCAAAAGCATTAAATAAAAATAAAAAAAAGGTTCTCAGGGAAAAGTTAATGTCTCTCAATGAAAATAAACCTGCAGTGCTAGGCATATGCTCAAGTGTTTTGCACAAAGATCACCGTAGGCCGCCTGCGACTGCCGTATCTACAGGTAATGCAAAAGTTGATGAGAAAAATTGTGGAGCTCACGCATTAACAGTGATTGGTTACAGGTGTAACAAGGGCAAAGTCGAATATTTATTGCAAAATAGTTGGGGTGTTCGTGCATGTAACCAGTATCGAAGATCTCGTGAAATTGAGTGTCGCAATGATAAAGACCAAGGTAAAATTTGGATTTCAGAGGGCTTACTATCTAAGGGCGTACTCAACTTGACCCAGCATAAGTAACCAATCTAAAAAATCGAGTAAAAAAGATACTAACTATTGAAAATAACGTACATTCAGTTATAAATTATTCTTGCAACTTTATGGTGAGATATTATGGTTTTTGAGGGATCAGAAAAAAAAATCGAAGTAATTGTTAGTCCAGGCGTTGGTGACTTAAGGAAAATGGGAAAGTCTTTTTGGGCAAGAATAGTTTCCAAATGTGACGCTGAAATTATATCCGAAATTAAAAACAACCAAGTACATGCCTACCTTCTTTCAGAGTCCAGTTTGTTTGTATGGGAATATTCATTTCTAATGATTACGTGTGGCCGAACATCGTTAATAAATTCTCTTATTGAGGTATGTCTGGAGTTTGGAAAAGAAAATATTGAAGACGTGATTTTTCAGCGAAAAAATGAGTATTTTTCTCACATGCAAAAAAGTGCGTTTTATGACGACGTAAAAAAAATTGATTCTTTAAAGCCATCAAAAGCTTGGCGACTAGGAAATATTGATGGGCACCATAACTTTGTTTTTAATTATTCAAAAAACGGAAAGTGGGACGCTGGAGATAAAACATTTGAGCTTCTTATGTACAACTTACCAACTCAGGTAGGGGAGCTTTTAAGAAAGCAAGGAGTCAGCGCTAAAAGTGTTAGGGATTATTTAGGAGTTGAATCTCTTTTTCAAAACTTTACGATTGATGACTGGGTATTTGACCCATACGGATATTCTTTAAATGCGATTAGAGACGATTATTACTACACCATTCACCTCTCTCCTGAGGAAAATGGATCATATGTTTCATTGGAGACGAATGATTCAACGCTTGAGGGGCAAAATATAATCTCTCATTTCTGTGAAAGGCTTAGGCCAAAGAGTTTTGATGTGATTAGTTTTAATTGGCATGAAAGTTATGATTCTGAAATTTATCAGCTCGTTGACTCTTGTGAGCAATCTTTGGAAAATGGTTTGGCGGTTAAATTTTGTCAGTATGTTGATACCAAAAACATAAAAAGCTCCAATGGGTATTTATTATTCGAGCACAAATAAAGGATTTTTATGCATTCAAAACTTTGGATTGAAGAAAAACATGAGAATTTTTCACTAGGTTTTAAAGTTAATAAAGTTTTATTTTCTGGAAAAAGTGATTTTCAAACAGTTGATGTGGTTGAAACAGAGCAGCTGGGAAACATGCTTTTGAATGATGGCCTTATTATGTGCACGGAAAAAGATGAGTTTGTGTATCATGATATGATCGCGCACGTGCCGTTATTTGTTCACCCTACCCCTAAAAAGGTTTTAGTCATCGGGGGTGGTGATGGCGGAACGGCTCGAGAGGTTTTAAGGCATCCAAATGTAGAAAAATGCGTGATGGTTGAAATTGATAAAATGGTTGTTGATGCTTCAATTGCGCATTTGCCGATAACGTCTTGTGTCTTTGATAATCCAAAACTTGAACTTCACATTGATGATGGCCTGAAATTTGTTAAAGAAACAAAAGAAAAATTTGATGTAGTTTTAGTTGACTCGACTGATCCTATTGGCCCGGCGCAGCCTCTATTTGGAGAAGAATTTTATCAAGATATATATAATTGCCTAAATGACGATGGAATTGTTGTGTCTCAAGGAGAGTCACCATTTTATGAAGTACCGATGCAAAAAAAGTTAATGGGTATTATTAATAAAATATTTCCCATCTCAACCATCTATAATTTTTCAAACCTAACTTATCCTGGAGGGCTTTGGTCATTTACATTTGGTTCAAAAAAGCATCATCCGATTAACGACTTCAAGTCAGAGCGGGTTAGCTCTTTTGATGGAGAGTTTAAGTATTATAACCAGCGAATTCACCCAGGGGCTTTTGCTATACCAAGCTTTATGGCAAAAGAGCTTGAGGGATTAATTAAGGATTAAAAAATGCGTTATTGGTTAATGAAAACCGAGCCAGATGTCTTTTCGATTGATGATTTGAAATCACAAAAAACGACTCCTTGGGAAGGTGTGCGAAACTACCAAGCGAGAAATTTCATGCGTGATGAAATGAAAAAGGGCGACTTGGTTTTAATTTATCATTCAAATGCAAAACCTCCAGGGGTCGCAGGCGTTGGTGTTGTCTCAAAAGAAGCGTTTCCAGATCATTTTGCCTGGGATAAAAAAAGTAAATACTACGATCCAAAGTCTCCTAAAGAAAATCCACGATGGATGATGGTAGAAATTAGATTTAAAAAGAAATTTAAAGAGATTCTATCTCTGGCAGAACTTAAAGAGACAAAGGGACTGGAGGATATGCTTATTTTAAGAAAGGGAAATCGTCTTAGTATTACGCCCGTTGAGAAGAAGCATTACGAACAAATAATAGGAATGAGATAATGGATCAAAAAAAACTGGAAATGATAAAAGATTCAATAAGAACAATCCCAAATTTTCCAAAACAAGGAATTTTATTTCGTGATATTACAACTGCACTTCAGAGCCCTGAGTCATATAAGGCGATTATCTCTTTGTTTGAGGAAAAGTTAAAAAAAATAGAGTTTGATGCTATCGCTGGTATTGAGTCTCGTGGATTTGTCTTCGCCTCGGTGCTTAGTTATTTATTTAATAAGAAATTGATTCTTATTAGAAAAAAAGGAAAGCTTCCTTGTGAGGTAATAAGGCAAGAGTATCAATTAGAGTACGGGACAGACGAGCTTGAAATCGACCCTACTGCAATAAATGAAAACGAAAAGGTCATACTTGTGGATGACCTTCTTGCGACAGCGGGAACAATTTTAGCTGCTCAAAAGTTAGTTCATCGTTGCGGGGGGCAAACTCCCCTCGGGCTTTTTGTTATTGATCTTCCTGAGCTCGGAGGAGCGAAAAAATTAGAGGAAAATAAACTTCCTTTCATTTCTCTCATAAATTTCGAAGGCCATTAATTTATTCTGCTTCTAGCTCTGGCTTTTTAAGGCACAAGTAATTAAAAAATGGAAATACCTCATCTTCTGTATCTGTATAGCTAGAAGCTTCTAAGTCCTCTCGGGTGAACTTAAATATGCTTACTTGATTGTCCTGTGAGTATTGTGGTTTGTAGCAGACAAATTCATTTTCTTTTAGCAGTCTGACAAAACCATTAGGACTAAATACTCTTGTACTGGTGTATATATTACCGCCAGAATCCATTAAGCTTCGCTCCTCATCTTGTTCGTTCTCAGATAAAGCCTCTTCATGGTCCATGTCCAGGTCATCCAATAAGTCGTCTCCTATACTAGCAGCCTCACCTAGGCCCTCTGGTAATGTGGAATTTACTTGGGGGACAGAGCTTTCAGATTGTGCTTGGTTTTGGCCGGTTCCTACTGGTGGTAAATTCATGCCAGGCATACTTGAAGCGGTTATGTCAGAGGCATTTAGAGTGGGTATATTAAATAATCTTTCTTTCTCGGCTTTTTCTTCTAAAGTTAATGCCTTTCCCTTTTGAGCTTTATGCTTGTCAGAGTTTTTATTTAGTGTTTTTGCCTTTGTGGCTTCTTTAGACTTTTCCTGTTCCGGTGATTCAGTGCTTAATTGCTCTTGAGGAGAAGTTTGTTCACTCGTATCAATCATCCCACATTCTTCTGGACTTCCTATAAATGGTGAGCTGGACCTATAATTTAGGACAACAAAATGATGAAAACTTATATTAATCAATGGATCTCTGGACGCCAGTGAGTACTTAGGTGCAAGTGTTGTTTCCTCTATAACACATACGCATTGGTTTCTTTTTTCTTCGCAAAGTCTCTCTTTCTCAACTCTTTCCTTGAGCTTTCCATCTTTTACGATGTGTGTAGTTTGTCCCTGAATCCGCATATCCTGGAAATAGGGGATTAGCTTTTTGAGGATGTCCTTATCTTTTACTCTTTGCTTATTAAGGTTATAGACTTCTCCTGTTTTCTCATTGAGTTTATAATTCGCTAGTTTCATTTCTTTAAACGGTTTATTCGCTTTAGAAATAGTATCTTGAAATGCGCAAACAAGTTGATTGTAAACATTGTTAATATTGTTTTGTTTAAAAAATTTTCTTAATTGCTTACCAAGTTCGTTTTCAAGTTTCTTCTTAATAATTTTATTAGTTTTTCTAACAAGATAATTTTGATCTTTTGAGATACACCACCTTGAATAAATATGTGGCAAAGTAATTCTGATTCCTTGGGCATCCTCATCAATTTGTATTTTTTTACTAACCTTAGAGACATGTAGAGTGAGAGTCTTATTCTCTTTTTCTAAGGCCAATTCGATTAAATGAGTGGGTGAGTTTTTTGTTTTAAGCTTTCTGATAGTTTTTGTTAGGCAACCTGTAATTTGTTTGTCCTTTGAAATCCCTTTGTCCAGTAAGAGCTTATGTGCATATGAATTTGAGCAAGTAAAAGTTATTAAACTCGCCAAAATAGCATGCTTAAAATAGCGCTTCATTTCTCCTCCCATTGAAGATATGAATCTAGCAGCAAGTTTTAGGCCAGTGTCAGAAACATATTTTATTGTTTTAAATGTTTATGACTGACTAATATTTCTACAATGACTTTGAACCAAGTTGGCCTTTTAAGGTCTTTGTTCACTTGATTTTCTATTTTAATATCCCGATTTAAGGCGATGAGGAATTTTAGGTACCCGTTGATTATTTTAGCTATCCTGTCCATTATCGCCTTTGCATATTTCAATGCGAGTGTTCGAACTTCTGATGGGCGAAATGTTAGGGCCGATAGCTTTGAGCTGCCCTCGTTGAATAGTTTTTTTAGTGTAGTAGATCAAGGGAAATTAAGGAATGAGTTTGATGAGGTCCTTGCTGGAAAGGCAGTAAGGAGTGGTGACATATACAAACGTTCAAAAATTTTTCAGTGGAAACAGGGAGTAAGTTTTTCCCCAGATCAGTCCTATCGATTTTTGAGATTTAAATTATTTGATGATGTGGATTTAGTTTTGTCTGGAGATTCGCTTGAAAAGTTAGGAGAAAATAGATTCTTTTATTCTGCAGAGATTAATGGTGGAGAAGGAAGGTTAAGATTATCCTATTTCAACGGTCACGCTATTGGAAGCATTGATCATTTGGGGAAGTTTTATGAAATTAAAATGTACGGAGATGGTAATTTATATGTAACAGAGGTTGAAAGAGAACCGTTTGAGTGTGATGAGAGCTCTAATGATAATCATCAACAAACGGAAGAGGCACCTCTAGAAAAAAGTGTAAATGAAAGTAGATTGAGTCCCAACAGAAAAAACAGTGGGCGAGTTTCGCGAAGCATAAGTAGAAGAGAAAACAAAAAGTCTGCAGGAAATATTCAACCTGTAGTAACGGCCAACAATTTAGTTATGGTGCCCTCGACGATAAGCTCATCCTCTACATTGTTAAATAGCAGTGGTTCTAAAAAGCTCATTGCAAATCTCAACGAGGATTTTAAGGGGGAGACTCTTGTCAGTCTTTTTGAGGAGGTTCCATCTTCGATACCTAATAATTTATACAATTTTTCTGATCAAGGGGAAAACAAACTAAGAATTTTAATTTTATACACAGAAGAGGCTAAAGAAGAGTTAATCTTGGATGCTCCCTCCTCTTCTCTTAACGAAACTAATACTGGTATTGAGATACAAAATAAATTAAATAACCACTCACTATCTCTCGTTAATAGTGCAAATGATACATTAATTAATAGTGGAGTTAGTATAAGACTTGAGTTAGTTGAAGTTGAATCCTTTCCGGCAATAGCTCAAGGATATATCTTAGGTTCTGATGGCCTAAAAGGTTTGACTGAAGAGCTAGAAGAGGAGGGGTCTTACTATAATTCTTTAATGGAAAAACTAAAGTGTGATAGACCTGGGTGCTATTTTGATAATAAATATGGGGTTGTGATTAATGATGATCCGAATGATGGTGAGAAAGCAAAGATAAACTTTGGGCTGTACTGGTGGCCTACTCGGGCGAACTATTACTTAGAAAAATCTATGAGTGTTGGCAACAATCAATCACTAAGTGTTCAGTTTGGCTCAGAAATTCGAGATCTTAGAGAAGAAACCAAAGCCGACGTGGTGGTTTTGATAACGGGTGATTTTGATTATTATCCTGCTAATTTACAAACAGATGGAGCTGGTAATTATATTTCTTGTGACCCCTCTAATCACACTTGCGATAAGCTTTGTTTACGTTCTGGTGTCGAGGGAGGTTGGTATTATGATAATGATGAAGAAGTAAAGTTTGTTGAGCCTGGCCAGGGGATGTGCCATTCTGGTCGATCAAGGATGAACGGACGAGCACTTGGAGTGAGTACAGGTAAAGAAAAAGATGTGAGGACATCAGTTTTTTCCATGGAGTTTAGTTCTGGTGAACAAACATTTATTCATGAGCTCGGGCACGTGCTAGGTTTATCTCACAACATTGAAGCAGAGTGTGAATACAATCTTGAGAGCTGTAATAAAAACGATGCGGCATATCGTGGTGAGGTTAACACGAATGTCATGACGGCAACTATTATGTCTTACGCTAATACTTGTAGACGTATGGGCCTCAGTGATGAAAAGTGTGAGTGGATTAAAATCTTTTCCAACCCATTTTACATGCATAAAGGGAGCCCGATGGGTGGTAATCTAGGGACAGAGAACCCTAGTTTTACTGCTTGCGCTCTGGAAATGATGAAAGGTCATTTCACTAATTTTTATGAGTATTGGTCAGGAGAAAAGGAATTTGTTGAAATCCAAAGGACAACTGTTTGTGATGATGAACACTCTGAGGTCATTCAGGCTAACATGACAAATCTTTGTAATGGAGAAACGATCAGTGGCTCAGACATGCTAGAAAATAATATCAACAAGCTAATGTCCTTTGATGGATGCACAATTATTGAAGGGGATTTAATTATTGAGGGGCAGGTTGCTAGTGCTTTTAGCTCTTTAAATAATTTAGGTTTAAACCCATTCAGGGAGCTGAAATCAATTAGTGGAAAATTATCTATTATTGATACAAACCTTAATGGCCTTAATTATTTTGAAAACTTAGAAGAGACTGGGAGCGTCGAAATTGAAGGGAATGATCAGTTAAATGTTCCTACTGAAGTGGATTCTTTAATTCACTTTCCCTAGGCTCAATAGGTAGAAATTTGAGATTTGGATTCGGTGTTTGCAGTAAATGTCAGCGCATTTCGGTTTAAATTAATCCCATCTTTTTGCCTTGCTCATAAAGCGCGGCTTTTTCTTCTTCACTCATGTTTTGAAATTTATTCATGAGTTCACTTTGTTGTTCAGGACTCATTTGACTCATCATTTCTTGGGCTTTTTTAAAGAGATTTCCTTTATCCGTGTCCATGCTAAAGATAATTTTCTCTCCGCTCGTTTCAGTTTTTATTCCAAGGGTTTTGAGTTCTTCACGAACCTTGTTGAAATTCACGCCGGCTTTATCCGCCTTCTCGTAAAGAGCTTCTAGTGGAAAAGCGACTTTTTTTTCAGGAAACCCATTTGCGGTGAGATTTTTTTGTACTTTTTCTAAAAATGATTGCTGAGACATGTAAAACTCCTAAATTGATTAATTACTAGTTCAATTTAGGAGCTTATTCAAATTTTTTTTAACTATAGAGGGTGTATTTAAAACCGTGGGGTGAATGTTCCTCGTGATCTTGCGTTCCTCGAGCCCATAGCCCCGAAGATTTGGTTAAACCTTCTTTGGTTCCTGTGATTACATGAATTATATCTTTCTATACAAGACGAAAGCCTTTGTTGATTTTGCCTGATGTATTCATTAATCGGGCTGGTCATAGAATCTTGTGGTTCTAGTAAATCTGTTAGCAAATAAGATTCTCCAGTAACTTCAATGCAGCTCAAGTAATTACCAAGGCATGAATTTGCTGTGGCTTTTGCTAGGTCTAGGTTTCCTTCAAAGCGAATGTATCGAAGCTTACAAGTTGGATCATTACCACAATAATAATCTAAGCAGCCTCCAGCAGAGTTATGCCGCCTTGAAATATAACTTGATAGGCTATCGTTATCTTGGCCACCATTTTCATCGAATAGACTACTGTGATTTCTTCCATCTTCCATCCACCAATCAAAAACCTCTTCAGGGGTGAGGTCGTATGGGTATAAGTCTGCAAGTACTTCTGGTGATTCACAATAATTTTTCACACATGAAAATGGGTCTTCTTCTCCTGCTTGCTCAAAGAGTATGTCCAAGTCATCATATCGACAAGAAAATGAATGTGCCTCTAATGAGGAGGAATTATCACTAATAGAGTAATTTCTCTCAGGAGTACTTTCATGTTGATTTTCATCTAAACCTTCTTGCGGGGTCGTTTCTGGGCTTTCTTGTTGTTCTCTACCTACAGGCTTTGAAACATAAGTACCACCAACTCTAAAATGAGATTTTTCGGTTGGTTCGTAATCAAGTTTAAGTGTCCAATCACCCAAAACAGACCAACTATAAGCTCTTTTGTTTGCGGCAACCTTAGGTGCCATGGATGCATCAAGCGAGTCACTTTTAAGGTACTCTTTTACGATAACTCCAAATTCATTATTTGCGAGATCTAAATGGTGAAGACCGTCGTTCTCAAAAGGTGTGTCATTGAAAACCTTTGATCTACCAACTATTGTTAAAGCCTTACCATAAAAAAGTAAGGAGTTTGAATTTTGCATTTTCCCGTAATGAAAAGAGTTGTAGGGTCTATTGTTAAAACCTGGTTGTGTTGTAAAGTTACAACCACTATGAATTATAAAACTTGGAGGTACGTCACGGAGTGTCTCACTGTGGTAGATACTTTTCATCAGGAAAAAATTTGCGTACCCATTCACGTGATTTCGTAGGGAGACGCGTTTTATATTATAACTTTCATCATTCCACCAATTGTAAATTTGATCACCTATTCTCAAGGTCAATGCCTCGTTTATTTGTTGTTCAATTATACTCATATAATTGTTCTCTAATGGTTCGGGTATTAAGTATAGGTTTGGAATTTGGTAATTAAATGTGCTAGACCTACTACTTGAGTGAGCGACTATTGATCTTAGCCTCATTGGTTTTTTAAGAAAATCTACATAATCAATCAAATTTGCATTTTCCGGGCCGGAGACAGGAGCATCAAAGCTAGCATCCGCACTATGTGCATGATTTGTGGTTTCTTGTGAACTAAAGTCCTCTGCGGCAATACCACCGCCCCTATAGGGTGTATCAGAATCCCCGCCATTCCTGAATTTATGATTGTGATCTAAATACTCAATGAGAAGCTTTCTTTCTAGATCTTTATCCTGATTGAATCTGATGTCTGTATCGCTTGAGACTTCCACTGGTCTTCCATTTTCTCCCCCGTGATTATCTCTTGGTGTGAGAGAAATTTGTTTTGGATTAATCCTTGAAATCATTATTTCAGGTTGTGCCATTGGGTTTGGATTTCTTAAGTCTTCACTGGTTGCTTCCAGACTTAAATGTCGTTTGGAATAGGTGAGGGCTTTTGGAGAAATAACTCTTTCCCCTGTTATTCTTTTATAGGCATTTAATAGGCGTTTTTGACGTCTTGTAAGACCAGTCTGCATAAAGTCTGCATCGTTAACGAGGAAGAAATCTTCGAAGTGTTTGACTCCAGTCTCTGTTGTTGAAAAAACAGTATATTGATTATTTTTATGCCAGTCATTACCATAAATTCTTGACGGTATGCCTTTGAAAAATGGTATCGCAGTTCTTGGTTGAAAATATAAATTTTCCCAATTCCCATCAAGGTCACTAAGAATAATATCAGAATTTGCAGCTCGAACCTCTGGGACAATTCTTAACCAACCGCGTTCATTTGTTTGAACCCCACTAATTTGAGTTTCTGCTTCTTTTCTCCAAATATAACGATGAATAATTTGGGTCTCTGGAAATGAGCCGATTAGTAAAGCTCCCTCAAAATTTCCGCGACTAAGAGTGTGAATATCTTTAAACATTCTTCTAAGCGCTAAAACAATTCTTCCATCTTGGTGAGTTCCTCCATTATATAAATCAGTCACAATAAAGTGCACATCTTTACCTTCTCGTTCGAGATCTTCTCTTAAATTATCAAAGCGCTTTTCAAGGTTAAATAAATTATAGTCTCTTGATGAAGTCCTCTCATGATCCAAAAGTCTTTTCTCAACCAGTACTATGACAACAGGTCTAGATCCGTGAAGAAGATTTTCTTTTTGTTGATACTTTCTAGTGTATTCCTCGGAGATATCATTCAGTTCCAGCTCTGAGGAGTAGTACATTTTAAGATCGTTAATTTCATTCGTACCATCATTGTTAATGTCGAAATTTTTATACTGATTAATAACTGCCTTTAGCCTTGATGAACTCGCAGCCAAAGATACTGTTGAAAAAAGAGTAAATAAAATTAATAGAATAAATTTCATTATATTTTCTCCCGGTGATGATATAGCGTATGTACCAATAAAGAGACCATTTTATAGAAGTAAATTCAGGTGCTTACATTAGCATTTGTGTAAAGTGTAAATTGTTTAAATATGAGTATTTTTTATTTAGAATTAAAAGATTCTTATACCCAAAACTGGGTTTTCCCAATCCTTAGATGTTAATTACACTTGGGAGCCGCATTAGCGGTGTGTATTTTTTGATAAAAAATTAAACACTCAAAATTTCCATTTTGAGCAAACTAAAAATCTGATTTTTTAAACTAGGGACATTGACTTAATTTATAGAGCTTAAGTGTCGAATTTCTTAATGGAAAAATAAAAACGATAAAGTTTAAAAGGATGCATAAATACGTTAACGGAAATGAGACTTTCCTTTTTTTTAGACTTTCAAAATAGATGACCTAGAGTGCGAAGATGAAATTACCGAAATCGTTTAAAGTGTTGAGTGCCAAAAGATGAGAAAGAACAAGTTAATTATTTTACTACTTTTTATTTCAATAGGCGCAGTAAGTGCAGTTTTTTTCAATGCTAAAATGAAAAAAGGAAGGGATAGTTTTTTCAAAAGAGTGAGCGAGAAGGATATAAATTTTTCCATTGGCGAATTGTTAAGGTGGGAAAAAGGAACAATTAGTAATGAGGAGAAAGGACCCAGGGCCTTAAAGTTTTTAAAGAAAAATGTCTCTCAAGTAAGATCTGTCTTGCTTAAAAGACTAAATAGAAGAAAGTCATTAGGGTATGAGGTATTAGATACTCTATCTGTTATTGACCGAGTTGGAATGGATGAAGCGTTAAGACGAGAAGTATTTCAAATTATATCTAATACAAAAGAAAGCAAAAAAAAAGGCCATCACTCAAGCCTCTCTACACAAGACCACATTCGCTTAAAAGGGTTAGAGCTACTATACAAAGAAACAAAAAGTGGGAGAAAAGACTCAAAGCGGATGCTTGTTGATTTACTTTTAAAAAGAGATTTCCCTAATAAATACAAAATAAGTAACTTTTTACTCAAAGCGAATGGGAGCAAACGACGGGCGCTTCAAGTTGAGCTGAAAAAAGTTTTACCAAAAGAAGAGCACTATCTTCTTTTTAGAAAATAAATAATGAAAGGTTATATTTTTACATTTTTGTTATTCTTTAGCGCATCTATGAATTTATATGCGGGCCACTCCATTACTTATTCAGACAAAACGTACCCATGCTTTAGTTCAGATGGAACATTTAATTTATACAACAATGTTAGAAGGTGGAGTCGGGAGGATTTTCTAATTGGTGGAAATGAAGCAAGGGAAGGCAAAAATTGTTATGGAGCGGGAGCTATTCCTCCTTGGGCACCTAGAATAGCTTATGAGGGATTGGATGCAATATTTTATCCTGTATGTCGGGAAAGTTATGCTCAAAGAATCGACCCTTATAAACATGGTATTATTTATTACCAAGAAGAAATTTGCCCAGAGGGCACTCTTGAAAATTCGGTTTTTAGAGGTTTTTCACTAGATGAAGATTCTTTTTTCGTTGGATTAAATGCCGAGTATCACCGCTTACATGTTCCGTATCGGGCAACTTCCCGCCTATCTCAACTAGGCTTTAGTAACCGTTGTGATCTTTTTCACCCAAAGACAAGATTGGCCGGATCAGTTTATTTATTGAAACAGCTTTCATTGAATCAAAATTTGTTTGGAGGTCTACACGAGGATTGGAAACCTTATACTTATAATTTAGTGAATGAATCAGGGGGAGTCGAAAGAGAATGTGATGGAGGGTATTCAGCAGTTGCTACTCACTATGTGCATCAAATTACACTTTGGGAGAACTTTTTTTATTCAAATCATGTTGCCCACAACGCGAGTACGCTCTCTCATGAAGGTCAGCATGAGATAGAGTCTCATATTTGGTGTGATCGCAGCGATAGAGGCTTCCAATGTGATACCGGTTATGAAATGTATAATGAGAGCCTGTTTGATTTAGGAGACGATGATACAAACGCCTATACAATTTCTACTTGGGTTCAAGAGGATTTAATTAAATCTTTTAAAGTTTTAAATAATAGCACTAAACAGGTTATTCGATTTTATGACAGAGGAAGACCCAACCCTGGGTATAAATGTATCATGAGGCCTTTGCTTGAAGGATCTCTTGGGTTTTATGCTTTCAATTTTGTCTCATCAGATAATAAGGGATTCAATATTCCAAAACCTACTTATGAGTATGCGACCTACCCAGAAATGATGAGTGACTTAAACCCTTCCTGGCGTTGTGATGAGTACCTTTGTGATCCTGCAGACTATGTTTACCTTCCAGGCTTCGATACAAATCTAAGCTGTAATGAAACTCTTAACCGAGATAACATTGAAGTGAACGCTCATAATAGGATGGTCTGTGATCCGAATAGAGATATTGCAATCGATTATCGAGAAAGAATTATGAATGGATCGCAAGAGAATCACCAAAGTATCTATAACAATTATTACAATACTATAATGCGAGAAAAAAGAGCGTGTGCTCCAATAACTCAAGCGCATGTAAGTAACTATTGTGATGAAAGAATTGCTGATGTTAATGATGTAGCGATATTGGATGAATATGGTTATATGGAAAAATATTCTCGAAGTGGGGCAGACTTTTGCGTTCGTCGATTTTGTGAGCAAGACGATGTGGTTGAAAAAATTTGGGGAGAATACAGTGGTGAATATTTATACAACTGGTGGACTGGACTTGATCGAAGTGATGAGGAACTTCTTGAAAGGATTCAAAATACGTCAGGGGTGGGGAGGAGCTGCTTAGATTATTATTGTGGAGATGATTTAACCTGCATCCTTCGTTATATTAGATTTGAAGGAAATACAGAGTTAGTAAATGAAGATTTGAATGAGTGCACAGAGACTTATTTGAGTTGCATTGAAGAAACGGGTGAGGATTTTAGACTGGAAGATTACCCGGAGTATATTATTTCAGAGGAAGCCGAAAAACCAAATTTAGGAGGATTAACAAGTTCCATTAGTGATGAGCCTGAAGAAGGCCATCTTAGTTCATTTGATCGCTTAAATCACTTTGCCTGCCTTGAGGCCTATAGAATGTGTGAGGTCCGAGAGGTCGCCATTAAAGGAAAGATATTGGCGAGCTTATATAAAGAAAGGGCCGATTCACTTCCATTTCTTACGAGAGCTCGAGGCGAAGAAAAAATAAACCCAAGTGATTTTATCTCTCCGCGATTAAGAAAATCTAGTAAGCAGTATTTTACAGATGAGTTACTTCACCATTTAGAGGGTTTAAATAAAGATCCATATAACTTTGAAAATTTAAAAAAGTTTAACTATTGGTACTCAATGCCTGAAAATAAATCAAGTTTTGCTCACTTTATGCCCGAGGGATTTTTAAGTATGTATGGAGAGGAATATTCTGAATACATAGCGGGGCCTTGGATAAAAAGTTTTTCGCCTTTAAGTAGAAAAGATCTAAGCAAGGTGAGCCCAGAGGTTTCTTCTTTGCTTAAAGAAAGAGATAAACTAAGTAAGCTGCTGGCGCATTATTCAGGAAAAAATATTAGATTTATTCTTTTGAATGCGTCAAAAAAATTACCAAAAAAGAAGTACTTGTTTCTTCTTCGAAAGCTTAAAAAGGCAAAAAATCTATCCCAAAAAATAAAAGCTCTAAAGGCATTAACGATAAAGAAAAAATAGGCGAACATTGATTTATGACTGTAAAAAAAACCAGATTCGCCCCAACGCCCAGTGGTTACTTACATCTTGGTAATGTTTATAATGCTCTAGCGTGCCAAAAGTGGGCAAAAGAAAATAGCGCAAAACTTGTTCTTCGAATTGATGATATTGACCGGGCGCGGTTTCGAATTGAATACCTTGAGGATATTTTTAAAACCATGGATTGGCTTGGGATCGAATTTGACGAAGGGCCTAGTGGGGTAGAGGACTTTTTAAAAAACTACTCCCAGCACACAAAGCTTGATCAATATAAAAAATATCTCGAACCCGTCTCTCAAGATACCTTTTCCTGTGAGTGCTCAAGAAAAGATTTACTTGGTACTGATCACTACCCCGGAACATGTAGAGAAAAAAATTTAGCGTACAAAGAAGACTTAAACTTAAGACTTAAACCCATGGATGTGATCATTTATAAAAAAGATCTTCTTCCTAGTTATCACTGGAGTTGTGTCATTGATGATTATGAAATGAAAATAACTCACCTCATCCGCGGGGAAGACTTAATTCCATCAACCAACATTCAAGAAAAATTAAGAGAGAAGTTAAATCTACCAGCTATTTCTTCAACCCATCATCCTCTTGTCACTGACAAATCTGGACAAAAACTTTCTAAGTCCACACTGAAAAATGGGGGGCCTTTGAAAACGATTATTAGTAAAAAGTCGTTATATAAAAAATTAAAAAACAAGTAATACTTTTAACGGGCACATTGTTGACCCGTTATATGGTCAATAATAGATTGCCTATCAATCCCTCTGGCACTAAATTCTGCAGAGTTATTAATGAGGTTGTCCAAACGTGTGGCGCTAGTTGGATTATCTGTACTTCCTATTGACCTTAGATAATTGTGGATTAAGTCTAAAGCATTTTCGTCAGTAAGTATTTTTTCTTTATTTTCAGTTGCACTTAAAAGCTGATCAAAAAACTCTATCGGATCACCATAACACCGACCGGTTCTTGTGCATGTATATAAACCGGGATCATCCGATCCAAACTTAACACCGATCTTAGTATTTTCCAGGAGCAATTGTAATTGCTTTGCTATTTTTTCTGGTTCATTCTCTCCAAGTATTTTGTATGTACTTGGCTGAAAAGAAATGTTTACACGACCTGGAAATAGTTCAGATAAAAAATTAATATTATCCTCTGTCAGAGTCATACTGTGATTTACTGTAATCTTTAATTTTTTTCCACTTTGATTATCAACGTAAGAAAGGTTACTGAAAAATTGTTTAATGATTTCAGGATCCTGTAGATGCTCTCCTTCAAACATATGAAATGAAATAACAGGGTTTTCTTTTTGATCAACCCACCTCACTAATGCATCTCTTAGTCTTTTTTGACCTTCTAGACCTTCTTGAGTTGAACTATCTAGACCTTCTTGAGTTGAACTATCTAGATTACTCCAGGAAACTTGACTTGTAAGCAGAGTAGCTCCCGGCTCATCATACTCTTTTGTGCTTGTGAACAAATCTATCTCGTCAGCATTTAGTGGAATGGTTTCTCCTTCCTTTAAATTGTAAAAATTTACTTTGTGAGATACTTTCAGATTAATATTATTATTTAAAAATATATTTTTTAATTCTCTTATTGCTGCTTCATTACCTGCTTGGTCAATGAGTAGATAATCCATGTTGGCCATCATGATTGTCATTGAAGAATGTCCTTGATTTGCCCACCTCTTCGAAAAGTTGTCCCAAATTTCTTTGATTTTTAAAGATGTTCCATCTATAATAACATCTTGATCTATAGTTTTAATTACAGCTCTTCTTGTTTTATGCATTCCTGGAAAAAGATCTCTACGAAACTGGGCAACTGTTGGGTTTGTATTCATCGCGAATTTCTCAGACCAAGAGAAAAGATTTCTATAATTTGAGGAAGAGAATTCCTCGACAGTCGTTCCTGTTAGTAATTTAAATTTTTCATCAAAGCTATTTAATAGATCTTTTAATTTTTCTACTTGCTTGTCATTAAGTATGGCAAATTTTTTCTCTCTATTTGTTGGATTTGTAATCCTTGTTTTCCCGTGTTTTGGGTCGTCACTTAGCTCTTCCATTAGGACTTGAAATTTTTTTTTAAAATTTTCTAAATCACAATTTGAGGAATAACCCCTTTGATGTTGATTTAAGCATAGCACCTCGTTGATGATACCGCGTATTTTTCCATCCTCTATATTTGGGGCGAATACCGCTAAGATTGCTTGATGATCTCTCATCGCCTTAGGATGATTTGCATGTTCAAGAAGAAAATCTTTTCCATTTTTCACAAGATCTTCTGGGCTTTGAGTTGTTGAGACATGGATATGGTCGCCTGCACTGTGTGCAAAAAAGTGAAAGAATGTGATAAACGCAAAAAGTATAATTTTCATTTTTACCTCCCACACGCTTTTTGCAATGATTTTATTATTTCTTCATCTGAGAAGAATTTCAATGCTGGGTTTTCTTTTCGTAGTTTTGAAATTCTTCGACTCATTGATGAACCTTCACCTGCTTCTAAAATCTTTTTAATTTTTATTAAAGCTTTCTCTGCAGTAGACACGCGAACAGATGTTTTCAATTTTTCTAGCTCACTGGCCAATTCGCTGTTAACAGTTCTTTCAGGATTACTTTCGATTATTTCTTCGATAAGTCTTACTTGCGCTTTGATCCTGGATAGTTCTTTTCTATTTGCCTTAATAACCCGATAAGGCAAGGCCATTGCTGAATAGAAGGCACCAGGTATTTTTGCACCAGTTTGAATAACAGCATCTGAGACCTGCCGAGTTCTCGAAAATGGTTTCAAAAGATCTAGATTGTGCTCGATGATTTCTAAAGCTTTAGGTGCATCTTTGAAAATCTCTCTCATTGACTCTAAGGCGATTTTTTCCGTTCCGCCTTCCGCTGCAGCTTTCATCTGTTTGACAAATTTATTTAAATTTTCACCATCAAGCGCTTCTAAAAATTCCCTTAATGCTTCTTCATTTTCAAACAGTCCCCGAAGAAAACTTCTCTTTGGTCTAAATCCTCTTGTCCACCCAGACCTAAGAGCGTCTATTATTTCAGGGTTGTCTGTGAGAAGGTCAAACATTTTTCTTCTTAATGCTTGGTCCTGTATATCCTCAAACCCTAGTTTTCTTATCATCTCCATTCTGTTTTTTTGGAGCATATATTTTGAAGGATTTTTTAGGAAACTTGTTGGTTTCCCGGACATATTTGAAATCCGTCGAAGATCAGAATCAGTAAACTCTTCTAATTTAAATAACTCTTTGTATGTTGCTTTTAACTCATTCTTCGCAGCTGATGATGCCGCTTCAATCGCCTCTTTTGACGCATTAGAACCAACTAGTCTAGCAAGGGTTTTATTTGCTTTTTGAAATTTTCTATAGTGGGCAACTTCTTTTATGTCACCAAGAAAGCCAAGAGCAAATAATGGAACCATTGCCATTTCCATATTTGAATCTGAAATAGCAGCATCATGTCGCTCATACATCTTAGTTAAGTCATCAATTGAGCAAGATTTATCGCCTTTATACAAGCAAGACAAATAGGACTGAAGTTCTCTAGTTGTTTGATATCTTTTTCCAAGAGAGCTATATAAATACCAACCAGTACAAATCGCGTCCCCAACAGCTCCAGCAACCTTTGCTGGTGGAGGGGCCATTGTTAGTGCACCAGCTGCTAAGCACGTTCCCATGACAATTCTCTCCACAACTTTATCAGCATCAAGATCCGCTTGTTCTTTTGCCCTCTCTTTGTTTAGTAAACAGCTTCGAACCTCCTCTAGACCTGGGTTATCTGATATAAAGTCTTGTCCAACTTTTCCCTCAAGTAATCTAAGAAATTTATTTTGTTCCCCATCCTGGTCTTCCTCATTTTTACAAAGCTCCTTAAGTTCTTTGTCTAAAGCAGTGTAGTTCTCTTCAAACTCTGATTTTTGACTTATTTCAACACTACTAAACGGTTTTTCGTAATATCCGCCGAAAATGTTCCCACTATGTCTATATTTTACTTTGCAATTAGCAGGTTCAGCAGTGAAAGATGTACTGAATGGATCTTTATAAAACTTCACACATGTTTTTTCATCACCAGTTGCAAGTGAAAGTGAAATTGATGGATCCAAATTATTAAGGTCTTCAATACTAATTTCACCTGCACTAAACAGACTCGTTTTGCCCTCAGAAGGTTTTAGTCCAACACCTAATGCAGGAAACCTGGTTACAGTCTTCGCAATTGATTCCATTACGAGTCTAAATTCCTCTATTTCTTGTTTTGCTCGCTCAGCACTAACTTTAAAATCTCGTGTTTGCCTTCCTCCTTCGCTTGAGCACCACTCTCTTAAATTACCTCGGCCAATAATCGTTTCACTGTCGTATGTTGGAATCGCTAATTGATCGGAGGGAAATTCGCTAGTATATCGGTCAACGGGAAGGCATATCGCGTATTTTCCTATACCTGTTATTAAGGTCTCAGCAATTGTTTGTCCTGTCTTAAGTAACCCTGGTTTAAATTTTTCATATTTTTTGTAAAGTTTGTGTGCTCTTTTGATCTGAGCTTGAAATGATTCCTTAATCTCTTTTAATTCTGTAGTGCTTAATTTTTCAGGTCGCTTGATACCAAGCTTTTTGCATTGGAACTTTTTATCTCTTGGCGCTTCTGAATAAAACTTGGAATCAAGGTTTGGACAATTTTCATTATTTGTTTTTAATCTGATAGAGATTGTTTTTAATGAACTCCCTTCAATCGTGTATAGATTATTTTTGTACTTTTTAATCTTTTTTATATAGTTTTCGTCATTAATTCTAGGTGTTAGTGATTTATTATTGATGACAGATCGACAGATCGCTTTGACTTTTTCAATTTTAGTTAAGTGTTTTATTGAGTCTTTTATAAAATTCTCTGAGTCGTAAGACTCTGGGTTACTTGCAATTTTCTTAATGACTTTTCCTATCCTTTTTTGAGCGTAAGGGTTTTTACATCTTCTGTTCTGGCAGTTGTCTGTGATACCACCTGGTTCTGATGTTTGAATGTCACATTTTACCTCGTCTTGTGATTTTGACTTTATCGATAACTGTTTTGACCTAGAGGTTATACAGTGTCCTTTGTCTTTAGTTACTTTAAAGTCTCTTGGACACCTTCTTATTTTTGGGTGAACTATTTGATTATTCCTATTTGTCCGCCCCTCAATTTGTAGAGCTCCACGTCTCGAACCAACAACTTTTAAAAATGCATGTCTTGTTGTTGGTGGTATGACCTGGTCTAATTTAACTCCCGTGCTTTTGGCCATTGCTAATAATTCTCTTCTGGACAGAGATGTTTGGAGACAGTCCATTCTTTTTTCAGGTAATTTTGTCATGCACACAGCAAATTTTTTCTTAAGTGTGTGATTAACTTTTCTTGTTTCTGGGTCATAAAAACCCTGTTCATGATTTTGTTGTTCGGTAAATTTAATCAAATTGGAGAATGCTTTATAATTGCTTAATAATCTACATTTAGGATTATTTTTATCATTGTTACATTTTTCTTTGATCTCAGAAATTGCTAAATGAGATTCATAGGAAAAGCATTGAGTAGCGTATTTAGTAATTAACTCCTCCTCAAACCCAGTTCTTGGTTTTCCCTTGTAATCTTTACTCGCTTGAATTGCCTTAATTCGATTTCTTTGACCGATAGGAGCGGTCCTTACAAACTGTGGGAGACTTTTGAATGTAGCAGACTTGAATAGTTCTTGTCTTGCTTGACCACATGACAGCTCACTTACATCACAAGAGCTCGTCGGCTGCCTTTGGCACATGGCTTCCTCATCCTGCTTAATAAAATCTGAAATCTGTTGCAACGTTTTAGCTGGATAGTAACTAAGCTTTGGAAATCCTTTTGCACACCTGGTTATGTAACGTTCTTGGTTAAATGTAAGGTCTGTTGACCTAACTCGGCTCATTCTAGACTTTCGATCGCTATAAACATCAGACCTTGCTTCCCTTCTCTGTACTTCCGTCTTTTCGGGTGAGTATGCGTCTGTTGCAATTGGATTGTCTTTATTCTCTGTGTACTTAATTATAGGATTCAAATTATAACTTTTACAACTTGGATTCTTTTTTAAAGCCTGTGCACTGCTTTGAGTCATCCTATCAGCATAAGAATATTGAAACGGTGAAAGGCTCCTTTGAGCACCTTTTTCTTCAATTGATTTAACTGAAGATATAACTGCTTTTTGAAGTCTGTATTTTTGAAAATCATTCAACTGTGATACTTGAACGCAAATTTTCTTGGGTAGTTGATCTAGTTTGGAGATGTAGAATTTTGTGAGTTGGGTATTACCTAAACATGACTTAATTTTGGATACTTCTTTTTTTTGTGCCGGGTGTAGACACTTTTTTTGCTTGTTTGTCTTTGTAATTCTTAGTGTGGATACTTTTGCTCGTTCGCAAAATTTTAAGTCGGGAGAATGCAGTTGCGGTTTTTCTTTACTTAATGGAGGGATTATCAGAGGTAGGGGGAATTTTGCATCAGACTTAATCTCAATTTGATACTGATCCTTTAGAGATTTAAAAATTATATCCTGATAGTAACCGGCCATTTCTGGAAAACCTTTCCCTGGAGTGATAACTATTTTGGGCTTTTCCCCCTGAAGGGTCGATAACTTTATGTATGGTGCTAACCTCTGGATAAGTTTATTAAAATATTCGTTCTCCTCCGGGTTCTTGATTCTGCTTCTACCAATAGCTTTTTGCAATACTCCTGCTGCAACCTTCTTAGAGGCACAGCCCCAAACGCTAAAGCCTGAGCCGTATTCAAAAGGATTTTCCTCTGAGCAAGAATGAGGATCACAAAAACTTTTTGTTTTAAACTTTAAGCCTTGAAATTCAGAAAATGTGAGGTATCCACATCGGTTCTTAAGAGATTTACCTTTTAATTGTGATAAGTAATCACTCAGGCGAGGGCAGTTACAGTGGTGTTCACTTAAACACTGTTCTGCAAATCCTTCTGCAAAAGGGATTCTTATATCCCTATCCCTCCATAAGTCATCCAGTCGACTTGTAACAGATGAGTGTGAATACTTAAGCCCCTCTTTTACACCTAATGTTAGAACTTGCTCAGGCACCTTCCTTTTTTTACATCTTAGGACTGTAAATTCTTTTTTTTGAAAAAGCTGAGATTTGTATATACCTTTGTCGGTTGTTGCTTTTGTGTACCCGTACAGTTTAAGTAGTTTTCTTATTATAACTTCGGGCATGTGGTCAATTTTCGAGTCCAGAAATTTTCTTAATTTCTTGAATGATTTCGGGGTGAATATGCTCTCTGTAGATAAAAGTATTTCGCGCTTAAGCCTCAGGTAATTACTTATACTTCTGTGTCCCTGGTAGCGCGAATTATTTACAATTTCAGAGAAGATTGACTTAAATGGCTTGAGATAATCTTTGACAAGTTTAGTTGAGAGATTTTTAAGTCGTGCTGTTTTGTTGGCATCATAATCGTTTTTATTTTTAATTACTTTAAATAACTCAATCTTTTCAAAGTCATCATCTTTTTGTTTTTGGGAGCATCTTTTGTAATCAACTAATACTCTTCCTCTAAGTATTGATGAGGCGGGTTCTGGCTCTCTTCGTGCTCTTTGGTCGCTCTTGTAGGACTCTATCTGTCGCTTGCAGGAATACTCACCTTGAGCGTAAGAGCTTGCAGTTATTAAGCAAATCAATGTAAAAAAGAAGTATCTATTCAATAGATACTCTTCGGTAGAAGAAGGGTAATTAATTAGGGATTTGGAAACCTCAATAATTTAGGCTTATGCTCACTACAGCTATATAGATTTTGTTTACGGTAAAACTTTTTACACCCAAACATTTTAAATATTCCTGGTTCCCTTAATAAAATTTCATTTAGTCTAAAACTCCCAGAGGGATGAACCCCGTCATCTTTAGTGCCGCATAGTATTTTGTAAGAGGAGGTGAGTAATCTAAGTTTTTTCATTTTGCTATAGCTTCTATTTTCAAGCTCGCGTGAGATAGAATCAGCGGCGAAAATGTCGGCCATAATTTCGTCTTTGTAGTCGATAAGGATTCCTTTTGTTAACCATGACCCTGGATAATGATTGGCCATACAAAGTATTGTTTCAGACGCTCTTTTTGGAGAAATCACCATATGTTTTTCATGGCCAAAAAGATGTCCTAATTCATGAGTGATGACCATTAACATTTTAAAAAATATCTCATCTCTGTGGTCTTCAATATTTTCTTTGTTGTATATTTCGGCCATGAAACTTGGACAAAAAGTAACAGGGATATTGTGAGGAAGTTCACTTAATTTTTGACCTGGCACGAATGCACTTCCAAAAACTCCATAATACGTGCAGTTTCGAATAAAGCCATCTCTTGCAAAGTCATAACTGTCTTTAAACCTTGCTTCTGCTTTTGGGTTCAAACTAAAAAGCGGTTTGATGCGGTTTAAAAGTTCTAAGGCACTTTTAATTTTTTCTTCTTTTTGTTTTCCACTATATTGTTTTGATAAATGGTTTTTTATACTTGTTGAAAATGTTTCAATTGATGAGTTGAAAATATCTTCTAAAAGATCTTCTTTTGGTTCTATAATATCACTAAGGTGTTGTTGTTGTCGTTGATAGTACTCAGCAAATAGGTTTTCTTTTAGCTTAATTACTTGCTCTTCTTTTTCAAGATATTTATTTAAAACTGTATCTAGTTTAGAGTTGATTTCACCCCATCCACAAGTTTTAGGTATCTCTTCTTGTGATCCACATCTGTTGAACATTTTTATATCAAAATCAAAAAATTGGCTTGTATCTAATTCATTTATTCCGTGAATTTTGAAGAGATCAACACTACTTTCGATTGTCTCGTAAAAGGGCTTTAGTGCAATCCTTCTTATACTTTTTTGATTGCTTTTGAAGTTTTTTGAGTCGCAAATAACACTTGTTGGGTTTTTACAAAATTTTTCAAAAATAGGATCTTCTAATTCTTTACTAGACTGACAGCTCTCGCTTCTCAAGGCCGCATTTATTAGTAGCGTGCTTAATATTAAAATTAATTTTGTTTTCATTCTTGATCCCCTCTTTAGTTATTGGGGCAAGAATGAATCCAAAACTTTGTTTTAAAGTTTAGTGCTTTAAACATTTTCATCTGTCTAATTTTTAGACGATGCAGTTTTTAACTTTTATATTTTTAGAAGTGCCAGGGGAATTGATCAAATTTCTTCTCTCTTTTTTCAAGAAAAGACGTTCTCCCTTCCTCTGCCTCAGGTGTTCCATAAGCAAGTCTTGTCGCTTCTCCCGCAAAAACCTGTTGGCCCACAAGTCCATCATCAATTAAGTTAAATCCAAACTTAAGCATTCTCATCGCTGTAGGTGACTTTTTCATCATTTCACGTGCCCAGTTTACAGCTTCTTTTTCTAAGTCTTTGTGTGGAATAACGGCATTGGCCATTCCCATCTCAAATGCTTCTTGCGCAGAGTAATTTTTACCCAAAAAGAATATTTCTCGCGCGCGTTTTTGTCCTACTTGTCTCGCTAGATATGCACTTCCATAGCCACTGTCAAAGCTCGCCACATCTGGGTCAGTTTGTTTAAAAATTGCATGCTCTTTTGAAGCCAAGGTTAAGTCACAAACAACATGAAGACTGTGGCCACCGCCAACGGCCCAGCCTGGAACAACGGCCATAACAACTTTAGGCATGAAGCGAATTAAGCGTTGAACTTCTAAAATATGTAGTCTTCCCAGTGAATGATCAGGTTTTCCGTCTTCATATTGATAGCCATCTTTTCCTCGAATTCGTTGATCGCCGCCTGAACAAAATGCCCAGCCTCCATCTTTTTCGCTCGGGCCATTTCCGGTGAGCATAACGACACCTACATCCGTCCACATCCTCGCGTGATCTAGGGCGCGATAGAGCTCATCTACTGTTTGTGGCCTAAAGGCATTTCTACATTCAGGTCGATTGAAAGCAATTCTGACCAATCCGAGATCTTTATGACGATGGTATGTGATGTCGTTGAAGTCAAACTCATCAACGTCAGACCATTCAGATTCATTAAAAATTGGGGATATACTCATTACTTTCTCCATCAAACGATATTGTATTTAAAAAATACGAGAGATGTCTGGTTTTAGTCAACTAAGAAGGGTGGACTTTTCTCGACAAGAATTCTATACAATAGCGCTTAAAAGCGGGAATATCATGAAATTTGAAACGACATTTAATAATTATTTCGGAAAAGAGTTAGCAAAAACAGACGAGCCAGAGGAAAAGCTTAAAGAGCTTCTCGCAAGATTGGAAGGCAGGACCTTAGAGCTCAATTCTGCCAGAAAGAAGATGTCGGCCGGTTTTGGACAAGTCCTTCAGGCATTAGCGGAAGCTTATCCAACACTTGATTTAAATGATCCAAATCTAACTGATACTCCAAACAGAATGGCGAGAGCATTACTTGAAGTTTGCTCAGGACTTGGTGCTGTTAACTCTGATGCGATTACAACTACCTTTCCTGCCGAAGATTATAACGATGTAATTCTTCTAAAAAATATTGATTTTACATCTTTATGCTCACATCACTTTTTTCCCTTCTCTGGGGTTGCCCACGTTGGTTATTTACCAGACCCTAAGATTGGATCAAAGGTTCTTGGGCTCTCAAAACTTGCTCGAATCGTGGACATTCACTCTCAGAGACCTCAGTTGCAAGAGAGACTCTGTCAAGATGTGATGAAGGCATTAAAAGAAGAGCTGCGTCCTGCTGGTGTTATGGTTGTTGTAGAGGCTGCCCATGGTTGTCTCAATTGTCGTGGAGCCAAAAAAATTAACGCGTCGATGATGACTAGTAGCGTTTATGGAAAGTTCAAAGAAGATATTAAGCTTCGAGAAGAATTCCTCGCACTTATTCGTGCTTAAGAGTTCGCAAACTTATCTAGTTTTTCACCATCAAGTCGATAAATGATCCACTCATTTTGAGGCTTTGCTTCTATTGAATCATAAAAATCGATGCTTGGTTTATTCCAATCGAGGACAACCCATTCCAATCTTCTAAAGTTTCTTTCTTTTGTTATTTGAGCTAGTTGTTTTAATAAGGCGATGCCAGCCCCTTTTCCCCGGTGCTCTGGAAGAACGAATAGGTCTTCTAGGTGAATTCCCGGTCGCCCTTCAAAGGTTGAGTAAGTAGGAAAAAATAAAGCAAAACCAACAGGAGTATTGTTTATTTTTGCGAGTAGGCATTCGGCATAAGGTCTTTCACCAAAAAGGTTCTCTTCAAGATCTTTGTCCGTCATTTTTACTGTGTGAGAGAGTTTTTCATACTCGGCAAGATCAAGGATAAACTTTTTTATATAAGAAAGGTCCTCTTTCTTTGCAAAAGTGACAGATAGGTTAATCATTTAAAAATCGCTTTATTTAAGGTTATACCTTTCTCTATCACAGATATTTTTTATTTCGTCAGGAATTTTTGAGCTACGAGCACAATCTTCATAGAATTGAATAATTTTTTGTTGGTGATCAGGTTGCACTTTATAAATTTTTGCCATTTCAACAACAATTGCTCGCGCCATCTCAGGATCCTCTGAGATTTCTTCCAAAGCCGCTCCTAAAAATTCAGAGAAGTCCTCATCAGACACCTTTTCTGAGTACTCCTCGAGGTCTTGTTCGTTGTAGTCATCTTCGTCACTTTCTAGTGTCGTCTCAAGGAGTTCCTCACTGTTCAAAGCGATTTCTTCCTGGTTATTCTCGTCGATATTTTTAGGAACTTGCTCACCAATTTGAATTGATTCATCTTCCATTGGTACTTCAGACCCTGATTCATGTTCGCTAGAATCTCCAAGTTTTGCATCAAGTTTCTCTTGGAGAGCTTGGGCTCTTTCATCCATCACTGGGTTTTCATCCATCAATGGAGTGTTTTTGTTAACAAAGTAAATGCCTAGGGCAAATAATCCAATGAATAATATAGGCGCTACGTATCTCATGTATTCAATTCTAAGATCTTCCCAGAAAAATGTCTTCTATTTTTTAAGCTATTAACAGATAAAGCTTTTAAATTCTTCTCTAAAAATTCTGCTTGTGAGTCTCCCTCAAGGCTCTCAATTACTTTTCCCATGGATTCATAGGTACACAAGAAGTTTGGCTTTGGTTGTTTTCTACAATGGTAATTAGATATGTAGTTTTTTTCCTCAAGTTTAACGCATTGGATATCTTTTAGTTTATCCTCTCTCTTATGCACTTTCTTTGCTTGATTCCAGCTACCATCGGGAACAATAAAGTGAAGCTTTTCTCGTGGAATTTCTTTAAGCTCACTAACACTTATTGCATCTTCTGAGGGGAATAAAAAGTATGTCTGTTTATCAATCGGAATAATACTGTCCCAATCAAGTGGGTTGTTCAAGTCTCCTCTGAGGTGAATTTTACAATTTGGGAGAGTATTTTTTGCTAACCTTCCAGTATTACTCGAGAGGTAAGACTCTCTTTTATGCATGATAATACTCCATGACAGTTTGGAGCTGACAGAGACCAGCTCATCGCAGAAACAACTTATTTTCATACTCCAGCATCTTGGGCAGCGATCGTGTTTGTTTAGTTTGTTTGTCATATGCTCATTTGTTAACTTGATTTCTTCATAGTTTCCATAAAATTAATACAATTCATGTCTTCTATGTAAATTTATCAGGCTTTGTTTCTTGACTTAAGCTGGCTAAGTGTTAATTATTCAGCCATTAGTGGAGGCTTGATTGAAAAGACCAGTCAAATTAAATGAAGTATTTTTTGTCAAAGGAAAGACGCTCTTTCCGATTAAAGGGCAGAGTAAATTATTTTCATTTCTAGCTGCTGAAAAAGCAATGAGTGCCAGTAGGTCGAAATCAAAGGTAAAGACCCTGAAGCCTGCTCTCGTAAAAAAGAAAAAGTAGTTAAACTATTTCTTACAATACAAAGATTCTACATTTTTTAACGCACTTTCTTTAGGTAAAAAGAAATAAAGGTTTGCTGGGTGACGCATTTTTCCTGCTTTCATTTTCGCCTTTTTCCCCCGTCCCCAAAATAGGTCTGCTCTTCCTGGCCCTTTTATAGCACCTCCAGTGTCTTGGGCAAAAACGAAGTGCTCTGACCTTGGAGAACTTTTTGTTAACTTCTCCGGAGGAATACCTGGAAGTGGGTAGGAAATATGCGCTAAAAGACCAAGTGGAAAGTATCGATCATCAACCGCTATTGTTCTAAGGTCTGTTACATCCGCGCCGATGGTCGTTTTGGATCTACCGTTAAGTTTTTTAAAAAAAACGTAACTTGGATTTTTTGAAAATATATTTCTAGTATACTTTTTTCCCTCTTTTCGAAGGACTTCTTCAATTTTTTGCATACTCATATCTTCAGGTTTAATTTTGTCCTTCATAAACTTTCCAATTGCCTCGTACTTTCTTCCATTTTGGGCGGCGTATCCAAGCCTTATCTCCTCCCCGGATGAGAGCTCTACGATACCTGACCCCTGAATATGCAAAAAGAAAGTATCAATTGGGTCCGCGTAGGCAATTTCTAGTCTTTTATTTCTTAAGGCACCTTTGAAGTCAATTTCTTCTCTTGATGGTAGTGGGGTGATCTGCTTTTGTCCGATATCATTCACTGTAACTTGGGCGCTCATACTTTTCTTTGGAATAAAGTCTAGTCCATAATCCTCCGACATAAATTGATTGAGTTTTATTTCAACCAGGTTCTTTGGAGGAGAAAGTATTGCTGTTGAGTATTTTTTAGTTCTTTTTTTCGATCCTTTTAAGACAGGTTCATAATAACCAGTCATAAGTATTTCTCCCCATCGTTCTTTTCCATAAACTGTATATGGGTCGAAGTTATTTTTGATAAATTGAATCAGCCCATCTTTAGAACCAGAGCAGGACTTCATGGCCTGGAGGCTTTTGATATATAGGCTTTTAGAAACAGTCATTTTCCCAAGTTTAAGGTTTTTTTTGTTTGATTTTTTCAGAGACTTTATTGTGTTATTTAGTGCTAGGTTGAAGCTGCTAGTAGATTCTTGGTCAACAAAGTCATTCTTCTCGGTAGGGCGTAAGGCGTTTTTTGGGCTTACCTGAACGCGGGCGCATGAATATAAAAAGTAAAAAGCCAGTAAGACAGTAAAACGTTGATAACTCATTAAAACTCACCTGTTTATTTTGGCCAATTCTACATTAATGCGATGCACTTGCAAAAAAATACACAGATTTGTATCTTGCACAATTGAGCTTTAGAAGAAAGGAGTGTTAATGAGTTTGTTGTTTAGATCGATGTTCTTTGTTCTAATTACTCTTGAATTCGCCCATTCTCAAGGATTTAACAAGTCTATTTGCTTTGATAAAGATTACAGGTACTTATCTAACGACCCAAGAGTAGGAAGAGTGCAAAAGCCAGAGGGGAAAAGTGGCTGTACTGCAACGATGATTGGAAGGGCATGTGCGATAACTGCTGGCCATTGCCATAAAAAATATCAAGACCTTCATTTCAATGTTCCTCTTTCTTCAAAAGAAGGAAAAATGAATCTTTCAAGACCTGAAGATGTGTACTCAGTTGTAAAGGACTCCATTGTTTACTCAGAAAAGGAAAAAGGTGATGACTATGGGGTCTTTAGACTGCAGGCGAACCAAATAACAGGAATGTACCCAGGGGATGCCCAAGGCTTCTATTCAATAAGGTATTACCCTGCATCCGCAGGAACGTATATCCGAGTTGTGGGCTTTGGTGCTGATCGGGACGAAGGGCATGAGGAGCGTAATTATGCTCAGCAGACTTCTTTTTCCAACATTAATGAAGTCGAAAACACTTTTATTACCTACCAGGCCGATACCTGGGGAGGTTCATCAGGCTCTCCTGTAATTGACCTTAATAACAGAATTATAGGCATTCATACTCATGGCGATTGTGACGTAGAAGGTGGAAGGAATTCTGGAACATTAATATACAATAATCACCGTTTAGTGCAGGCAATCCAGCAATGTTTAGAGTGGGAGCATTATAACCTCTAGCCTTGTCTAGCATGTATCAAGTTCTCGTGTTTTTGTTTGTCTAGGTTTAGTGGTACTTTTACTAGATATGACAGATGATAAGAAAGATACTCCTAAACCATTAATTGTCACTGATGAACATATCCAAAAGCTCAAAACGCTTTCGATAGAAAACCCAGGTTTATCTGAGTTTGCCGCGAGCATTGGATCCGGTGTTGTTGCTCCGTTGAAAGAGAGTGCAATTAGAAAAAGCTCTCATCAGTCTATGATGGAGCAACTGAATATTCAAATGGCCCAAATACTAGATCAAATTAAATTACTTGCAGAACAGGTTGATGATCTTAAAAAGAGAAAAGAAATTTCTGAAGAAATTTACCTCTCAAAGATTACTTTTGAGCCGGTAGTTGGAAATGAATATTACCTTTATTATAACAACGATGAGCAAAGAAAGTTTCTCTCAATGATATCACCAGAAGAGTGGGGAAAAAGTGCTGATCACCTAAGATTTATTGCTAAAGTTAAGCTACTTGGAGATAAAACTTGGAAGGTTATTAATGAAAAGAAAAACGAAATAGTTAAAAAAACAATAGATGACTTATTTTAATTTTGGCAATTTCTAACTTTTTTTAAAATATCACTGTGATTTAACTCCAACTCTTTTCCTACAACTTCTACAATTCTAGGAAACTTTCGAAGCACATTAACTAATTCACAAATACTGTCGCTCGCTTTCGACTCAGTGATATCATTGAATTGCTTAACATTGTATTTTGTCTCATAAAAGAGTTTAAAAAATAACTCATCATAAGTGAGTTTTACCTTCTTTCCAGAGAGGGACACGAGTCTTTCGCCTACTTCCTTATCATGTATTGAGAAGTTCCAGGTGAGTTGATCTCCGCTGCCTAAGTCAAGGGTACCTTCATAGGTAGAATAAATGATCCCTTTTTTCGAAAGTTTCACGAGTGTTCCAGAGCGAACGCCTTGAGAGTAGGGGATTGTGACTAGTCCATAAGATAAACCGGCGAGGACAAGTAGGGATAATAATAAAACTAATGTAATTTTTATTTTCATAAATAGATGTTAATAAATGCACTAACGTTATGACTAGCTAGAATAAATTATTCTTCATTCAGAAGGCTTTTTATTTTTGCCTTCTCCCACAAAATTTCTGATTTAAACACGTTTTCAACGAATTCTTGAAATACTCCAGGAGTAAAACTGGGCGATAAGCTATAGAGTTTTTTCTCTAACTCTTTTTCAACCTCACCAAGATGAGAATACCTTTTTCTATAATTTGAATGGAGCATTTTTAAAACGATTTCTTGAAGCTCATGATCAATTTCAGAATTAAAAAACCTTGGTAAAGGAACTTCGCACGCATCAATTTTCTTCAAGACTTCAATGTAGTTTTTCCCAGTGAAAAGCTTCTTGTTAGTGAGAAGTTCCCAAAAAATCACCCCAAGAGAAAACTGGTCGAATCGATGATCATAGTATTTACCATGTATGTATTCAGGAGGCATATAAGCAGGTTTACCTTTATATTCACCCTGTGAGGTTATATTGATATTTGTTTTTGCTTTGGCAACTCCAAAGTCAATGACTTTTACTCGTCCATTGTATGTAACCATTATGTTTTGTGGAGAGATATCTCTGTGAATAATAGGATTTTTTAATTTCTTAAAAGAGTCTATATAGTTATGAGCATAAGATAATCCCTTACACGATTCCAGAATTAAGTATAGAACCTGAGGGATGTTCATATACTTTTTTATTTTATCCGATTTTTTTTGAAGCTCTCTAACTGTCTTGCCTTGAATATATTCCATGACAAAAAACACTTGATCTTCGTCTTCATAGTAGTCGATAATTTGTCCAATATTAGGGTGGCTCAAAGGAAATGTAACCCTTAACTCATCTTCGAATTGGTCTTGTACTTTCTTTGTTTTGATGAGCTTCTTTTTAATAGTCTTTAATATGACTAGTCGCTTGAGCCCTTCTTTTATTTGAATCGCCCTATAGATTTCACCAAAGCCTCCAGTTTTTAATAAATCAAGGCTTTTGTACACAGGTTTCATTTTTTTAATAAGCCCTTAACAAGAAGGTAGTTTTTAACTTCGTTCATATTTACATGACAATAACCAGTAGGATTTTTAACCAAGTATTTTTGGTGATACTCCTCTGCATTCCAGAAATTCCTGATAGGCATAAACTCAGTTGTGATTTTGTTTTTAAAATCCTCTCTGTTTTTGAAGTAGTCTTTAATTTGATCGTGGACTAATTCATTGCCCCTGTCCCAGTAAATACCAGATCGATACTGAGGTCCTATATCATTTCCTTGTCCATCCAGTTGAAAAGGGTCATGGATTTTGAAAAATAGATCTAGTATTGAAGAAGTATTTGTTATTTCTGGATTAAAGCTCACTGATACGGCCTCCGTGTGGCCGGTGGTTTTCGTACAGACTTCTTCATATGTAGGATTATCAATATGTCCTGCACAGTAACCAGTTACAGTTTCTTCAACTCCAATCATAAAATCTAGTGCCGTTTGAACTCCCCAAAAACAACCACCAGCAAGATAGATTTTATGCATAATACCCTCAGTATATAAATTGCGTTTTTACCTCATCAAAGACTTTTTGTGCCCAGCCATAAGCCTGAGACTTACCTTCCGTCCCCCAATAGTGTAACCCATCACTGCCTTTACTGGGATATTTAGTTACCTTATGACTTTCAAAGATCTTACATCTACCTTTAACGACCTCATTAATTATGCGGTAGAGCCTCGGAAGTCTTTCAGGCATTTTCCTTGTGTCGGGGGGTCCGACCCAAAGACACTTTTTAGAAAAAATTTCAGTGTGATCAAGAAGATTTCGGATATCCCTACGCATGAATTCGTCGGATGAATGAGTGTAGTTGGCACCAAGGGCAATTATAATAACATCAGGATCTAGTTTTTGGGTTATATTTTTTATTAAAGGTGTTTCTTTAGACTTACCGCTTTGTCGTCTTCCATTTTGGTCTTTGAAAAAATACCCACATTTTGTTTTTCTTCCATTAAAGAACCATTTTGCTACTGATCCACAAGAAGCAATCGTGCTAACTTGGTTGAATTCGGTTCTCAAAAGTTTATCTAGCTTTAGACCAAAATGTCCGACCGAGTGTGAGTCCCCCATGAAAAGTACAGAAGAGCTGAATGCATTAATCGGAAGAATTGAAAAAATAAGAAAGGTGATCGCTTTTTTTTTCACTAAATGCTCCAGTTAAGAGTTGACTCAACTGAATCCCTTTTTCCTATAAACTGTAGCTGGAAGCCTTTTGTTATATCTACTTTAACTCGTGTACAGATAACCCCCTCAGAGACAGCAATTTGGTTTTTTCCATAAAGACCGGTAAACAAGGTTTGATAGTTACGAACTGTTCCTCTGGAAGGGGTCGTAGGAACTCTTCGTCCTAAATTATCTACAAGAAAAATATTCCAATTTTTAATATTATTATTTTTTGTAAGTCCAATTTTATTTATGTTGACCTGAAGGCAATTTTTTTCGAATGAGTATTTTTGACTGCGAAGCTTATAAAGAAGCTCTGTCTCTTCCTTTTCAAATCCTCTGATTTGAGCAATATTGTTGACGTCAATTTTGATCATTGTCTCACTGATCGGGAATGCCTTAAATTCGTAGTCTCCACCTTGCTCATAAGAAATTTTAGTTAAGCGTGCTTCAAGCTCCTCTTTTGTGTCGGCGAGGGTGTCTCCAAAACTTATGAGTTCTCTGTCAGAAGGAGTTGATGAACATGAAATTATTAATGTTAGTGATAACAGACTGATTAAATAAGACATTTAACTTCCTTATAAATGTTTTCTCTATGATATTACAAAAACTTAGGAGGGTTCAACTGAGAGAAATTAATTTCTGCATTCCTCACAATCGCTAACTTTTTTTAAACGATATTCATTTAAGTACTTATAAAATAATTTTAATCCAAATTTGCCCAGCTGAGATTGGTATACGGGTTTTGCTTTTTTCGTCAGGTTGATTGCATTGAGAATTTCCTCTACTGCATCTTCACTGCTTTTTACCTGACCTTGTTGGTCTATAATATGAATCGTTCTTCTACAGTCCCAATAGTTTAAGTCAGGAAAATCAGAATAAATTTGATCGTTCTGAATCGGGTGAAAAATAAGCTGTCTGTCCGTATCAAGAAGAGATAGAGAATATTTTATATTTCGACAAATTTTGCAGTTTTGGTCATAAAAAACTTTGATCATTGTTTTACAATAGTACAAATATCACGGCACTCAAAGCCTGAGTGTAAAGGTTCTACTAAATATTGCCTAATTATCAATGCAAAGCCCGTTTTGTATAATGTAAATTAAGGCTAATTTCTTGGGACTTTAATGAAATACTTATCACATACACTAATTCTAATTTTCCTAGCATCTTGTGCATCTAATAACGATGTCAATAGAGACTTAGACTCCGCAGATCAAATAGGTGACATTATAAGTAGTGGTGGAACGACGAAGGTTCGATACTTTTCACTTTTTGACGATGAACCAAAATCTAAAGATGTGAAAAAAGTTTTTAAAAGGTACGAAAGTCTCACCTTTAAAAAAGACATTATGAAAAACTCCACAGTTCAGTGGTGGATAAATTATTATGTAACTAAGGATAGAGACCGTTTTCAAAGAATGTTGAATCGAGGGGAGAGGTATAAGGAAGTTGTGCAAACGATTTTATCTGAAAATGGTTTGCCGGAGGATCTTTATTATCTAGCTTTTGTGGAAAGTGGCTTTGTTGTAAATGCTAAAAGTAAAGCAAGTGCGCAGGGTGTTTGGCAATTTATGAAGGGCACAGCGAAGCAGTATGGACTGGTTGTTGATAATTACATGGATGAACGAAATGATCCTATTAGGGCGACTGAGGCTGCATCAAAGTATCTTAGAAAACTATACAGTGCCTATAATTCATGGGAGTTAGCATTTGCAGCATATAATGCTGGAGAGTACAGAGTACTAAGTTCAATTATGAAGGCAGAGGACAGGGACTTTTGGAAACTATCAGATAAAAAAATTCTACCTAAAGAGACAAGGAATTATGTTCCAAAGATATTGGCCGCAAGATATGTGGCAAAGAACTGGATGCGTTACGGCTTCTCAAGACCAACTAGTGGAGGTGATAGTTACCCTGACTTGGAGTCTCTTGAGGTCCCGTCACCAATTAAACTTAAGACGGTTTCAAATAAGCTAGGAGTACCACTTGAGGATCTTAAAAAGTTTAATCCACATCTTCACAGAGGAGTAATATCACCGAGGGTTTCTAGTTATGAACTTTGGGTTCCGTCCAGATATTACTCTTTGGCCAGAGACCGTAAATATTTGTTGAAGTCCGAGAGAATTAGAGTGAGGGGAATTGCTTCAAAAAATAGCAATAAAAAAAATTACTACAGAGTAAAATCAGGAGACTCTCTCAGTGCTATTGCTGAAAAGTTTGGTACATCAATGAATCACCTAAAAGCGATTAATAACCTTTCAGGTTCAAGAATCCTTGTCGGCCAAAAATTAAGAGTGACACAAAAAAGCTACTACTCGTCGAACTCAAAAGAAGTATATAGAGTTCGAACAGGCGATACATTATCTAAAATTTCTCAAAAATTTAATATCAGAATTTCTACGTTGAAAAAGCATAACGATCTAGATGGGAACAAAATCTTTGTCGGGCAATACCTTAATTTGAAAAAGAAGAGCTATCACAAGGTTCAAAGTGGAGATAGCTTAGCGTCTATCTCGAGAAGGTATGGAACAAGTATTAGGGAATTACGCAAGAAAAATAAACTTCGTTCAAGCACTATATACATAGGGCAAATGCTAAAGATTTAATTATTCTTAACTAATTTTGGCGGCATGGTTGTTTGTTTTTGAGAGGCTTTTTTATGTCCGTGAAAATCTCTTTTGAAATTTAGATTGTAGTTATCTTCAATCCTGTCACATAGAACCTCAATGTGATGTAGTCCAAGAAATTTTTTTAAAGTTTTTGAGATAGACATGGCCATCAAACAAAATAATACGCTTTTTGAGGCTCCAATCATGTTTTCTGAGAAGTGATTCAAAGTGAGAATACCATTGGTGTATAGTTCATTTTTGTCAGCTAAAAATATACTATAACCATTTATTATATAAATTAATGAAAAAATCACTCCCAAAATAAGGTAACTCCACCCAACCACTTTGAATAATTGTTTGATTTCAAATGTGCTTTTTAGGTATTTGTCCTCGAAGTTCTCTGAAAAATGAAAAAGTCCATGAGTGAGTTTGATGTATTTTATTTGATGAACTACGTCTTCTTTATATTTTTGCTTAAGATCAGTCTTAAAATATTTTTTATAAAGTTTTTCTAAGAGAGATAACTTTGATTTTTGGTATTGAATATTGGTCAATATAAAAACCTCTGATAATAAATCACTTGGAGACTTGCTCTCAATCTCTGTCTTTAGTTTCAAATCAAGCTGTTCATCAAATATATTTAGGAACCTTGATTGTATAAAAATGTTTAAATGCATAAAGCTCGTTAACGCAAAGTCGAAAGAAAGAACGAGGATTATTGTAATTAAAAATAGAGAGTCAAGCATCGTTGCCCTCGTAGTTTTTTCTGACAGGCTTTTTTCCGGAGATTTCTTGCTTCATCATCAATTGAAAACCAATAAAATCATCAAAGCACTTATTCATAAAACATATATAGGGTGACTCGATAAGGTGAACTTCATTGTTGTAATCATGCTTAACTTTTTGAATTTTCCATTTCTGTAAAGCAACCTTAGAGTTTGAATAAATCTCAATTTCTATATCATTTTTTTGCATCTCTAGAATTAATTTTTCAACTCTCGTTTTTAGTCTCTTATCCTTTGTGTCAAAAAAGAAGACACCCTTTTTGGGGTTTTGATACACAAGATTTGGGAACTTTAAAAAGTATTTTGAAAACTGAATTTTTGTGTCAGGTAATGTCTTGAAGTTAATAAAATAATTAATATTTTTTTTCTCATCGCTTGCAGCGAGTCTGTTTAGATATTTTGTTTGCTCGCCAATGACCACCACGGAGCTCAAAAATATTATTCCAACTAATGCTGAAAGTAGGAAAAATAAATATCCAGTTATTTTACTTTTATCCATATTGAACTAGTCGGTTATTGGTTTGAAAGTGTGAGAACTTTTTTCTGGTTTAGTGTAAAATAAAAAAAGTTTAAATCAGAGGTAATGATGGGTTGTCAGAAATTAATTACTAAAAAACAAAAATCATTAGATTTAAATAATGAACTCACATGTTTTTTAAATGCCTTCAAAAGAGGGGAGAAAGTACAGTATATTATTGCACCCTCTATGTCTTTTGATAGAAAGTTACTTCAGGGAATTGAGGGAATAGAGCATTATGAACTCAGAAGTTTTTGGGAAATTCTAAGAGTAAAAAGAAAAAATACCTACGTGACCTTTGTATCTAGCGAGGATGTATCTGAAGTTTTATTTAATCACTTCGTTGAGGTTTTTAATTTGTCTAGTGAAGAAATCTCTAGAGTTTCATTTGTAAAATGTCCGAGAGTAAAAGGTGAGTTGAGTTTATCTAAAAACCTATTAATGAATCAATCATGCATTCTAGATATTAAAGAATCACTCCAAACAAACAATGTTATTTTAGAGGCATTTGTAAGAACTGAAGATGAGAGGTTGCTCGCTAAAGCTTTAGGAGTACCTACTTGGCACAACCATCCTCAAATGGACTATTTTCATACAAAAAGTGGCAACAGGTTTATTGTTGGCGATGATGCTCAGATGCCAGTTGGCTTTTCAGACCTCTATTCAAGAGAGTCTGTAATAAAAGCCCTTATCAAACTTAGAAATAAAAGTGTTTGTGATTCATTTATGGTCAAGTTGAACTATGGTGTCAGTGGCCAGGGAAACATGAAAGTAACTATTGATAAAGAAAGTTGGGACAGTTTAAGTGATCTTGATAAAAAATTAGCAGCAGAGAAATCTTTTATAAATGGAGATCTCTTTAATAAGTCATTGAGTCTAGAGTCTTTTGAGCAGAGGATTATTGAGGAGGGGGTAGTTGTTGAGGAGTTCGTTAAAGGTCGAATAATTGATTCTCCTTCTGCTCAAGTTATGGTGACTCCAGAGAGAGTTGAGTTGATATCAACCCATAAGCAGATTTTAGATTCGCATGGGCAGAAGTTTATCGGTGGAGAATATCCATGTGCCCACAGTTATAGAAGTGAGGTATCCGAGGTTGCTATTCAAATAGGTAAGAAGCTTAAGAATTTAAATGTATTTGGGGTTACGAGTATTGATTATTTGATTTCGGAGTCTAATGGGGAGATGAAGTGCTTTGTTATTGAATTAAATCTGAGAAAAGGTGGAACAACACATCCTTTTATGCTTTCAAATTTTGCACTTCAAAACGAAGGCAGTTTTAGGGAAGGGGGGTTAATTGATAAGAACAATGTTAGTTATTCTTATCGGTCCAATGATAACTTTTACCCTTGTAAAGAGTTTGTTTCAGATACCTCTGATATTATTAACCGCGCCAAAAGAGCCTCTATCCTCTTTAGTCGTAAGAAAAGTAAGGGTGTTATTTTTCACCTTTTAAATGGGTTCTCTGATTCGGGGAAAGTAGGGTACACAGTCATAGCACCTTCTAAGGTTGAAGTTGAAAACTATGAAAGCACGTTAAATCAAGTGCTTGGAGCCATGTATACTGAAAATGCTCAAGAGGTTTCTGGGTAGAAAAGTTATACCAGCTTTACATCTTCATATTGCGCTGATAATCGAATCTCTTTCACATTAGTTTAGGGAATTTTAATGAGACTAATTAAGTTGTTGATATTGTTTGTGGTTTCAAGTGTTTCGTACGCTTTAGAGACGGATAACTTTCTGGGGGAGATTAACCCGCCAAAGGATAGTTCAGAAATAATTAACGAGTTTGTTAACTCGAAGATCGATAGTTATTTAATAAAAAACTCAGAGTCTTTGAGGAGCAAGAGCTGCTCTCAGGTTCGAAAGAAAGTACTTAAGTCCTTCAGAGGTTATGTTGTGCACGCAATAGAGGAGTACATCGACGAGCAAGTTTCCGATGAGTTCGTTTTTCCGCAGAGAGATCACTCTTACGGCGATTATTTTAAAATAAGTATCTACTACAATAAGAAGATTGACTTACTTAAGCTTAAGCACTTAAGCCGAAACATTAATATCGATGGAATAATTATTGGGAGTGACAAGTTGTCACACTTTATAAGCACTGGAATTAGATACTATTATTTCTATGAAAATAAACTTAATGATGGTTACTCAGAAAAAAAAGCCGTGGAGAGAGCTATAAACTATGGCGTCTTTACGGAGAAATCTGTCCTGGGTAAGTTAACATCTAAAGTGTTCTCTCATGCAGACTTAGAGGCGAACTTCCAGGGGTTTTTACTTAACAAGCAGTTTTGCGAAAAGGATAAACCATTTTTAAATTTTGATGGGGCATGGAAAAGAACCAGAGACTTCGATATTCGAGAGTATGTTAACCCTTATTGGAGTGAAGTATTCAACCCGTCGTATTATACTTCCTGGAGATGGAAAATGGTAAGGCCAATAGTGGAAAGAAAGTATTGTGGTCCAGTTATCTCATCCAGAATTAAATCTAGAATTGATTTTTATAATGAAATTGCAGTTGTAAGTGAAAGTGTTAAGTATATTTCATCTCTTGCTGAAAAAGGAAAGATTCCTGACCGCTCTACTCAGGTTCAGGCTTTAAGTTGTTTTAAATAGCTTTTAATTTCATGATGAATTTTCTATTCTAAAATAAGCGAAACTAAACAAATTTTTGTTATAATATATTTGTCCGACAGGAGGTTGGCGTATGAAAATTGTTTACTCAAGCTTTGAAGATTTTACTAAAAGAAACCAGTCAATTCTAAATATTGTGTCTGACAAAGATGACCTTAATTTACTGAAGGCCATTTGGAGTGCTCGAGATGGTGAAATTCTCAAGTTGGAAATGCGCTCCCAAAGGCATAACAAGGAGGTTTCAAAGTTAAATCAGCGTATCTCAGAGCTTGAGAGTAGTGTTGAGAAATCCTCAGAAAAAATAAGACAATTGGAAGAAACCTTAAAGAGAGCTGAGTTAAGCAGCCTTAATTCCGAGGATAAAGTCAAAAAACAGGAACGTCATATTCTTGTTCTTGAGAATGATTTAGAAGTTCTTTCTGTTGAGAGTGATCAATTGGAAAAAATTCTTCACTCGAAGGATAAGGAGATTGATCGCTTAGAGTCTTTGATTAACAACGAAAGAGAGCACTTTGATCTTCGTGAAAAGAAAAATGAAAAGATGATTGAAAGGAGCGCAAAGCTTGAAGAATCTTTTGAAGCTGATCAACGTTATATAAAAGAATTAGAATTGAGGGTTGATAAGATTCAAAAACAAAATAACGAACTAAATAAAATTAAAACAGAGTATCAAGATCAATTTCGTGTTCATAAAAAGAGGGTAAGTGAAAGTACTAAATTAAGTAATGCGCAAGAAGCAAAAGTTAAGGATTTAGACGACAGACTAAAGAAAAAAGAGACTTTATTGAAAAGAGCAAGTGAAAAATTAAATGAAATTCAAAACGAATATAATATTTCAATTAGTCGATCGAAGAAATTAGATGCTCAAATTGAGAGGTTGGAAATATTTTCAAGAGATTTTAAGCAAAAGTCAGATTTGTTGAGTAAAGAAAATGTAGAGATTAAAAAAGATAACGTTGAAATAGTAAATTACTGCGAGTCTTTGAAAAAAGAGGTCAGAAGCCTAGAACTCTCAAATGAAGACTTGTTTTCAAACCAAAAAGAGCTTGAATCATATATTGATAAACTTCGAAAAAAAGCAAATAGGGACGAAATTAAGGTCAAGGAACTTGAAAAAGCTCTTGAAGAGGAGCAACTGAGAAAGAAGTTGACCTTAAATGAAAAGCACTTAATTGAAAAAGAACTCCAAGATTACAAGGGATTGCTCAGTGAGTTTGAATCTAAGTTAAAAAATCCTAAAAGAGTCTCGAATAGCATTGGAAGGTCTTTGGACCACTAAAAATGGTTTTAAAATATGAAAAACACTTTTTTGTTTATACTTTGTTTTTTTTCTTTGTCCGTGATTGCACAGGACCACGCGATAGTAAAAAAAATTAATGGCATCGTAACCAGCTCTGGCAGAAATCTTTCAATTGGGGATAGGATTAAGATAGGTGAAATTGTTGATGCCTCTGGTAAAGGAAGTTTCGTTGACCTAGAAATTCCTGGAGAGGGAAAAATGAGACTTGTTGGCGGAGTCATGCGAGTAAAAAAAGTAGAGAAGACTGAATCAATTTATGAGTTAATTAAAGGGAAAATTTTCACATACCTAAAGCCTGATAAAAAAACGGAAAAAAGACTCAGGATATACACTTCTGAAGGAAGTTTTGCTGTTCGAGGAACTAAGTTTGTGGTTGTTAAGGAAAAAGATTATCGCAGTTTCCTGTGCGTTTGTGAGGGCTCCGTTGAAGCTAAAAATAATTTTGGGGTCAATGGAATAGTTCATGAGAATCAAGAAGTTGAATTTTCTGGAGTGGATCGAGATATAAGAAGTAAAATTAATTCAAGAGATATGAAAAAACTCAGAGCGATGTTTAAAAAAATGGGACTTTAATTATTATCAGCTAAAAGGAATTATAAAGTGGCAAGGAAGCTAATATCATTTAAAAAAATTAATACCATATTTAAAAAAGATGAGCCCATCTTTGATGAGATTGAGAGCTTTGTATCTAAATACGGTTTAGAGGTTTCACCTGGAAAAATAGATGCAAAAAATTTATCAAAAATAGGGAAGAAGCTTGGATTTTTTAATAAAGTTAAAACATCAAAAGTAATCAGTCTTTTTACGACTAAGGGTGGTGTTCTAAAAACAACAATTGGTTTGAATGTGGCGAGAGCGGCTGCTATATCTGGTATGAAAACCCTTGTGATAGGGCTCGATATGCAGGGTGACATGACCAATGCTATTGTTGGGACTCCTTTAGAAGATGAGAAAGAGGATCTTCAGAAAAAACTAGATGAGGAGAATAGCCTTAGAGGACTTCACGACTTTTATCAAGGCTCATGTCACTTATTTGATTTGATTCAAAAAACAGATCTAGATTGTTTGCATTACATTCCAGAAACCCCTGAGCTTATCTTACTAAACGATCATATTAACAATTTAAACAGAAGAGAATTTTGGTTGAATGATAAGGTTATATCTAAGCTTAAGCCAATGTATGACCTTATTGTTCTAGATTGTAGCCCTAGTTGGAATAAACTGACCACAAATGCTCTTTGTGCCAGTGATCTTTTGATCAGCCCCATAGAGTGTAAAATTAATAATTTTAGAAACCTTCAAATCTTTAATCAGCTAATATCAGAGTTTAAAGAAGACCTAAGAATAAACTTTTACAATATTTTTGTCCCAACAAAATATTCAGCTCAAAAAAGATTATCGAGAGATATTTTCGATTGGTATCAAGATAATGTTGAACATGTATCTAAATCAAAACTATCAGAGTGTGCTAGTTGTGAAGAGGCGATGGCACTTAATAAGAGTGTTCTTGAGACAAAGCCTTCTGCTAAATCTGCGGTTGAGATAAAGCAACTACTATTTGAGATAAATAAAACACTATCGAAAAAAACTCAACATTCAAGTGATTCATATAATGGAGTAGAACAATCTCATGATTTCGTTAGATAAAATTGCTAAGAAAAATAAACTAATTGATTCAAAAGGTGGAATTAAAAAACCATGGGAGAAAAAAGACGAAATTGATATTGCAGTAGATGAGTTAATATTAGAGCAAAGAAAAAGTAAGCCGCGATTCGAAATACCGGAAGCTGAAAGGAGAACTTTATCTTCTGTCTCGGAATCATTAAAGTTGTTAGGTGATGTATTAAAAATGTAGCATGGAGAAATAAGTGCCAAAGTCTAAGAGCAGAAAAAAAAAGTATAGTATAGGGAAAAAAAGTGGTGGTAAGCCAAACAAAAATCTCGGAATATTTAATTTAATCTTACTTGGAGTTGTCGCAGTTAGTCTTTCTATTTGGGGAATATCCCAGATAGGGCAATGATTTTTTAATGTATAATTTGTCATTAAATTGCCTGGAGTGCCATAATTGAAGAAAAAACAAAGGGCACATGGATGAGGCATCTTATTTTTCTTTCCGTATTTTTCTTTTTTATAAGTATAGATTCTCAGGCTGTATTAATTGATTTTCCTCTGGTTAAAAGCATCAAAGATACTTCTTGCGAGCACGATAATATTGACTTCAAAAAAGCGCTTTGGGACTCAGATTTGGCGGAAAAGAGAGCTTACTCCTCTGAGATTACGTCCGATAATGAGTGTCTTGGAGAAAGCGACCAAGTTTATGTTGAAATTTACTATCAATACAAAAATGAAAAGATCATTTTAAATGAGATTACTGAAAGTAAGTTAATAAAAATTATCAATGAAAATCGAGTAGAAGAGGACCTTCTTAATTTAATTAGTTGGCTCTTTAATAAAATTGAAAACTTTAAAAAGGATGAGATGACTCAAGCGTGGAATCAATCCTACGCCAAGAGGATGAGTGAGATTCGAAACCTCATGTCGCCAGAGTTTTCAAGTCGAGATGAAATAAGAAGCCTCTATTTTCAAGACAATATATTGATCGACGATTATAAAGAAACGATCTCTCTTTATATGTTTTGCAGAAGAAATAGAAATTACCACTGCTTGTTTTTGGCAAAAGACAAGTTTGGGGATCCTGTGAAAAAAGAGGATGGAAGTTTATGGTGGCATCCATCCTTAGCAATTTCTTCGAGAGGATTACCCTCAAATGTGGTTAATGGCCAAACTCCTCAGGGAGTTCATACCATTGACTCAGTAATGCCTGATGCCAACAGACAAATTGCTTTTGGTAAATATCGAAGACTAATTTTAAACTGGGTAAAAGGTGAGTTTGAAGATAAACCAGAAATGAGTTTTCTTCCTTCGGAATCTAGTGATTCCCTCTGGTGGAGGCAAGCTTCTTTATCGAAAAAAGTAGGGAGAAAAGATTTACGAATCCACGGAACGGGAAAAATAAATGATGATCCAACATCTACTCATTTTCCGTTTAGAAAGTCCGCCGGTTGCATAACTCAGCGTGAGGGCTCCTATGGTGAGCTTGAGTTTCATGACCAACGCTTACTTTTAGATAAGCTAATGGTGGCTTCCGACTTAGAAATTAATTACGAAAATGAGGAACGTCTTAAAGGTGTTCTATATGTTATAGAAATTAATAACAAAAACGAGCATGTTGAATTATCTGAGGTTGAAAAGCTTTTATATGAGTGAGCTAGTTGAGGGAGTGTACTTTTCTTGTCCTTATTGTGGTGAGCAAATCTCAATGTCACTAGAGCGTTTTAGCGGAAGTCAGTCTTATATTGAAGATTGTGAGGTTTGTTGTCGTCCTATTGAAATTTCTTACACAGTAAGTGATGGAGAGGTTTTCTTAAATCAAGTGAGTAGATTGGATGATTAGATTAATTAATACAATATTGCTGACAATATTTTTATCTTCTTGTCAGGGGAAAAACTCGGCATCCAGGGAGATATGGATTTATACTTCTTTGTATAAAGATACGATTGCCAAACTTCTCCCCATGCTTAAAAGAAAGTTCCCTGATGTTGATTTTAAGTTTTATCAAGCTGGTTCAGAGGAAATTGCGGCAAAAGTAAATGCAGAAATTTTAACAAACAATTTAAAAGCCGATGTTTTAATTTCAAGTGATCGTTTCTGGTATGAGGAGCTCGCAGATAATAAAGCTTTAAGCCCCATTCCTGAGGATGTATGGAGAAAAATACCAAATGATCTACGACATCCAAAAAAGTCATATGTTACTTTGAGCTTACCTGTTATGGTTTTATGTTATAACTCGGACACCGTTGATAAAAGTCTGGTACCTGAAAATTTTAAAGATTTAAGTCATCCAAAATATAATAATTTGTTTTCAACCGGTAGCCCATTGGCATCGGGGACAAACTTTACAACGATGGCCATGCTTCAATATAACTATGGATGGGATTACTTTAAAAAACTCAAGTTAAATAAAACAATCGCCCAAGGAGGTAATAGCTCCGTTTTGAGGCGAATTCAAAGTAGTGAGCGACCAATTGGATGGGTTTTATTAGAAAATGTTCTTCGATTTCAAAAAAAAGATCCTAGGCTAAAGATAATTTATCCAAAAGATGGAGTCGTTACCAATAACAATGTCCTTGCTTTAACTAATAAAGAGTTTTCTCACCCTAAATTAGACGAATTTGTTCGCTTTATGTTTTCAAAAAATGGTCAAGAACTTATGACAGATAGTTTTATGTATAGTCCACTTCAAGAAATCGCGGCCCCAGTTGGTGCCCCTAGTCTTGATTTTATTTTGAAAAACTCTTTTCCTTGGTCCAGGAAATTTATCTCAAGAACTACTGTAGATCGCTTAGATCTCAAAGAGGAATATTCCTCAATAATGTTTCAATAAATTATGATGACGTTATCAAAAAAAAATAAATACTCTCTTCTTTTAATATCTCTCGCTTGTTTTATCGCTTGCTTGTATCCATATATACGACTCGCAGAAAATACCCTCTCTCTAAACCTTGAAGATAAAGGACTGCTCTTTTCTCTTCAGAGGGTTCTAAATAACTCTTTGACAAAAAAAGCGATCACAAATACATTTTTGATCTCACTTCTAACATCGGTTTTTTCCGTCATTTTTGCCACTCCACTCGCCTGGGTATTGAGTCGGGTTGAAATAAGATTTTCAAAAAAGTGGACAACACTTTTTTCTCTGCCCTATGCTATTCCTCCTTTTGTAGGGGCGATTGCGTGGATCAACCTTGCCTCTCCTAGCTCCGGCCTTCTTACAAAAATAGTAGGGGAGAATGTCCTGGATATTTACTCCGTGGCAGGCCTTGTTTTTGTTTTAACATCATTTTTTTATACATATATTTTATTGTCTCTTCTTGGTGGACTTAAAAACATTGATAGCTCACTTGAGGAAGCCGCGAGACTTTCTGGTGCAAGTGGAATAAGGGTTTTTTTTGATATTTCATTGCCACTTTTATGGCCAAACATAAAAAGTAGCGCTCTGTTGGTTTTTCTCGCAAGTGCCGCAAGCTTTGGTGTCCCTGCTTTGATTGGCTCTCCTGGGGGAATTTATTTACTAACCACAAGGATCTACATGTTTCAAAAAATGGGATCCCTAAATGGTATTAGTGCTGCGAGTCTTTTAAGTTTCTTTCTTATCTTTCTTGCTATTTTAATTGTTACTATTCAACAACTCTTAAATAAAAATAACATTGCCTCCGTTGTGCAAGGAAAGTCTTCGAGAATTTCAAAAATTAGTTTAGGGAAAAAAGAAAATTTTGTTCAGCTGGGTTTATTTTTACTTTTTAGTATTTTATTTTTGATGCCTGTATTGAGTATCTTTGCTTCATCATTATCGAAGGTGCAGGGTGTCTTTAGCTTTTCAAATTTAACTCTTGGAAATTTTGGACATCTAATTTTTGAGATGCCTGAATTTTTAACTTCTGTGAAAAACAGTCTTTATCTAAGCATTTCTGTTGCTTCTATTTCTGTTCTTATTGGCCTTATTTTATCTTATGTGGAGGTTCGAACTAATATATTTGGACGTTCTCTTGTGAGATCGATTCCAACAATTCCATTTTCAACACCAGGAACAGTGCTGGCATTAGCGATATTACTATCGTTTGGAAGAAGGATGGGAAATATAAGTCTCTATAATACTCTTTTTTTGATTGGGGTTGCTTACTTTGTGAAATACCTATCTTTTGCAGTGAGAACGATAAGTGATGGGATGAGACAAATTGATAAGTCTCTAGAAGAATCCTCTGTTTTATGTGGTGCTACCTTTATTCGACGATTGATAGATCTTTGGTTTCCTATTTTACGCCCAATTATTATTTCTGCATGGTTTTTAATCTTTATGCCATGTTTTAGTGAATTGACTATGACAATTTTACTTACAGGGCCCGGGCTAGAAACTTTAGGGACGCTATTGTTTCAACTTCAAGAATATGGGGACTCTGGAGGGGGTGGAGCCGCTTCGCTGTGCGTGCTGCTAATCATTTTTATATTATTAATAAATTTCATTATCAAAAAAGTTTCCAAAGGAAGTTACGGATTATGAGTTCTTTAGAGTTAAAAAATATCCAAAAATATTATGGCGAAAATCATATTCTTAAAGGTTTCGACCTTATTGTTGAAGACGGTGAGTTTATTTCTTTTCTTGGCTCCAGTGGTTGTGGGAAAACTACTTGTTTGAGAATAGTTTCAGGTCTTGAAAATCAAACCTCCGGTGAATTAATCATGGGGGGTGAAGTTATCTCTAACCCAGAAAGGAGTATCTTTGTTCGCCCTGAAAAAAGACAAATTGGAATGGTTTTTCAAAGTTATGCTATCTGGCCTCACATGAATGTGTTTGATAACATCGCTTACCCGCTAAAAATCCAAAAAGTTTCTAAAAACGAAATTCAAACAAGAGTTATGGACACTCTTGGAGTAGTTGAGCTTGATGGACTTGATCAGCGTATGCCCAATCAACTCTCTGGAGGGCAGCAACAACGAGTAGCGCTTGCGCGCGGCTTAGTGGCCAGGCCAAAAGTTCTCCTTCTTGACGAGCCTCTTTCCAACCTTGATGCAAAACTTCGTCAAAAGATGAGACATGATATCAGGAAAATCCAGCAAGATTTGAAGATCACTTGTTTGTATGTAACTCATGATCAGCTGGAAGCGTTTACTATGAGTGACCGAATTGTTTTGATGAACAATGGTGTAATTGAGCAAATTGGAGCTCCTGAGCAAATTAAAAACAATCCAGAAACAGAATATGTTAGAGAATTTCTCCAATGAAAAATTACATAATTTCAATATCTTAGGCGTATTTGTTCTGTGGTAAAATTATTAAAGAAGGAGGTTTGTTGTGTATCTTCCTGATTTATATGATTGTTTCGGACTTGATGATTTAAGGCAAAAACAAGTGTCAAAAGCCTGGAGCATTTCAGAGTTTTCAAAGTTCAAAACCGTTGACCTAACAAAAAGCTTTGCTCCAATAGATACCAACTTTATTCTATACGATAAATTATCTCCAAATGAGTTATTGGTTGTAAGTCAGTTTCTAGGGCTGGTCATTAACTCTGCCATCTGTGAGCTTGAGTTAGCGATCGAGAGATCAAAAAAAGAGTGTTATCAAAATATTATCGAGCGCTTCCCTGTCTCAGTAGAGTTTGAAGAACTCGCTGAAAATTTTTTTAAAGAAGAAAAAAAACACTCAGAGGCATTTGATTTATTTTTGACTAAGTTTGCTGAAACAACGAAGGTGACTAGGCTCCAAATTAGACAGATTTTACCAACATTAAATGAATCAAAAATAGAGAAATTTTTTCGCCTCAATGGAATTATCGGTGGGCAAGCACTGTGGCTTGTAACGGCGGCAACAGAGGAGGAGTCCATAGAGGTTTTTAAAAAAATGCGTCCTCATAAAAATGAGATTGATCCATTTTTTTATCACCTTCACCGTCGTCATTTCGAAGAAGAAACCAGGCACGCCTCTTTTGCTTTTTTAATGTTAGAGTTAATAAATGATCGTTCTAGTTTACCTATTAAAAAAGTATCTCAGTGTATTGATTTTATTTTAAGTGACTTACTTCAGGTTAGTTGGGTTTTATCAGAGCTCGTAAAAACAGATAATGTTCATAAGCTGAAAGACTCTCATCCTTTCTATGAAAGTCTTTCAAATGTTCTCCCAAAGATTAGTGGTTATAACATTGCGGAGTTAATTTCTTATTTATTTAAAGAATCTCCCTTTGTCTCACTTATATTAAACCCTAGGTCAAATAAGGTTTTGAGTAATTATCTTCGTGAGAAGAATTATTTGAGCATTAGGTAATCAGAGGCATAGTTGAAAATAAGAAATCTAAATATATTCGGTAAAAATAAAAAAGTTCTCTTTAAAAAAGGAACCGCAGGAAAACCTGCAATAATATTTTTTCATGGATTTCCCGACAATTACTTTGTTTGGAATGAAGTATCAAAAGACATTGATTCTTCTTTTTTTCAAGTAGGGATTAACCTAGAGGATTTGGCGAACGTTCCTATTGGAGAAGCAAAACTCTTATTTTTAAGCGTCTTAAAAAAATTAGATCTAAATCTTGGGAATGGTCTTTATTTCATCGGTCATGACATCGGTGGCCCGGTAATGAGTTACTTTTCTGAAGTTGTAGGACAGGATTTAAAAGGATCAATTTTTTTAAACTCCTTGGATTTGGCGACATACAAAAAAAATATAATATCTCGGCAAATTCTTAAAAGCTGGTACGCACTACTTTTTCAAATAAAACCCTATCGCTGGGCAATTAAAAATAACCTTTTATTCGCTCAAAGAATTTTTAAAAAAATTGCTAAAGGCCATGAAGGAGAGATTTCATTTAAGACGATTGATTTTTATCATACCTTTTTTAATTCCCTGTTTATTAATGATGACATACCCTGTTTAAAAAGCCCTACTCTATATATTCTTTCGAAGGATGACCCCTTCATTAAAATACCTTCAAAAAATAAAGTGATGGGGGAGTTGACGATAATTCGTGGAGGGCACTGGGATCAATTTATGCGGGACTCAATGGCGGTGAGGTTAATTAATAAAAAATTAAATTCCTGGGAGATGTCTCATGCTTAATCTCAAAATAAATCAAAAGTTAAATGTGAACTCAATCCCTGGCCTTAAGTTCATATCAAAAGAAATTAATAAAAGAAGACAAAAGTCCTACTCAGACAAAGAGCTTAAACAATTTTATGAGTCTCAGAAATTAACGATTGAATCAATTAATGAAGTCGCGAGTCTACTTCGCCCTGGAGTAAGTGAATTTGATGCGGCAAAAATGCTTGATAGCTTACTTCAAAAAAAAGGAGTTAAGCATTTCCTTCATTATTCTTTTGCCTGGTTTGCAGAAAGAAGTAGTTTTAACAAGATGTCCTCTTACGACGATACATTACCCCGTAGGGATATTTTTTTAGAGGAGGAGGATTGTTTTATTCTTGATGCAGCTCCGTATGTAAATGGTGTTCCAAGTGATGTCGGGCTTGGCTTTTGTCCTTCAAAAAGTAAAGCTTACAACAAATTAGACAATCAATTAAATGAGCTTGAAGAATTAATTCCCGATTTATTCAACGGTGAGCTTAATGCCCAGGAAATTTATTCTCAAATTTCTCAAGAGATTAAAAAACGTCATCTCAAAAATGTTCATGAGCTTTACCCTTTTGGTGTGCTTGCGCACAGATTACATCCATCCAAATTATCTAATCTTCCAAGCTTCATGAAGCCTTTTTCCTGGCAAGCCTACGCAGATATTTTTTCAAGAGGCTTTCTTGAAGAAACTATCAGAGGGGAAAATATTAACTCGCTCGATGGAGTCTGGGCCATCGAGCCACATATTAGTGATGGAATTAATGGAACAAAGTTTGAGAAAATTCTCGTTGTGCGGGAGGGGAAAGTCTTTTGGCTAGACGAGTATTTTTCAACAAAAGGATCGAGGCGATGATTGTATATATAACTGGTTGCTGTGGAGGCATCGGCCAAGAGCTTGTTAAAAAATATATTCAAAAAAGATATACGGTTGTTGGTATAGATATTAATGAAGAGGCACTAAATAGAATGAGTCTTGACTGTGGCCACCTTTTTTACCCGTCACTTGTCGACTTGGCGAAAAAGAAAGAGTCTAAGAATGGTTTAAAAAAAGTTATTGAGCAATATGGAATACCAGATGTTTTTGTTCATTGTGCTGGAATTGTCACACTAAAGCCAACATCGAAAGAATCAGAAAAAGAATTCTATCAAGTAATGGAGATTAATTTTTTATCTTTTAAAAGGATATTAGATGTAATTATGCCTTTTATGGAAAAAAAAGGCGGTGTAATTGTTCCTGTTTCCAGTGTCGCTGGATTTGTTAGTGCGCCTCTTCTTGGAAGTTATAGTGCATCAAAAGCGGCTTTGATATCTTACTCTGAAGTTGTTCAAAAGGAGTTATCTCTAAGAAATTCAAATGTATCCCTTTGTTTGGTTTGCCCGGGCTTTATTGATACTCCACTAATTAGAGTTGGTGATGAAGGAGGGTTTCCTGAGTATTTAAAGCCCCTCTTATCTAAGCCCTCTAAAGTTGCTGAAATTATCTCCCAGGCCATTGAAAAAAAGAAGTCGTACATCGACCCAACCGTAAGTGGAAAGGTTATTAGTTTTCTCGATCGGATATCCCCAAAGGTCGTGAGTACTCTTAGTAAAAAAGCTTTATCTAAGGGGATGCTTAAACTTTTTAAGAACTGATTTTAAATATCGGCCCTGATTGCTACTCTTCGTGGTGCAGGATGGCCTTCGACAGTTTTAGTTTTGTCTGTCGGGCTTAAAAAATCATCTAGGCTTTGGCCGCCACTCCATGAAGTCACTCTTTGCTCCTCAGATGTAAGAGTTTCATCAAAAATTATATCTATATTTTTGAATTTACACTTTTGGAGCCAGTTGATGAGGCAACTCGTTGTTGGAATAAACCAAATATTTCTCATTTTTGCGTATCGATCATGTGGAAATAAACAATAGCTATCATCCCCTGGAATATTTATTGTCTCCAGGATGAGGGATCCATTAGGACGAAGAGATTCTTTAAGTGTCTTTATTTGTTCGATAGGATTTGGGTGGTGATAGATAATACCCATGTGAAAAATTACATCGAATTTTTTCTTAAAATAATGCAGATGTTGATGGCCCAGGAGCTCAAAATAAACAGGCAGGTTTTCTTCTAAGAGGCTTCTTATGGCCTTGTATTGAAGGTAGCAAGGTAAAGAAGGATCAATCCCTAGTGCCCATTCAGGAGAGTGCTCTAACATTTTGAATAGGAAGTACCCGTTGTTACAGCCTACATCCAGAATTTTTTTATTTTTGAGTCTAGGAAGAGAACTTTGAAGTCTGTTCCATTTAATATCACTTCTCCACTCACTATCGATTTCGAGTTCATTAATTTTAAATGGACCCTTTTTCCATGGGATAAAAGATCTCATAAGAGAGGTTATTTCCGGTATATTATTGTACTTTGAGTGAAGTTTTACAAAATGATCGTCTTTAACAGGTGAGAAGTTTGAAAAGCTTGACAGTTTACCCAGCGCTTCAATCCTTTCAGTGTAGATTTTTTGAGTAAGGTTATGTTTTATCTTTTGAGTATCTGATTGAAGTATTTTAAAAACTTCTTCGGTTACAATATCTTTTAAGAAATCACTCATTTTATTTAATGCATAAATATGAAGCGAAATTATACCACCTGAAAATCATTTCAGAGTTTTTAAAACCCGCTTCTTGTAAAAGTTTAATTTGCTGTGATGGTGTTATTGGTTTCATCACATTTTCCAAGGCTTCTCTTTTTTGAGATATTTCTAACTCCGAGTAACCATTTCTTTTCTTGAAGTCATAGTATAAGTCAGTAATCAAATTAAAGTTAAAAGTTTGTTCCGGGTTTATTTTTTCAGATAAAACAAAGGTACTTCCGGGCTTTAGTGCTTGGTATACTTTTGATAAAAGCTTGCCTCTTTTTTCTGGAGAAATGAACTGTAAAGTATAATTCATAACTATAAGATCAGCCGGTTGATCAAAAGTTGACTCTAGTAAGTCTTCATTTCTAATTTCTACCTCTCCAAAAGTACCATCGAGCTTTTCTTTTGCCTTTTTTACCATTGGTAAAGAGCTATCTATTCCATAGAGCTTTGGTGTTTTTCCAAGTTCGGCAATTTTTTTAGATAATATATTTAGTGTTGTTCCAGTAGAGCAACCCAAGTCATATATGACTGGAGTGTTGGTTTTTGAGAATATATAATTTGATAAATCGATTAGGATACGATGAATTTCGCTATAAAATGGAACCGACCTAGAAACCATGTCGTCGAAAACGTCTGCGACACGTTGATTGAACTCGAAGTCCTCAACTCCAATAATTTGTTGGCCAAAAATTTTATCAACACTTTTCATTTAAACACCTGGTATTGATGAACTAGTTATCTAAATGAAAGGGGAAAATCAAGAACTTGGGGTGTTTTTATAGGTGATTTGGCGATGTAAATGCACGAAAAATGGAAAGTGCTGATCTTTAAATAATCTATTAGTAAAGGAGGGTGGTGACCTCATGATTCAATGATAAATCTAGTATAAAAAACCTAGTAGTAAACTCGCACAATATTTGTATAGGGAAAGAATTAAATTCTTATCCAAATAGGTGAAATTATTCTAAAATATAAGCTTAAACTCTCAATAAACAGGGAAAAAAATGTTTAAAATTCAGCTCAAATTAATTGTTTGCCTCTATGTTTTAAGTGTTGCCTTTAGCAGCTCTTTTGCTTTTCAATCTAAGGATAAGCTTGTTGGCAACATACTAAAAAGCACTTTAGAGACATACCATTATAAAAAGTTGAGTATAGACGACTCTGTTTCCCAAAAAGCATTTGCGGAGTACCTAAAGAAAATAGACTTTGGTAAGCAATTTTTATTAAAAAAGGATGTTAAAAAGTTAGAAAAGTTTCAATTCTCCCTTGATGATTTTATGGTTTCTGGTGATAAAAAAATTATTGATTTATCAATAAAGCTAGTTTCCTCAGGAGTTAAAAGAGCAGAGGGTTTTAGAAAAAAGTTCTTTAAGAAGGGATTTAACTTTGAAAAAAAGGAAAGTTTAGAATTAGACCCTGAAAAAAGATCCTTTCCCAAAAGTGAAAAAGAACAAAAAGAACTTTGGAGAAAAATTTTCAAACAAGCTACCCTTTCAAGGTACTTAGATATCCTTCAGGAGCAAGAGGACCTAAAAAAAGAACAAGTTGCAAGCAAAACCAACAAAGACAAAAAAAACAAAAAGAAAAAAAGTAAATCTAAAAGTGATTCTGAAAAAATTCTTTCTCCGAAAGAGGCTCTAAAAAAAGCGAATGAAGCAATTGGTGAAAAGTATGAAAAACTTTTCTCTAGAATTTTAAAAGATGACTCAGATGATTTCAGAGAGAAAGTCTTTAACTCTGTTTCTGAAATATTTGACCCGCACACTGTATATTTACCTCCAAAGAAAAAAGAAGATTTTGATATTGATATTTCTGGAAGCTTAGAGGGAATAGGTGCCGTTTTATCAGAAGATGGCTCGTACATTAAAGTTGTTTCTATCGTCCCTGGTGGAGCTGCGTGGAGACAAAAAGAACTAGAGGCTGAGGATTTAATTATATCTGTATCTCAAGGGAAATCAGGAAAGCCAGTTAGCCTCGTAGATATGAGAGTTGATGATGCTGTTCGATATATACGAGGTAAAAAGGGAACGATTGTTAAATTAACAGTTAAAAAAGTCGATGGAACAAGAAAAACAATCTCTATTGTTCGAGATGTAGTTAAAATTTCTGAGAGTTATGTGAAGTCATCTGTAATTGAACACAAAGAATTAGGACAAAAAGTTGGTTATATAAGGGTCCCAAAGTTCTACCGAGATTTTAATGGGCAAGGACGAAATTGTTCTGAGGATGTGAGAAAAGAGCTTCTCAGATTAAAAAAAATTGGAGTGAATGGAGTTATCTTAGACCTCCGAAATAATGGGGGAGGAGCGCTTGAGGACGCTCGAATTATGTCAGGGCTTTTTATTAAAGAAGGACCGATAGTACAAATCAGAAACCATAAAGGCGCGACAGATGTTTTAAAAGATTATGACCCCTCAGTTGTTTACGGCGGCCCTTTAGTAGTGATGATTAATAGGTTTAGTGCTTCTGCATCTGAAATTTTAGCAGGAGCCTTACAAGACTATAAAAGAGCAGTTATCGTTGGTGGTGAATATTCGCATGGTAAAGGCACTGTTCAAGCAGTACTCAATTTAAATCAAGCACCTTTGTTAAAAATGTTTGGCCCAACGATGGGTGCTCTTAAAGTAACAATTCAAAAGTTTTATCGTATAAACGGTAGTTCTACTCAGTACAAGGGGATAACTCCAGATATTATCCTTCCTGATCCAATGGGCTATGCAAAAAACCGAGAGCAGGACTTAGATTATTCATTAAAGTGGGATCAAGTTGCTAAACTTAATTACGACCTTTGGGATGGACCTTTTTACAACCTAAACAAATTAAAAAATGATAGCGCAAAGAGAGTGAAGAAAAACAAAAGAATAAATAAAGTTAAGGGCTCTGTAGATTACTTAGTATCAAAGAGAGAGGATACGGTGGTTTCTTTGAATAAAAAAGCCGTGCAAAAAGAAGATAAAAAAAGAGAAGAGGTGATGAATAAATTTAAAATTGAAGAACCGAATAAATTGATTCTTGTCTCAAACTTTGAAGATGCACTTTCTGAAAATGAAGAAATTAAAAAACAAAATAAGAAGAAGTGGGAAGAAGATGTTAAAAGAAGAAAGTCTGACTGGGAGGAGGAACTTCAAAAAGACTCTCTTTTAGAAGAAACTTTGTTTATCATGAACGATATGATCAAATCTTCCATGAGTAAGGTGTCGAAAAATTAAGCGGGGATAAGAGATGAATGACTTAATTGACAATAATGAGCTTAACGAAATTTTAGAAATATTAGAAAGTCTTGAGGATGAGCACCAGGCGGCCAAGTTACTTAAAGAATTTAATGATGCATCAAAGGAGCATGGACAATTAATTTTGGATATGGATCAGACACTTAGCCACGGTGAATGGAAAAAGAAGTGTGATACTGCGAAATCTCGAGTTGACGATGTGGTCTCGCGAATTCGTTCACTTCGATAGTATAAGCTACTCAAACATAATCGATTTCTCAAGATCATCTGGGTTTTCACTAAATTGCAAAATAGTTTCTTTGCTGATTTTTGAGGCGTTATAAAGACGCATCAACGATTGATCAAAACTAATAGAACTCAATTTTGTTTTTGAAGAAAAGCTTTTTCCACCTTCATATATAATTTGATTAATCCTTGATAAATCTTCCTTTCCTAAGATACATTCTTTGATTCCTGGCCCATTGATCATAATCTCCTGAATTGGATAGATTTTTTTCCCATTAAAACTTGGTACAAGCTTTTGGCCAATCACTGCATTGAGGCTGTCAGCGAGACGGAGCCTGATGTTTTGTTGCTCTTCTGGAGGGAACATTGAAATAATACGATTAATTGTGCTTGCCGCATTTGAAGTGTGAAGGGTAGAGAAAATATGGTGGCCTGTTTCGGATGCCTTTAAGGCAATCTCTATTGTTTCAGTATCTCGCATCTCACCAATAAGAATGACATCAGGGTCCTGCCTAAGACTCGCCCTAAGCCCTGATTTGAACGTTTCGGTGTCTAAGCCAATTTCTCTCTGAGATATCTTTGACTTTTGAGATTGGTGTATAAATTCAATAGGGTCTTCGATTGAAATGATATGCCTTTTTTGGTTTTCGTTTATGTAGTTAATCAAAGATGTGAGCGTGCTACTTTTTCCTGATCCAGTTGGACCCGTAACAAGCGTTATACCAGCTTTTGGTTTAGTTAGGTCACTTAGGTTTACTGGGAGTCCTAGGCTCTCTATGGAAGGTATTTCTAGTTGAATGATTCTTAAAATGATCCCAAATTTTCCAGAGAATCTGAAACTATTGTGTCTAACACGACATACTCCTGATACTTCATAGCTTCCATCTCGTTCAAACGGTATTTTATCATCAGGAATTTTTTTAATATTTAAAAGTTTAAATATTGATAGAAAATCCTCCTTGGAAAGTACTCCAGACTTTATCGGGGTCAAATCACCACGAATTCTAAAAGCAGGAGATTCTCCCTCCCTCAGGTGAATGTCGCTTGCTTTATTTTCAACAGCAACTTTTAGCAGAGTTTGAAAATTTTTCTCAGAAATTGCCATAAAATTACCTTCAGCCTTTTAAATCTCTATCTTAAAATGTTAACAAAGTTTGAAGTTTTATAAAGGTTGGTTTTGAAAAAAGTTTTGGTCATAAGATTTTCGAGTTTTGGAGATATAGTTCAAGCCTCTACAGTCAATCAAGCTCTAAAAACAAGATACCCAGATGTACAGATCACCTGGCTAACTAAATCTGCTTTCGCACCCCTTTTGAACTCCGATCCTAATGTGGGGAAGGTAAAAAAGCTTGAAGAGTTCAAGGGGGTGTATTCGATACATAAGTGGATCGAAAAACAAGATTTTGATCTAGTTTATGATGCACATAATAGCATGAGGTCAAATTTAATCCACCTTATCTCACTAGTACGCCGTTTGAGTAGTTTATGGATTAAGAGACCAAAAAGTAGGTGGAAAAGATTTTTACTTTTTAAATTTAGGATTAATCTCTTCCCAAAGCCCTTTGTCGGTCAAGCTTCCTATCTTGCCCCATTGCTAAGTTACGTCCCAAAAATAAAGCCAAACCACTCATCTTGGGAGTTTGACAAGAATATAGCTGATAAAGTGGCAAGTCTTGTTGATGGGAATAAATATTTCGTTTTTGCGCCTAGTGCCGCTTGGGAAATGAAAAGATGGCCTGTACAGCATTGGAAACGGCTAATAGATTTGTTTTTAGAAAACTTTCCAAGTGAAACTATCGTCCTCGTTGGGGGTCCAAATGATCAATTTATCGAAGAGTTAAATTATCATGACAACATTATAAACTTATCTGGGAAACTCTCTCTTTTAGAGTCTTCATATTTAGTGACAAGAGCCGAATTAACAATATCAGCAGATACTGGAATAATTCACGTGGCTGATGCTCATCAAAAGAAAGGGATTTTGCTCAATGGGCCTACTGCTTTTGGGAAAACATTTAGCCCAACAATTCAAATTCTAGAGGCAGGACTCTACTGTCAACCATGTTCAAAAGATGGACGTGGTAAATGTGAAAGGCAGATTTATCAAAAGTGTATGGTTGATATATTGCCTGATCAGGTTTTGGAGGTAACTAAAGGGATGATTTCTAGAGCCTAAAGTTATCGGCAAAACTTTTTTCGCATTTCCCATAACTTCGAGCTGATTAGCGGTCTTTGTCCTATCTTTGTTGCTATCATCAAAAGTTTAGTGATTTTTAGGCTTTCAGACTCCGAAAACAAAAGTATAAGCATCTCTCTAATAAAGTTTGTCTGAAGGGTGATGTAGTTATCAGTACCGATACCTAACCTTACACCTTTTTTCTCCCACCAACTAAACGGATGATCTTTATAGTCAGGAAAGGCACCTGTGAGTTTTAAATTCGAAGAGGGAAGTGCCACAAGTGAAACTCTCTTATTTATCATTCTATTAAGCACGTCATGTTGGTAATGCTCTATTTCTCTCGCGTGGTGAAACTTTTCCTTTGTCAGCATGTCTTTTTCAATTGGTGAAAGTGAAATACCTTTTGAGAGTTTCTTTTTGATTTCTAATGGGAGTCCTTGAATATCATCGATCTCTTCTTTTAATATAGATTTTTCCGTGAGGGGTATCCCTTTTTCATTAAGTTCTAATGTATCTTGAAGAATTCGATGAAAATAAAAATTAGGGTTAATTCCCAGACTAATTCCATGCTCTAAAGTATCAATGTGCCAAATATTCATCGCATTATCTACTGATTGAACACCTTTTCTTAAAACCTTCCAAGTTTCTCCGTGGTGAGACTTTATTCTAAATCCGTTATACTGTAATTTTCTAAAGCCATCTTTCATTTCCTCAAAATGAGCTTTTCGGTAAAGACCTTTTTCATCACCAACGGTATCAACCTCTGTAAGAACACTTTTAAGGTACGGATACTTTTGTAATAACTCTAAAATATCCTTGACCTGACTTTCAAAGTGCTCCTTCTTGCTAGAAAAATTTTCTTTGTCATAAAAGTCTAATTCTTTTCTAAAGCAAGGAGTAAGGGTGAAATTAAAATTTGAATTTTCTTTTTGGTACCTCTTAAAGCCATCATATAAACCAAGAACCACATCTTCACTTGTGACATTTTCAACGCCAGGTATTTGCTCGCTCTCAATTGCGGTTGATCGAGAGAGAGTGAACTTTAGCCGAATACTTCCCACGTTAAACTCTTCAAATAACCTTTTTGCCATGTGATAACTAGCTTTTTCATGTATTTCTTTATTTCTTAATATTACTTTTGGGAGGTAAAGAATTTTTAAGTATTCTGAAAACTCCTCTCCCTCTTTAAGCTGAATAAGATCCCTTACGTCTTCCTCGGATTTTATTAAGACATCTTTTTCATATACACTTGATATTTTTTCTAACACCATCTCTCCTTCTTTTGATTCCAAAATAGGTGCAAGATGTGGATAAATAAAACTTTCATGTAAAGAGCCTGTTAGGTGAATGTGCTCTTCGCAATAGGGAATTGGAAAGTTCTTAAAAAAGAAAAAAAGAACCTCGCTAATGGGGTGATTCAAGAGATCATCTATTTTGATTTGATCTCCTTGGAATTTGTGAACCAAGTTTTGAAAATCAAGAATGATTTCTTTTTCACTTTGTGTCGTGTCGTTTTGGGCCAAAAGTAGTTCAAGGGTATGGTTTAATGATAGTCCATTCGTTTCTGAGATAATTTTTATGAGGTTTTTTTTAAGATGTTCAATCGTCTTATTCATGCGGATTTCTTAGCCTTTTTTTCGTGTTTTTTTATTATCTCATAAGCGTCTTGAATAATGATAAAATTATTATGAGCATTTTTTATAAGGTCACCTGTTAAATTAAGTCCGGCAACCCTATCTGGATGCGCTGATGCTAGTAACTTTTTTTGTTTTTTCTTAATATAGTTAAAATTATAACTAGACTCATCTTGTCCAAAAACTTTTAAAGCTCCTGAGAAGTCATTTTTGTCTTTGGGTGCCTTAAGAGGGAGAATGGTCTTTATTGTGACTATTTGTTTTTCTAATTCATTTATAAATGTACTTAGGTGTTTTGGATGATTTGTTCCTTTTATAAAACAAAAGTCAATGATAATTTCATCCATTTTTTTTGCATCAACTTTATCCAAGGGAGAGGAGTTTTTTAGGACGCTGTTATAAATAGCTTGCATTGGGTAATCTTTAGATAATTGAATGACACATTTGATTGCCATCGTTATCAGTTCCTTTGTCGTTTTGTTTTCAGATGAAATTTTATCTAAGAAGGTATTTTCATTGTTCGATAATGTGTCTGATAAAATGGAGTAAAGACCAATAAAGTTAATGAGTGCAATTTTAGGTGAGTTAAGTCCGGCCAAAAAACTAATTTTATCTTCTTTGATTAGTTTATTTATGACGGCGGTTATTTTAGTTATTTCAAACCTAGATTTAAATGCTTTATTTAATTCAATTTGGATATCTTTAATCTCTTCACTATCTCCCCAATGCAGTTGTTCGATTAAATATATAAACCACTGTGCCTCTTGCTCCTTTTCAGGTGACGTATCCTCCTCTGTTAATTTTTTAAAATAATCAAGAATCGCATCTTTTGGCGATACATTTTTCTTACTTCCATTTTTTTTGATTATGCCCTCTCTACCTGAGTCACTATCCGATAATTCATTAATTTTTAGTTTAATCATGTGATCAAGGCTGGCTTTTGGATTCTTGGATTTATATTTATTTTTTACAAACAGCTCTGCAATTTTAGGGATTACTACTTTATTAAAAATGAGCACTCCAATGGCCAACGCAAAAAGTTTTAGGAGTACTTCCAAGCTTAGGCTCATTTTAGTAGTCCGTTTAAATGGTGGTTACGTTTTATTTTCAAATTGCTTTTTTCCTACTAAAATTAGGCTAATGGAAAGCCAATATTTACAATGGGATATCGAAACAATTGAGTTAAAACTGAAGTATGCTTGGAAAATCTCAAGAAATACTAGCTTTACTAAACAAAACTTGATTATTTACTTGGATAATCAAGCTGTTGGAGAGGCTGCTCCAAACGTTCGATGGGGTGAGACAATTGAGAAAATTGCCAGAGAGTTTGAGAGCATAAGATCTAGATTACCAAAAAAAAAGTGTGACTTACCTTCTTTTTCAAAATCTATTCAAAACTTAGCGATATCAAACTCCTTGAAGTGTGCCTTGGATATGGCTTGCGCCT
>DCQT01000033.1:103691-119744 GCA_002323535.1 Bacteriovoracaceae bacterium UBA1511
CGCCTCTAGTTTTTTATTAAAAAAAGGCGAGTGCGATACCTCTTACTCGCTTCCAATTTTGGATATAAATGAATACGAAGAATTTATCTTTGATAACCAATTAAGTAGATTTAAAACTTTAAAGATAAAGCTTGATAATAATTTAATCTCAGAGCGTATTTCAAAAGTTAAGCAATTCTTTTCTGGTGACCTCTTTGTCGATTTCAATGAGGCTTTTTTAAATTACGAAGAAATAAAACCCCATGTTCAAACCTTGAATGAAAATATCAAGCTGGTGGAGCAACCGTTTAGGGAGGGAAGTTTCTTAGATAACAAAAAGTTAAAAAATGAGTTAATTTGTGATCTTTTTTTGGATGAAGATATTACTGATAAAGATATTCTCCCTGATATGGGGCAATACTGTGATGGAGTCAACGTGAAGATTCAAAAGGCAGGAGGACCAAGCAGAGCTGCTCAACTTTTGGCCCAGGCCAAGAATCAAAAACTAAAAACAATGGTTGGTTGTATGGTCGAGACTTCTCTGGGGATCTCACATTCAATGAGGCTTAACAATGTTGATTTTTATGATCTAGATGGGAGCTTGATGATTTTAGATGAACCTTTTTCATTGTGCTTTGAAAAAAACGGTGTGCTGCACTAAAAAATTATATATTTGTAGGCGAAAGATAAGACTTTATTGTAGGCTTATTTAACGGAGATCAGATGAAAGTTGGATATGACGCAAAAAGAGTTTTTCATAATTGGAGAGGTCTTGGAAATTACTCCAGAGATCTTATAACTGGCCTAGAAAAGTTTTTTCCCGGCCATGATTACATTCTTTTTTCTATGGATTATACAGATCAGAGGGCTTTGAATTTTGAAGAAAAGAACCCTCGCCTTAAAGTTGTGAAGCCCAAATCCTTTTTTTCAAGATTGTTTCCTTCTCTTTGGAGGTCTGGTTATTCAAAGTTATTTGATGAATATGAGCTGGATATTTTTCATGGGCTTTCCCACGAGCTTCCCAGGAAAAGGAATAATTCAAAAACTAAGTTTGTCGTTACAATTCACGATTTAATATTTATTAGATACCCAGAATACTTTCCGTCTGTAGACAGGAAAGTTTATATGGCGAAAGTAAAATACGCATGTAAAGTCGCCGATGTAATTGTTGCGATTTGCGAACAGACAAAAAATGATTTAGTTGAAATTCTTGAGGTTCCAGCAGCTAAGATTAGAGTTGCCTACCAAAGTTGTAATCCAATTTTTTTTAATAAATTGAGCTCGGATGAAATCCAAAATGTGCTTAGTAAATATTCCATAAATGATGAATACTTTCTTTTTGTAGGTGCATTTGAGGAAAGAAAAAATGTATTAACTTTGATCGATGCATATTATCACTTTGGAAAAAGTAAAAAATTAGTATTAGTAGGGAAAGGTAAAAATTATAGAAAAGAGATGGTAAAAAAGATTACGTCGCTCGGTCTTGAGGATTGTGTAACTATTTTAGAGGGAATTCCTCTTGAAGATTTACCCGCGATCTATCAGGGGGCATTTGCCTTTTGTTTTCCGAGCTTCTTTGAGGGCTTTGGCATACCTCTCATCGAGAGCTTGTTCTCAGGTAAACCGGTTATTACTACAAATGGTAGTTGCTTTCCGGAGGTGGCCGGCCCCGGTGGTTTATATTGTGATCCAAATAATGCATTTGAGATCACTAAAGCGATGGAGTTATTGTCAGTGGACTCTGTGACTTATAATAAATTATCGCAAGAGGGCTTGAAGCATGTTTCCAAATTTCTGCCCGAAAATACAAATAAAGTTATGATGGACGTTTACGAAGAAGTACTAAGTAAAGATTGACTCATTCTTTCTCTGTAATTAGGTTTAAGTTTTCTAATTTGTATTTTTTAAGCAAATCAATAATTTTGACTACCTTTTTATACTCCACAGATTCATCAATTCGCAAAACAACGGGGACTTTTTTATTCTTAGTATTGGCAAGCGAATTTGAAAAATCATTTAAGGATATTTTTTTCCCATTTAGAGCAATTTCGCTTTTTGTTATCTCAACTTGCAGATTCTTATTGTTATTACTTTTAGACTCGGTTGTTTCTCCAGAAGGTAAGTTTAAGATTAATGCTAATTCTTCTTTCTTAAAGACAGTAGAAACCATAAAAAATATCAACAATAGAAAAACCACATCAATCAATGGAGTTAAATCAATTGTGGATGCTTCTCTGGAGCGTTTTTTCATTACTTTAATACCTTGAGAAGAATTTCTTTTTCTAATATTTGCTCAAGATCGTCGACCATTCCAATGAGGTAGTTATGTCCTATATAATGAGGTATAGATACTATTAGTCCTCCTACGGTTGTTATTAAGGCAAGAGAAATACCACTTGCAAATACACTTGGGTCACCCATTCCACTAGAAGCCATTTTATTAAATGATAACAAGACACCCAAAACAGTTCCTAATAATCCAAGTAGAGGGGAAATTGTTGCGATTATCTTAATCGTATTGAGACCTTTTTCTATTGTATTCATATATGAACTTAACTCTCTTAAAGTTATTTCGACTTTCGCCTGAGAGTCTGAGTGTTGTCCATCGGCCGCGAATATTTCTTTTATCTTCGAGGATATAAAAAGAGCAGTTTGTGCGATATTTTTTTTGGATTGATTGAGCCCAAAAAACTTATAGAGCATTAAGGCAACACCAAAAATATTTAGCGCTAATAATATATACATAATCGCACCACCTTGATGAATATAGTCCACTATTTTCATGCGAGTCTCCTTAATTATTTCTAATCATTATTTTGACGACATTGTCTGTGGATGGCAACCTAACTCAAAGATTTTCTAAAGGTGTTTAATGAAACATTTCAATTTGCTGTTTTTTATAATTTTTTACTCATGTGCAAATCAACCAGTTGATTATTTTTCGTCCGAAGCCCCAAGGTTAAAAAATAAATATCAGGCAACTTCAGAAAAACTTATGATTTCCTCCCAGGGAAATCACAGTACAAATGCTGGTATCAAGATAGCTAAAATGGGTGGAAACATCATTGATGTTTTTACTGCGGTTAGCTTTGCTATTTCCGTCGAAAGACCCCAGAGCACTGGGTTAGGTGGCGGAGGTTTTCTATTATATTACGACCCAAGTTCAATGGATGAACCCGTTAGTTTAGACTTTAGAGAGATGGCCCCTTTAAGAGCTCACAAAAAAATGTATGTTGACTCAAGCGGAAATGAGATACCCCTTAAATCAAGAGTTGGTATGGATGCTGCGGGAGTGCCTGGATTTGTTGATGGAGTATTAACTGCTCATAAAAAATGGGGGAAGCTACCTCTAAACAAAGTGTTGGCCCCCGCAGTTGATTTAGCTAGAGAAGGCTTTGTCGTTTATCCCGAATTAGAAAAAGCACTTAATTACAAAAAAGATGACCTCGCCAAGTTTCCCGCAACTAAAAAAATATTTTTTAGAAAAAGTGGTGAGGTCTTAAAAGCAGGAGACCTTCTAAAGCAAACCGATTTGAGCAAAACAATCGAATATATATCGCTAAAGGGAAAAGATGGTTTTTACAAAGGCTATGTAAGAGATCAGATTGTTCAATCAAGTAAAGTTCATGGTTCGGGGTTTTTTCAAAAAAAGGATTTTAATATTTATAAAACTAAGTTTAGGGCGACGGTCAAAGGAAGTTATAAAGGCTATCCCATTTACTCAATGGGGCCACCGAGCAGTGGTGGTGTCCATGTTATTCAAATATTAAATACTCTTGAGAATTTAAACTTAGTTGAGCCTTATGGTAAGTTTGAGGTTCATGCGATGAGTTCAGCAATGATGCAAGCATTTTATGACCGCGCAAAGTATTTGGGTGATGCAGACTTCGTAAATGTTCCAATAGATGGCCTTACAAGCAAGGGCTACGCTGATGATTTATCTAAGGAAATTAAAAATACTAAGGCATTTGATCGAGGAAGCGAGAATGCCCTAGACCCTTTTAAATATGAAAGTGATGAAACAACACATTTTTCAATTATGGATAGTGAGGGGAGAGTTGTAGTTACCACCCAAACAATAAATGGATACTTTGGAAATTCTGTTGTTGTCGAAGGAACCGGTGTTGTTATGAATAATGAAATGGATGACTTTGCGACAAAGGTGGGAGCGTCTAATCTATTTGGTGCCATCGGTGGCAAGAACAACCTAGTTGAAGCAAGAAAAAGACCTTTGAGTAGTATGTCTCCAACAATCGTTCTAGACAAAGAGAGTAAATCTCCTTTGCTTGCAGTTGGCACACCGTCGGGAACTAGAATCTTAACTTGCGTTATGCAAACCATTTTAAACTATCTTGAATATGAGAATAATTTATATGATTCAGTAGCGATGAAAAGATATCATCATCAGTGGAGACCAAACTACATAAGAGTTGAAGGAAGTGGTTTCTCTCAGGAACTCTCAAGACAACTTAAAGATATTGGCCATGAGTTAAAAAATCAAAACCTTGGCTGCCGAGTCCAGGCAATCGAGTTTAGAAACAATAAACTTACAGGAGTTTCCGATCCAAGAGGGGAAGGGAAAAGCCAAGGCCTTTAGTTCAGAGTTTTTGTAACATATAGACGAAAAATTTTATCTTTTGATCGTCTAATCGTGCAGTTACCGTCTTCTTTTTTTCCAAGAAGAAAATCATAATAATCTGGTAGCGTATCAGCAACTTCTAGAATAGACTTACCCTCGTGTTCACCGAAATCAATAAAAACTTGGTCTTCGGCTAGGATTCCGGTTAAAGGACTCACTTCTTGTGTTGACACTTTTCCCTCCTTGGAAATTTACTGTCTCAATAATAATTGTTTATCAAAAATAAAAATTTTCCAACTAATTTATGTTGGAGCTTTTGACTCTGATAATGGTCTATATGTTAAAAAACTTCGTAGAAAAGTTTACTAGAAACTTAAATTCTTCCTTATTTGATGGAGGTGTAGAAATCTTTATGAGTTCAAGAGCCTTATATAATGAGTTCTTCGGGCGATAAGGTCGATCGGATATCATTGCAGACAGGACATCAGAGAAGTGAAGAAAAATTAATTCAGGCCCAAATAATATTTTCTCACTTTTTATGTCATGGTGGTGTTTTATTAAATTTAGTTGAGTAGTTGATAAGTGAAGGTTGTCTTTACAAATAAGATATGAATAGCTCGAGTGGCAATTAATTTCTTCTCTTTGTTTTTCGTTTATATTTTTTGTTAATAGTGTGCTCTCATTTATAAGAGACATTCCTATGTCTTTAAATAGGCTCGTTATAAAAAGAGTTTGGTTAAATTTTTTTTCAAATACTTTGGACTCCTCCAAAAGGTGAGAGAAGATTAACGTTGATTTTAGCGGCTGAGAGAACAAGAAGTAATGGCCCAGTTTTGAAAACTTGTTGAAAATAGTGGGTGTAAATTTTTGGTAATTGACAAAAATCTCACTTACTAATTTTGTAATTTGATGATGGCCTTGAAGGATTTCTTTGTTAAATGGGTCTTTGTAAACAAACTTTTGATGGAGTAAGCAAAGGTTGAGTAACCTAAGTCCATTATAAACGGGAGAGCCATGGGAAAACTTTTTACAAATGTCTGTAATTTCCTTTTTAACGAAAGAATTGAAGATTTCAAAATCAGATTTCTTGCATAATATCTCCAAGTTCTTTTTTGATACAAGTTTCATCAAAGTACTCTTCGTGATTTTTTGATCCTTGAAAATACATGGAGTAAATAAATCAGTGTTTGAGTAAAGATTGCATGGAGAAATACTAAAAAATAAAACTTCTTTAAGAGAAATTTTTTCAAATGAAAATGATTGAATTAATAGGTCTTTTTCCACATATACTTTTCGTCAAAAATGGAAATGTTGTTTGAGGGTTACTAAATGGTGGAAATAGTTGCCTTGTTTTGAGCTTTACTCGATGGATGAAATACTTGCCTTGTCGGGTGAATACAAGTGGCATTTAACATAGTGGTCTCCTAGGTTAAATTCACTTGGATAACTCCTTTTACAGTCGTTAACCGCATCTTTACATCTTGAGTGAAAGTGACACCCCGATGGTGGATTTGCAGGTGATGGAAGCTCTCCTTCAATGACTTCGTAATCATTTATGCTACGACTTGGGTCAACAACAGGGGAGCTGTTAATAAGTGCTCTAGTGTATGGATGGGCAGGTTGATTAAAAACTTTATCGACACTTGAGCGCTCAACAATTTTTCCTAGGTACATTACAGCAACTTCATGAGCAATGTGTTGTATAACAGATAGGTCATGTCCTATAAAAATGTAAGTCAGCTTTAATTCGTTTTGAAGATTTCTTAATAAATTAATAATTTGTGCTTGGATTGATACGTCTAATGCAGAGATAGGCTCATCACAGATTATTACTTTTGGTTTTGTAATTAAAGCCCGAGCAATGCCGATCCTTTGCCTTTGACCGCCTGAAAACATGTGTGGGTATCTATGCGCCATCTCTTTGGTAAGTCCGACGAGCTCCATTACCTCAAGAGATTTTTTATAAATCTCATCTTTATCCATTTCTCCTTTTATAATTAAAGGAGCACCAATGAGTTCCCACGCTTTTTTTCTAGGGTTGAGAGAATTGTATGGGTCTTGGAAAATCATCTGTATTAGTGAGCATTTCTCACTTCTATTTATTTCGCTTAGGTTTTGATCCCCAATGTAAATAGAACCCCCCGTAAGCTCTTCAATACCAAGAATAGTTTTTGCTAATGAGCTCTTTCCGCAACCAGATTCACCTACTATTCCAAGAGTCGTCCCTTTTTCGACCTCTAGTGACACTCCATCAACAGCTTTAATGGTACTTTTGTCGCCAAAGAGTCCCTTCGTTTTGTAGTGTTTTTGTAGTGCATTTATTCTTAGTAGTTTTTCCATCAGTATCACGCCTTAATCATTAATAATTATGCACCTACTTCTTATGCCATCAATTTCTTTTAGTTCTATAGAAGACTTAGAGCACTCCTCTAGGACTTTCTCACACCTAGGAGCGAACTGGCAGCCAATCGGTCGCTGGTCAAGACTTGGGACTGTTCCTTTGATGCTAAAAAGCTCTTCTTGTTTCTTTGACATATTTGGTAGAGAGTTCAACAGTCCTTTAGTGTAAGGATGGCGGGGAGATGTTATCACCTGCTTGATGCCTCCTTCTTCAACTATTTCACCTGCATATAGCACCTGTATTCGATCTGAAATTTGTGAGACGACTCCTAAATCGTGTGTGACAAATAAGATGGCCATATTATTTTCTGTTTGTATTTCTTTGAGAAGTTTTAAAATTTGTAATTGTATCGTTACATCGAGGGCAGTTGTAGGTTCGTCTGCAATGAGAACATCAGGGTTTCCCGCAATGGCCATAGCAATCATTACTCTTTGTGCCATGCCTCCGGAGAGTTCATGAGGGTAGCAAGATAGTCTTTTTTTTGGCGCCGGAATTCCAACTTTTTCAAGAAGGTCAATTGCCTTGGTGCGAACTCTTTCAACTGATGAGCCCGGGTTAGCTTTTCGTATAACCTCCGCGAGCTGAAACTCTACAGTGAAACAGGGGTTTAATGCAGACATAGGATCTTGGAAGATGATACCAAAGTGGTCACCTCTCAAGAGCTGCCATTCTTTATCAGATATAGATTTAAGATCTTTGCCATTGAAGCTCAATTCATCAGCCTCAACAATTGCCTCTGGCGGGAGAAGCCCCATAATGGCCATATTGGTTATGCTTTTCCCGCAGCCCGATTCGCCCACAACACCAAGTGTCTCTCCTTTATCGACGCTGAAAGAAACATTTCGAACGGCCGTCACAATCCCTTTTTTAGTTTTAAATTTTATTGTAAGGTTTTTTACAACTAGCACTTGTTATCCCTTTTTCAGTCTCGGGTCGAGAGCATCTCTTAGTCCATCACCAAGTAGATTGAATGCGACAACGATTAATAAAATACAAATTCCGGGAAGTGTGACCTGCCACGGGTTACTTTCAATAAAAGGTCTCGCATCAGAGAGCATTATACCCCACTCTGATGTAGGAGGTTGCGCCCCAAGTCCTAAGAAACCTAAAGCTGCAGCGTTAAGAATCCCATCACTAAAGCCTAGTGTGCATTGAATTATAAGTGGGGCACTACAGTTGGGAAGAATTTCAAGAAACATAATTCTAAAGTCACCTGCCCCAAAAACTCTCGCTGCCATGACGTAATCTTTTTGTTTTTCTTCAATCACTCCTGCGCGCACAATTCTAGTGAAAGCTGGCACCGAAACAATCGCCACTGCCATAACTGCATTGACTAGCCCTGGACCCAATATTGAGACAATAACAATCGCAAGTAATATTGATGGTAATGCCATCAAAATATCCATTGAGCGCATAATTAATTTATCGACTTTTCCCCCATAGTATCCAGAAATAAGACCGAGAGTAAGACCTAAAGATGCTGAGACTAAAACAACAAAGAAACCAATAAATAAACTTAGGCGTGCTCCGTGAAGTAACCTTGTTAGAGTATCTCTACCCATGTCATCTGTCCCTAGTAGGTGAAAGGAGGAACCACTATGGGACCAAAGCGGTGGAAGACGTAATGATTCTGTTAGCTCAGAAGGTGAAAACGGTGAAATGATTGGCCCAAAAATGGCCAACACTATAAAAAAAAGACAGATGAATAATCCGATTAGAGCACCCTTATTTTGTGCTAACTCTGACCACAGGAGCTTTATTTTATTTTCTTCCATTATTTAATTTTCCCTCTCATTTTTGGGTTTACCCAGGCGTATAGGAGGTCAACGATAAGATTTATTGAAATAATCATGACAGCAATTATTAACACACCACCTTGAATCACTGGGTAGTCTCTCGCTGTAATACTAGCGACTAACCATTTTCCAATCCCAGGCCATGAAAATATTGTTTCAGTTAGAATCGCTCCAGTAATGATGCTACCAAACATTAATCCTACAACAGTCACTATTGGGACTAAGGCATTTCTTAAAGCGTGGATAAAAACGACTCTTTTTATGGCCAAGCCCTTCGCTTTTGCTGTTCTTATATAGTCCTGTCCTAGTACCTCAAGCATACTAGATCTTGTCATCCTAGCAATTACCGCAAGAGGAATAGTGCCCATTGCAATGGCCGGCAGTACTAGACTTTTAGCCGCGCTAATAAACGCTTCAATTCCATCCTCACTCAATAAAGAGTCGATCAGCATGAAGCCCGTGACCGTATCTACATCATACATAAAACTTATTCTGCCGCTTACTGGAGTAAGGCCTAGCTGAACAGAAAAGACGAGAATTAAAATAAGTCCCCACCAAAAAATAGGCATAGAGTAACCTACGAGACTTGTTCCCATTAAAAAATAATCAAGAAATGTTTTTCGCTTTAAAGCGGCGATAACTCCTATTGGAATACCAAGCGTAATCGCAAAAAATAAGGCAACTAAACCAAGTTCAAATGTTGCACCAAAGCGATCAGAAAACTCATCAATTACTTCTCTTTTTGAGACGATGGATTTTCCAAGGTTTCCCCTTACGGCATTTTTTACAAATGTAAAATATTGCATGTGCATTGGTTGATCGAGTCCAAGTTTTGATTTCATTTCTTGATAGACCTCTGGGCTTGCACCACGCTCTCCAAGCATAAGCATTACGGGGTCTCCCGGAACCATTCTTACCAAAAAGAATGAGATTAGTGTTACCCCAAAAAGAGTTGGTAGAAAATCAAGAACTCGTTTTAGAAGATATTGTCCCATTACTTCATTTCCACATCAGTGAAGATATCTCCTCCAAGTGGGTCAATAGTGTAACCGTTAACTTTTTTACTCATTGCTCTGTAAACTTTTGAATGAACAATTGGAACCCATGGAACTTCTTTATGAAAAATTTCTTGTGCTTTTTTGTAGAGTTTCTCTCTTTCTTTTTGCGCGAATACTTTTCGCGCTTTTTCAACAAGTTCATTAAATTTTTTGTTACACCATAGTGCTACGTTTGACCCCGCTTTTACACCCTGGCATCCAAGAAGGACATGCAAGAAGTTATCAGGATCTCCGTTATCACCAGTCCAGCCAAGTTGTATTAATGAGTGCTCCCCATTTCTTGATTTTGAAAGGTAGGTTGGCCAATCATAAGTGACGAGTTTAATTTTGATCCCAATTTTAGCAAGATCTGCTTGCATCATTTCACCCATCTTTTTTCCCGCAGGGTTATATGGCCTAGATACTGGGAGGGTCCAAAGCTCTGTTTCAAAACCTTGTTCAAGTCCAGCTTGCTTTAAAAGATTTTTTGCCTCTTTGATATTAAGCGAATGCTGTTTTATGTTTTGGTTATAAGACCACATCGTCGGTGGGATTGGGTTTTTTGCGGAAATAGCATTACCTCTATATATTGCATTGATATAAGCATCTTTGTTTAAAGCAAGGTTAATTGCTTTTCGAACCCGAACATCATTGAAAGGTTTTTTTGTCGTATTCATCGCAAGGTAAGCGACATTTAAGCCAGAGGCCTCTTGAACCATTAGGTCTTTATTTTTTCTCATTGACTCTAAGTCTGATGGGTTAGGTTCAATCATTAAATGACATTCACCAGTTTTTAATTTTTGATAACGAACGGATGCGTCTGGAGTAATGCTGAAGACGAGTTTTTTAATTTTAGGGGCACCTTTAAAGTAGTTCTTATTTACGTTGTACCTAATGAGCGTATCTTTTTTATATTTTTTAAAAATATATGGGCCAGTTCCTACCGGGTAGTGATCAATTCTTTCTTTCTCTCCTTTAGTCACTAGAGTGTCAGCGTACTCCTTGGATAGAATACTCATAAAGCTCATGGCAAGGTTGGCGAGAAATGGAGCATTTGGTTCATTTAATGTAATTTTAATTTGGTGCTCTCCGGTCTTCTCAATTGATCTGAGCAGCTCGCTCATTCCCATTGATTCCCAATATTGATAACTCCCTCCGTTAACAAGGTGATAGGGGTGGTCTTTTTTTAGTTGTCTATTGAAAGAGAATATTACGTCATCAGAATTGAGTTTTCTTGATGGTGAAAAGTATTTTGTTTGATGAAAGGAAATGTCATCTCTCAGGTTGAAAGTAAAAACCTTTCCGTCCTTTGAAATATCCCAGCTTTTTGCAATACCAGGTTCAATCTCAGTAGAGCCTCTTTTGAATTCGACAAGGCGGTTGTATATGGGATGAGCGGACGCATTGTTTGATGTTCCGTCAGTAGTAATTTGTGGATTAAATGCACTTGGACTTCCTTCAGAACAATAGACAAATACGTTTGCCTTAATCGCCGTTGAAAAAATAAGAACCGTGGTAAAAATTAAATTTTTCATCTTTTTTCCCTTAAAAAAAGTTGAACCTAAAGTTTAACTGGAATTGATTTAGTAATTGTAGTTTCTTTCTCACTTAAAGAACACCTGTAAGCGAGAATTTTAACCCCTGCCTCTTCCGCTTTTTTAAGAAGGTCCGCATAAACGGGATCAATTTCACTGGCAGGAGAAAAAGAGTTTACGTCTTCTCGAGAGACGACAAAAAGCATCGCTGCCTCATGGCCTTGATTTCTTATTTGAATGAGCTCGTTTAAGTGTTTTTGTCCCCTGGTGCTCACTCCATCTGGAAACAAGGCAACATTGTCACTCCAAAGAGTCACATTTTTAACTTCGACGTAGCACTTTCTTTTTGCTTCTTTATATTTTTTTTCTTCTCCATCAAATAACAACATGTCAATGCGACTATCACCCACCTTAACCTCTGGTCTTATGTGTTCGTAGCCAACAAGCTCTTTGATTTTTCCATTTTTAACTGCTTCGAAGGCAATGTGATTGGTGCGGGAAGTATTAACATTGATCCAGGTTTTTCCATTACTTGTCATTTCCAGAGTAAATTTGAGCTTTCTTTTTGGATCGTCTGACTTACTAAGAAGAACTGGCCAGTCTTTTTCCCAACAAGTTTTCATACTTCCAGTGTTTGGAGTGTGTGCAGTGATAAGTTCTCCGTTTTCTAAAGTGACATCAGCTAGAAACCGTTTGTACCTTTTTTGAATTTTTCCGTGGTAGAGAGGTTTTTGAAATTCCATAATTCCTTGCCTGTTGTGGGGATAAAGGGCAATATTTTGTATAACTTATGTGAGGAGCGGTGTCCATGAATCAGTCTTTGGTAAATGAGCTAATTGAGCTAGGGGCGATACAATTTAATTTTGAAGAAGGCTTCACCTATGCGTCCGGAAAAGTGGGTCCTATTTATTGTGATACTCGGAAAATTGTTGGAGATCCAAAAGTTAGAGATATTTTTGTTAGCTCTTTGGTGCAAAGTGTTGATAAATTAGATGGGGTAGATGCGGTAGGGGCAATGGCCACAGGCGCGATCAGTCTTGGGGCAATTCTTGCAGACCGGTTAGACCTTCCATTTTTTTATGTTCGCTCTGTTGCAAAGAGTTATGGTAAAAATAACCAAATTGAGGGACTGGATACGAGCAAAAGAGGAGTGAGGAAAGTAATTTTATTTGAAGACCTCATAAATTCAGGTGGAAGTGTCGCCAAGGGGGCGAGTGCAGTTAAAAAAGCTGGTTATGATTTGATTCATATACTAAGTCTCGTTGATTATAGCTTTCAAAAGTCAAAAGATGCGCTGCGCTGTTTTTGTCCATTTAGTTCATTAATAGATTTTGAGACCATAATTTCCTCCATTCCAGCGGAAGAAAGTGACAAAAAAAATAAATTAGTTTCCTGGCACAAAGAGTTTTATAATTAACAAGTTATTTGAGTTATGTGTAGTAAAGTTCCATTTGAAAATGTGTCAACTTTTCATTAAAAAGAACCTTATATTTAGCTGAAATTTTATTAAGGAGTCTGTGTTATGTCGGAAAAGGTAAATCTGTCTTATTGTGGAAATGAATACCAGTTACCAGTGATTAAGGGCTCAGAAAATGAGTTAGGAATAGATATATCTAAATTTAGAGCAGAGTCAAAAATGATCACTCTTGATACAGGTTTCGGTAACACTGGAAGCTGTCAGTCCTCTATTACTTTTCTGAATGGAGAGGAGGGGATCTTGAGATATCGTGGGTATCCTATTGAGCAACTTTCAGAGAGTGCTTCTTTCGAAGAAGTGTCTTTCTTACTTCTAAAAGGTGAGCTTCCAAACAAAGAAGAACTACAAAGATTTAAAAAGCTTATTGGGGAGTACAACAGTATTCCTGAGGGATTAATTGAATCTATCAAAACTTTCCCAAAAGATGCTCATCCTATGGGCGTCCTTTCCTCATGCTTATCAATGATGCCAGCTTATTACCCTGAATATATTAAAAAAACAGATTTATGTGATGAGGAGATGGTTCAAAACATCGCTCAAATCATGGGGCAAATGAAATCGATTCTATCGACTTTTTATCGCCACTCCAAGGGGGAGGCGAATGTAAGCTCTGACTCCAGCCTTGGTTTTGCGGCGGATTTCTTACACATGCTTTTAAGTAAAGATGGTAAGGATGTTCCAGAGGAAGTTTCAAAAGCATTTGATACACTTTTAGTTCTTCATGCAGACCATGAGCAAAACTGTAGTGCGTCCGCGGTTAGAGTTGTTGGCTCATCAAAGGTTAATTTATTTGCTACTGTTAGTGCGGGGGTTAACGCTCTTTGGGGACCTATTCATGGAGGTGCAAATCAAGCCGTTCTTGAAATGCTAGAGGCCATTCAGCAAGATGGTGGAGACTATGAAAAGTATATTTTAAAGGCGAAAGACAAAAATGACCCATTTAGACTAATGGGATTTGGGCACCGCGTTTATAAAAAATTTGACCCGAGAGCAAGAATTATTAAAAAAGCCTGCGACACAATTTTAGAAAAGTTAGGGGTAGAAGACCCTCTTCTCGATATAGCAAAAGGGCTTGAAAAAGTTGCTTTAGAAGACCCTTACTTTGTTGATAGACAGCTTTACCCAAATGTTGATTTTTACTCAGGGATTATTTATAGGGCCCTTGGAATTCCAACAAATATGTTTACCTGCATGTTCGCATTAGGGCGAGCTCCAGGTTGGATGGCCCAATGGCAGGAAATGAGAAGGGATCCTTCTTTTAAAATATCAAGACCTCGTCAGATTTATACAGGAAGAAAGGCAAGAAACTTTGTCGATATCGAGTCCAGATAATTTAAACTCTTTAAAGCCACACTTATTAAAAGGCGATCTTTCTGATGAAGAGATCGCCTTTTTTGTTTCCAAGCTGCAAAAAGGCTTCACTTCAAATAGAGAAAATATTGGCGACTATCAAAAAAGTGCAGAACTAGTTTCTGCGTATACAGCTTTTTACATGCCATCTAACTTTAAAAAGTCGGTGAAAACATTTGAGTATCTTGAGAGTGTTATTAATCTACAAACAAAAAACAGTGTTGAACTATTTGATATTGGTTGTGGGCCAGGAACAATGTCCCTTGCTTACGCTAAAGAATTACAACAAAAGTTTCCGGGTATTGAGTTAAGAGTAAATTTAGTAGACACGTCACGCTTGATGTTAGATCAAGCGGAGAAACTTTTTAGTGCCTTTTTCCCCGAGGTTAAAGTATATTCTTTCTTGGCCCACGAGTTTTTTAACTCCAGTAAATTTAAAAGATCAGAGTTATCAATTTGTTTATTCGCTAATTCGCAAAATGAATTTGGGCAAAAAGTATTTTTAAGTTATTTGGAAAAGGTCTCTCCTGAACTTATTTGTCTGCTTTCTCCGGGAAACAAAGACCGATTTTGGTCGCTGCTTGATTTAAAAGACATTTTGGAGTCTAAAAAGGGATACAGTATCGCCTACCCTTGTGTATGCTCAGAAAAAAAATGCCCCTTGGATAGAGGCGATTGGTGTCATCAGGTTCTTCGCGTTAAAAATGACCCTAGTTTTGATAGAATCTCTCAGATGACTAAAATTGACCGACGCACTTTGCCTTATATTTTTCATTTGTATCAGTTCCGAGAGAAAGTTGGTGAAAGAGCGCCTAGTTTAAATCTGGAGACATTAACGGGGACAATTCTTCAGTTTTTAGGAAAGAATAAGGCGTGTTATCGATGGAGAATTTGTCTTATAGATCAGGATAATGGAGGGTTAAGAGATTTTAACGCAGAGTTTCTGATTAGAGGTATGGACAAGAGAGCCATTAAAATGCTTGAGGAGTTGAATGTTGGAGACAGAGTGGAGATTAAAATTAAAAAATTCATCAATGACAGCACAATTAGAATTGTCATTCCTGGTATTTCCATTCAGAATTAACTAGTTATTAATTCCAAGGAGTTTTAAATGGGGAAGAAAGATTTAGAAATGTTGTTAGTTGGATCAAAAACTAAAGAAGCGATCAAAGGTGATGGCAAAAGTACTTTTAATGTTTCTGGTGACGCTTTAGATGCTTTAAATCAAATTGTTCATGATCTAGTTATGAAAGCAAGAACGAGATGTTCAGAGAATGGTAGAAAGACTGTTCGTGCTTCTGACTTCTAGGTCAAAATTTCAAGATCTTTTATAAAAAAAGCCCCTTTTAAAGGGGCTTTTTTTGGAAAGGAACAAAAATTTAAACAGGCGATATATCTACTGCTTTTGGACCTCTTTCACCCTCTACAACTTTATATTCGACATTATCGCCGTCTTTTAGATATATGTCATTTGATACACCAGATGCGTGAAAAAAATAATCTTTTCCGTCATCACCAGTGATAAATCCGTATTTCTTTTCTTTGTTGTAGAATTTGACTTTTCCGGTTTCCATTATTAAATACCTTTATAATTAATACTATAAGTTAATTCTTTCAATGCTAACAACAAATAGCCGGATCAGAATCTTTCCATTGTTTATGATGAAAAAAAATCTTCATAAGTTACCAGGGTAAAACCTTTCCATGCCTTAGAAACTTTCCATTCGGGAATTCTTCATGCATTGCAAAGGCTACAATTTTTTCAGTACTTTCTTCTATTGTCAAACTTGCATTACTACCTCCCATATCTGTCTGAACCCACCCTGGACATATAGCATTCACAGATATTTCCCGTTTTTCTAGTTCAACGGATAGAATCTTGGATAATGCATTCAATGA
>DCQT01000065.1 GCA_002323535.1 Bacteriovoracaceae bacterium UBA1511
CAGGAAGTGAGGTAGGATATGAAACCGCAATACTTAATAATTCTTTTGCTCATAGCAGGTTGTAACCCCTTAGATTATCTCTATAAAGAGATAAATAAGTACGGTTATATTCCCTTAAAAACACCTTTGGCCCTAAGTGGACCGGGGACATTAGTTGCTGGCAATCCTGACTCTTTAAGCATCGTTGCGCCACCAGGGGAGTGTTTTCCATTCGAAATCGACGGCGATTCAACCAATTTTAGATTTGTAGACACGTCCACTCTACCAAAAAAAATAAGGAACATCACAGCGTCCGGTAGTGCAACAGTGGATTTGATTGAACTTGGAAAAATAAGCGGTGCACCGATAGATATCGGAGTTGATTATGATCGAGTCGAAACAATTTCACTAGAGCTTGATGGAGTAAGTATTGAGTATATGAACGCACCTCAAATAACTAATTATTACCAGACAATGATGGATCCCCTGTGTCGTATGTACCTTGATTTTTCTGGATTTATTTTTCAGGCGATTAAGGTTGAAAAACTAAATTATACATTTTATTCGAAAGATGGAGCAAAAATCGATTTATCAACAGGAGCACTGGAGGAGATCCTGGAGCTAGGCGCGGACATAGAGTTTGATATAGAAAACAAGGTTGAACTTATTATCAAATCTCCCCATTATATTGGATTTCAACTTGGAAGTATGCAAGAAAGCGACTCAGGAATTTCTATAAAAAGAGCAAGCAAAATAAAACGCGGGGACTGGCACTGGGAAAACTTAAACGTCTTTGATTAAAAAATCAAAAATTCTACTTTAAAATAAAAGGATCGAAAATTCGGTCCTTTTTTAATACCAAAAATTATGTAAACCAGACCAAACACGACAAAAATGCACGAAAAGCAATCTTTACATTAGAGGCGGGAATTTTATGCAGTCCGCTTTTTTCTAGTTTTTCCACTCAAGTAAAATCCCCTATCGCCGTTATTAATGGACACTTAAGCAAGGAGCTACAGAAAAATGAAATCTTTATTAACCATCGCAACATGCGCATTTCTTTTTATTTCGTGTGGTAAAAACCCACAAAGCAAAATTGTCGACCACGTTTATGTTGAGACAAAAAAAGTGGACGAGGATGTATGGCTAGGTTTAGTTACGGAACTAAATCTCGGAGGACTCCAAATGACCTCCATTGAACTTCCTATTCATGATCCCAAAAGCCCCGGGGAGTATTATGGTAAATTTAGACTATCAAGTGACATCGTTACTCTAAACTCTGTTGTGGAAATTGATTTAAACTTTTCTAAACTTGCCCAGGTTCAAGGATCTTTTGAGCCAACACTCCCAACAGGAGAGCCTCTACCATTTAGAGGATTAGAAAATGAAGAAATAATAGAATTTGAAGTCCCACAGATTAATTCAAAAGTTTATATCTATGTGACTAAAGATACAGTGCTTGTTGGATTTGCCTCGACGATTAAAGAATTTTCTAAAGCAGCACCTTACCTTGGTGGGGCTGACTTATTTTTTGGATTTAACAAAAATCAAGTTAGAGGATCCGTTGGATTTTTTAGTAGTGCAGAAACTAAAGAAACCGGTCTTGGTTTATTTGCGGACTTGAGCCAAGTTGTCTCAGCTGACGCCTTGCGTAATTTAATATTATCTCAAAATACAAAAGAGCCTGAATTCAAGGTTAAATCGATGAGTAAAACTACACAGAAAAAAGTTTTCAAGGGATTTCTAAAAGTATCTAAAGATAGTGATCAACTGAATGCTCAATAAATTTTTTGCCCTCTCATGTGAGGGGGCTTTAATTTTCTAAGCTTTGATGATGAGCTGCAAAAAGATAAAAGCCAAAATTTAACTTTCCGTATTTAAACCCATATCCAACTCTTCCGCCAGACTCTATGTTTTTCAGCTTAAACATATCATGACTAAACCTGTTATAGGCTTTCAATTCAATAGTATTTGTCTCTCCTAGATCAAAAGTATATTTCATTTCAGTTGAAGCAGAGCCAGTATCTACTTTTATATCCGTCTTAAATCTTTCCTTCCTGGCGGTGTAGAGATCAACTTTCAGGATATTCCATGTTGTAAAATTATTACTCCAAAATCCAACTTTTATCACATCATTAAGGCCAGGGTTATCAAGGAGTTTAAGTTCGCCACCTATTTTTTTAGGAAGTTTCAACTCTGAGAGAATATTTTTGTCTTCGACTAACTTTACATCTATAAAGGGCATGCTGTTAACCAGCCTTTCATTGCAGCCACTTCTTTCTGGAATATTAATTTTACTTAGTGAGTCTAATGCAAGTTTGAGTTTTAGAACGTCTTTGTTTTTTCTTAGATCTATGCTCGAAGAGTCACGCTCAAACTCTTCCGCCCCCGCAGAGAGGGTCAAAACCACTAACAATAGACCAACTACAACTTTCAACTCAACCTCAAGATATAACTTCTTTATGGTTATGATTATATTAATTTTTATATTTTCATATCAGAGATATTGAAAGAATTTCATGGGTGTCAAAACTTTAGACACCTACGAGTTAGAGCTTTAGGGCCTAAAGATCTAACTCGTGACTTCCAAAAAAGTACACACCAAAATTAAATCGACCTACTTTAAATTTATATTGAATTTGCCCACCACTTTGAAGCTTCGTTGGGGTCAACACATCGTGATTGACTTGATTATAAAACTTCAACTCAATAGTATCTTTTGTCCCAATCCTATAGTTATATCTTACCTCAGCCTTCGCTTGATCCTTATCTATATATACATCTGTAGACAGGCTATCAGTTTTATATGTGTGTAGATTTAACTTGAAAATGTTCCATGTTCTAAGGTTATTCGACCAAAGTCCAAATTTTATATACTCACCGAGATGAGAATCCTCTAAGATTATTAACTCAGGTCCAAAAGAGTCAGGAATTTCAATACCTGACAAGAGACTAGTATTTACAGGCTCAACAGGCTTAAATTCACCTAAATCATCGCTTGGTTTTTTTACAGTTGCTTCCTCTATTTGCTCTTCACTAAAAGAGGTTTCTTGATCGTCGCAATTTTTTCTTCCGGAAAACAAGTGAAGCTTCAGGACTCCATAACGCTTTAGAAATTCTTTCAGTTCAGTCTTTGTGGCAACAATAGGATCTATTTTCACTGGCTTAACCAGTCCTATACTTTTTTCCGCAGAAATACTTGTTTTTGTTCCTAAAAACTCAAGAACAGGTTTAGAGTAACTACTTGTCATAAAAATTAAATTCAACAATCCAACAAAAAAGTAATTTTTTTGCAACATTTTACACCTCTGCCTTTCGGTCAAATTAAAATATTGCCCCTATTAGGCCAGCATAATAACTTCTATTGTTATCGAGTAGGTGACTTTTGAATTTTTTTCAATAGTGTCAAAAGTTTTGTCACTTTTTATTAAGACTAAAACTACCGATATGTGACTTTAAGATGAAGTCTTTATTTTTATCTATACATTTTCTTTGGACTCTTTCTCTGAGTATAAGAGCAAGCGAGAATTGCACCCAGTGGAAATTGTCTAAATCAACTCTATTAAAAAAAGAAATTGCTCAACAAGACTCGGGCATGTGTTACGCCCACAGGGATTCTAAGGCCATGGAGTTTTTTCATCAAAGCTTAGATATAGAAACCTCTGAACCCGGAGTTCTCGAGTTATCCACGACATTTCACCGTAAAATTTTGCACCTAAGGCAGATATTTGAAAAAGGAGTTGATTATAAAAAAAGTGAATCAATTTTGGATTGGGGCCACTCCTGCGAGGCAATTAACCACATTCTTAAAAATGGTCTATGTGAAAAATCTTTATACTCTAGCTCTTCCTACCACCTAATATATAATGTCGTTCGTATGTTTGGGAGCATTGATCTTCAAATAAATAACTCCTGCAAAAAGAAAGACCTTTTTAATCTAAGTGATGAGCAAAAAACTTTTTATTCAAAGTTTCTCATTGATCTTACGATGGATTCTATTTCAAAAGACAGGGATCTCAGTACTGAGGAAAAAAAAGAGTTATCTAAGTTTGTAAAAAAAATTTTTTCAAACAGAAAAAAAACAAATTTTCCTAAGGTTGTAAAATCAATTGAAAGAAAAGTAAGAAACCACTGCAAAAAAACAACGAAAGTTAAACAATATAATGACTTCAAGTGCAGTACTTTATTTTTTCCTGAAGCTTTTGAAAGTAAGGAATATAAAAAGAAAACTCATGACTATTTAATGAAGTCTTTAAATGATCGCCAAGGTCAAGCCATTATGGCAGCGATCTGCAGTGCAAGTTTAAGCAGCATAAAAGACCCTGAAAGCCTTTCGTTTAACGACACCATCGGAGCTTCAAGATGCGGCCCTCACGCCGTTTTGATTACAGGGGCAAAAATGGATGGAGGGTCATGCAAGGTTTTAATAGAAGATAATTACCCAGGGGTTTGCGACCAGGAAAAAATGCCATGGGTAGAGTGTGAAAAAGATTTAAATGGTAAAGAAACTGGAAGATACTGGATAAAAACAAAGCGACTTGCATCTATGCTACTTAGCGTGTCAAAAATTGAAAAAATTAAAGAAAACAAATGAGAAAAAAACCCATCACAGCATTTATTATTTTTTTACTAATCGTGGCATGGCTTTTATTCCCGGAGGAATATGAGAAAAACGCCTCACCAAATCAAGGCCCTCTAAAAGAGATTCAATTCGTAAGACAAGCGAATCTTACTAAAGATAAAGTAAAAAGAAATACAGAAACTATAAAATATGATAAAAAAACTGAAAACATCAAAAAACTATTCGAAAAAAAACATTTAATTGAGATAAAAAAGTGTTTACCCACCTACTCATCTACCGCTCCCAAAGAATTAAAAGAAATGGTACTCCCGGCCAATGCCAATATACTCTTTTCACGGAAAAATATTCATTATAAAAATAATTCAGGTGCTATTTTTCAAGTAAGATCCGAGGGAAGTCCTAACAATCTCGAGAGTTTCTTTTTTAAAGTTGAAAATGAACTCCCAATAAAAATTTCTAAAAATGAATTTAGTAATGAGATAAGAGATGCCGAAATAATTTACAAAGAAAGTATTCAGAAATCTAAAAAAGCAGAAATAGTAATAGTGAATAATCAACTTATAAAAATTGAAAATAATACACCAAGGGATTCGCTATCATGTGACTTTAATGAAGGCGAATGGGAATGTTTTTGCTTTAAAGAAAATTAATTATTTAGCCGCTTTTTCAAGTCTATTCAAAATACCAACGTATCTATCATCGTTTGTATACTTTTCATCAACGAGTACAATTATTTTAGAAAAAATTTCTTTTTCCGCTTTTCTAAAATTAGCGTATAAATTTCTTGCTACAAGATACGGATCCTCTTCCATTAACCAAACAAATTCTCCACTTTGGGCTTTATAAGTAAGGTCATTCTTAACAACAACAGGAATCTTTGGTTTGTAGTGCTCTTTTAATTGCCCCGGAGCGACAGGGCTTGAGAAAAACTCAACGCTTAAATTTTTTAGATTTAAATGATTGAGTGATTTTTTTATCTCCTCAGGTGTAATTGTGCCCGGGCGATAAATCTTTATTGTCTCACCAACGACATCTATAATTGTGGATTCTATCCCGACCTGACACTCTCCCCCATCTAAAACAAATACATCCTCACCTAGTTCTTCTTTTACATGAGTTGCAGCAACGGGAGACACTCTTTTAAACTTATTTGCGCTGGGTGCGGCAAGTGGAAGGTTTGATTTTTTTATAAGCTCTAGAGTAATTTCATTATTTGGACATCTAAGCCCTACCGTTGAATGAGCCGCAGTGATAAGATCCGAAACCTTTTCATTTTTTGGAGCAATAATTGTCATAGGCCCTGGCCAGAAGGCTTGTGCCAAAGTCTCCCTTATCTCACACCAATCGGAGGCCAAGGACTTCGCCATCTCAATATCACTGACATGAACAATCAAGGGATTAAAAAAAGGACGCTCTTTTGTGTGAAAGATTTTATTTAAGCCAGATTCAGAGTAAATAGAAGCTCCAAGCCCATAAACGGTCTCCGTTGGAATCCCAACAACCTCTCCTGACCTTAACAGTCCTATCGCCTTATATATTTCATTCATAGGCGCAATCTAGCAGAACATAAAAAAAAACTAAAGTTTAATTCACCTCATTAAAGTCTCTTGTAATTAATTCTTATTTTAAGGCCACGGCTGCACACAAATCTGACCTGCGGATAGCCTTTGATCATTTTTGCTTAGTGAACCACCGCCTTATCTAACCGACTGAAATTATTCAAATAACTAGACTTATAAATTTTAAAAGATCTTCCGAAAACTTTTAAGGGGAAGAGAAATGAAAAAGCACTTATTGAATATTATGTTACTATCAAATATTTCTACATATGCGGCAGATATAGTTCATTGCCCAGTCAAAAATGGCCATCTTAACAGCGAATCAAAAGAGTCAAGAGAACTAAAACAAAAAATTTGCACGAATCCTTATGGGGAAGTTTGCTACAACAAAGACTTCACTAAATCATATCGATTGAGGGTTAAATCGACATTTCAAAAGTTCAGAGACCAAGCAATGAATACTGTTTACACAAAAAATAAGGAATATTTCTTAAGCAGAGGCATGAAATCACTAACAAGTAAGAATTATCAAAAAACAGATAAAGGTTACAAAGAAACGATTAACGAATTTATAAAAAATGTTGATAAAGCAATGGAGTCACGGTCTAGGCAAATCAATTCTGCATTTAAGGCCCTTCGAAAAATGACTCAGAGTTTGGTCCGACAACAATTTGAAGGTGTTATGACCGACGAGCAAATTAATAAACAAGTCAACATGTTAGAAAAAATTATTCCTCTATACTCTTCCTCTGAGAAAACAATTTTAGCTCAAGTAAAACCCTATATCCCAAACATTTCAGCTACTGCTATAAAAAGCTTTTCAGAAAAGTATAAAAGTAAATGTTTTAGACCTGCCTATCAAGGAACAAGAAAAACTACACATTTAAACCACTTCGAGCCTGTATATAACTCTGTCTTTTTACAGGGCAAAATTAATTCTGTTCCATTTCGCTTCATCATTCTATGCCCAAGCGAAGTTTTGGGAAGTGCTGATAATGGAAGAACTGCGAAGTCAATTTATGAGTCCATCGCTCAAACAACAGGTCATGAATTTGGGCATGCTATTGAGATAAATATAGAGAACAAATCCGTTTTTGATAAACTAAATCAATGCTTAAAAAATCAAACGGATAAATCTACACTAATGAGTCATAATGACGAACACTACGTCGAAGAGAACCTTGCAGATTATTGGAGTAAAAGATTAATAGAAAAAATCCTAAGGAAAAATAAAAACTCCTCTGCTAAAAGAAAGCTACAATTTTTAAGAAAAACATTTGCAGTCCTATGTACTGCTCATAATGGAGACGATGGACATCA
>DCQT01000025.1 GCA_002323535.1 Bacteriovoracaceae bacterium UBA1511
GGAATACCATCTATCCCTCAAACCTCTTTTGGGAGGTGCAACTCTAGCAAACGAGCTTTTGATCAAAAACTTATGTACCTCTGATGGCATTACTCCTGAACAAGCTTACGTTCAAATTTTCAGAGGGAACACAACATGTGAGCAAGACTTCAACACTAGCGCAATTATTGTGGATGGAAACCAAGAAATAAAGATTTTTGAGAACTTTAACATCGATGGCTTTAAGAACTGCAACCACAAAGAATTTATCAACATGTACCCATCCAAGACTTGCGAGGGACTGAACGTTTCCATTCACATTAAATGCGCAAATAACGGAAGAATGAATTTTCCCCACGAAAAAATAGAAACACTTTTTTTAGCGAAGAACCAAGTAAGTGGAACAGTCGATAACACCAGCCAAACCCAAGGAATTCCCAACTTTTATGTATATGATGAAAATGCCCCTATCCCCAACGAAAAAACTAATTTTTTCACAGAAATTCTCGGTGAGAACTTAAATTTTTTAGAAAGTATTCAAATAGAAAACAGACCTGAAAAGATTCAAGAACGCTATACTGAGCTCAAACAAAATAATGTCTTTAACAACATACAAACTATTCAGGAGAGAGGTGTTAATAAATCGATTACCATTATTGGTGCGAGTTTTGATAACTCCCTAAATATAGATACTGAACGCAGTGGAACTGGGTATTATTTTAATTCTCCTTTTTACAACACCCAAGCGGCTTGCGAAGAAAGCTACAACCAAGAAAATCTAACCATTTGGAGCCCTGATTCATCAAGTGGCACCTCTTATTTTAGTATTTCCAATGTTTATCCGAACAACAACACAAGTATTTTCAAAGTCGACAATTTCTCCACCAACAGAAACGCTTACATTACTATAGGAGGGACAGACCAAGTTGATGCAATTAACGGTTTAAATTTTAATCTTAACAACGAAGAAGTTAATAAAAACTTGATGACATATGCTTGTGTGTTCAGACCTCAAAATCAATTATGTCCAGAGAACTTCGCCTTTATCCCTGCAGATCCAGTGGTGGGTAGTAATGCATTTTGTATGCAAAAGACGCCCATAACGGAGGATTCTTTTGATTTTACCAACTGCTCAGAATCCACTCTAGGTAATGGCGATGAATATGTTGAATGTGATGGTAAATTCTTTAGAATTTATGATTTTCTCGGGTCAGCTAGTCAGGCCAAGCAAATAACGATACACAATAATTTTAGCTCCTTTAGAGATAAATGTATGAATACCACACACCCAAAAGGAGGCGCCCTAGGCGTTTATGGGTTATTATCACTTAAAGAATACAAGGCTTTATACAGAAATATCGAAACATCAAACTACGGAACACTTTCTTATTATGGTGCGAGGCCTACAAGCGGCCCAAACAGCACTGTTGAATTATTCGTAAATACTAATTCAGAAGTTAACACATCCGATAGGATCGATTGTGAAAATAATTCAAACTGCACTAAAATTAATAACCCATTTACTTCTTGGATAAACCTGTTTGCCACTATTTATATCAGAAGAGCTTACTCAAATTTAATTCTAGATTACAAGGGTGAGCCCCTACCAACATCCCCTACCACTCAAGAGCAAGAAGCTAATACATTATCAGCGTATTACAATGTAGATTCTGAGCCAACATGCGGAAGATTAGAAAGAGATGGAAGTGGTGCTCCAATTTCTGGTGCTTATGCTGAGGGAGAATATCAATTTGCTAAGGCATCGGCCAGTAATACGGTTAGTCTTTGCGAAAATAGAGACAACACAATTTTTATTCCTGAATCAGGTAGCCTGGTTAAAATAAGTTGCTCTTCTGACGATGACCAGGATAAGTTTGATACTTATTCCCATTTAGCCTACTATATCTCCAACCAGGATAACTCTGAAAACGATTGCCCCCTAGTTATTCCCTCAAAAAGGTTGTACGCTGACGTATGTTTACAAACAATAGATTCTCAACAAAGGGTTTGTTACAGCCCATCGCAATTTAAATCAAAACCAACTGATTATCCAACTCCCCCAGGTAGTTCTAGCTTCTACACTGAGGCAAATCCAGTAAATAAGTAAAAAAAGCCCCTCACATTGAGGGGCTTAAACTTAGCGATTTATTTTTTCAGTGATTAATTTTTCTTTTTCTTAGATGGCTTTTTTGGAGACTTTTGAGAAACCTTTTTTGCATCATCTTTAATTGAGAATAACTCAACATCAAATACTAATGTAGATCCACCAGGAATCTTAGGAGGAGCACCTTGATCACCATAAGCAAGATCACTTGGGCAGACCAATCTAATTTTTCCACCTACGCCTACGAGCTGCATCCCTTCTGTCCAACATTTAATAACTCTATTTAGAGGAAAAGAAATTTTCTTTTTACGCTCAACAGAGGAATCAAAAACTTTACCGTCAATTAGCGTTCCATGATAATGAACTTCTACCGTATCTGTTGCTTTTGGCTTGGCCCCAGAGCCTGGCTTTAAAACTTTGTAGCCAATACCCGAAGCAGTTTTCTGCCCGCCATCTTTTGAGACAAATTTTTCAAGATAAGCTTTACCCTCATTTTTAAACTTATCTGTGTTTTTTTCCATTCTCGCCCTAAAAATGCCCTGAACCTTGCTTCTATAGGTAGCAATATCGATATCTTTATTTTCTTGGCCCTTAGCAGAGTCCCTAAGACCTTGAACGATCATATCAATTTCATTATCTTGTAAGTCTACAGCTTTTAACCTTGACCCCATTAATACACCCATTGAATAAAATGTTTTATCGTCTTCTGATTTAGGTGTGACGGATTTAGTTGATTGCTTGTTACAAGCACCAGTCAATGCCATTGCACCAAGCATCCCAAGTGTTGTTATTTTTTTCATTTATACTTCCTTGTTTAGTTAAAACGCACTTTATTATTATATTTTAATTTATTTTGACTCTAGTTATCAACTCTATAGTTTAAAAGGAACTAAAGCGTCGTAGCGAACTTTTCTTTTCTCTTCCCCTGTCTGCTTGAAATTTCCTTTATAAACAGCTCCTTCCCAGTTTCCGTACATCGCATTTGGTAAAACTATAAACTTAGAGCCAAAACGGTTTTTATTATCATCAACTAATGAATTTCTTTTATCGACATCATTTAGCTCAAAAATTTCACTAAAATCACCTAGGTTATCACCCATAAGGAGAGCGATCCTATATTTCTTTAAAACCTCATCACGGCGTTCTGTTTTTGAAGAAGTATTAGTTCTACACATGACATGCTTTGGATTTACAGGAAATCCCACCGCCAGAAGGTTTTTAATTGTGGCTTCATGCCCAATTTGTTTTCTGTTTGTAATATAAAAAACAGCAACGCCTCTTTTATTAGCATAGTTTAAAAAATCAACGGCACCAGGCAGTGGCTTCGCTTCAGCAGCATCAATCCATTCTCTCCAACCGTCAGGGTAGCTCGTATTTGTTAATATTCCACGCGCTTGAAATGGTGAATTATCAAGTACAGTTTCATCAACATCAACGACAATAGCAAGTGGCTTTTTATTTTTTCTTCGTAATTGTTTCTTCAACTCAATCTTGGCGATATTAAATGCTTGATAGCTTAAAGCTTTTGCCTCTCCTGCTTTTTGAGCCCAAAGAGTCGCCATCGTTAAATGATCTTGCCCGCTTTGGTGTGCACACGAAATAAAAACTAGAGCAAGTAAAAGTGTCGAAAGTTTTTTCATTTTTCTCTCCTAAATTATAAACCGACCTGGTCCAAGGCCTTATTTGCTAATTGATCACAAAGTTCGTTTTGAGGATGGCCTGAATGACCTTTAACCCAAAACAAATGAACCCCACCAAGCTTTTCATTTAGATCATCAAGTTGTTTCCATAGCTCTAAATTTTCAGGTTGTTTTCCATCTGCTTTTTTCCAACCTCTTTTTTTCCAGCCATAAACCCAACTCTTTAATCCATCAACAACATATTTTGAGTCACTGACAAGAAGAATATCGGAGCTAATATATTCACTCAAATTTTCCTCAATAGTCTTTAGACCCTCAATGGCACCCATGAGTTCCATCTTATTATTTGTCGTATTAAACTCAACTCCGCTTTTTTGAAAGATAAACTCATTAGACCTCACTTGAGCAACTGCTCCCCAAGCTCCTGGGCCAGGGTTTCCACGACAAGCACCATCACTAAAAACAACTATTGGCTCGTGAAATTTTTCTGCGACTGATGGAAGAGGATATTTAATTCCCCCTGTATTCGCCGGCGCACTATCAACTGTAAAAGCATCGCACCCCTCGGCCCACTCAATAACTCTATCAATTGATTCTACTACAGAGCTAAGCCCATTTTCAGTTTCTCTAGCTATCGATCGAATAGCCTCTAAAGCTTTTAATGCTTGATTTTTTTTCATGAAAAAACCAACTTTAGAAATTTTCTTTTCCCAACTTTTAATATTTTTTGATCAAAAGTATTATCAATATTCATCGATGGATCTGTCACTTTATCCCCATCAATAAAGCTTACAGCACCCTGATCAAGGAGCCTCCGCCCTTCTTTTTTTGAAGGAATGAGGGAACCTTTTATCATTAAATCCAAAACAGAAACAGACTCACTCACCTGCAACTCAGGTATTTCATCCGGAACATTTTTTTTCTTAAATACATTTTCAAACTGCTCACGCATTTTTGCGCCAGTCTCAGCTCCATGAAAATAGCTAACTACTCTTGACGCCAAACTCTTCTTTGCTTCATTTGGATGTAAGTCTCCCGACTCCAGGTCACTTATGATTTTAGATGCCGTTAAATGATCCATCCCCGAAACATATTTGAAATACTCTGGCATTAACTCGTCTGGGATACTCATAATTTTTCCAAATTTATCAAAAGGCTCATCAAGAATTCCTATATAATTATTAAGACTCTTGCTCATCTTTTGAGAACCACAGGTACCAGTAATAATTGGTAGAAGCATGGCTACTTGAGGACGCATACCTTTATTTTTTTGATAGTCTCTACCCATGAGTACATTAAACCTTTGGTCAGTCCCTCCAAGCTCCACATCTGCTTTTACATAAACCGAGTCTATCCCTTGAAGTACAGGATAAAATAACTCATGAAGCGAAAGACTGTTACCCTCATCTAGCCTATTTTTAAACGTATCATGGCCTAAAAGTTTGGCCACAGTCGTTTGCCCTGCCCAAAGTAAAAGATCTTTTAATCCGACCTCTGAGAACCACTCTGTTTGATAGCAAACTTCAGTTTTTTCTGGATTTAAAACAGTAAAGATTTGCTCCATATATTTTTTTGCGTTTGATTGCACAGTAACTGAATCAAGCGGTGGCCTGGACTCATTTTGACCACTAGGGTCCCCGATACTCGCTGTATAGTCGCCTATAATCACCACACCAATATGGCCAAAGTCTTGAAACTGACGCATTTTTCTGTAGGGAACTGTATGGCCTAAATGAACATCTACAGAAGTTGGATCAATTCCACATTTAACCCTAAGAGGCTGTCCCACTTTAATTGAGTGACGTAGCATTTTTCTAAAGTCATCCTCTGGCGTAATCTCCGAAACGCCAAATGCCAAGGCTTCCCATTGACGGTTAAACTCTTGCTCTTGAACATCATTAAGTTCGATATCGCCCACTTAAATTCCTCCTTCCGAGTCTCACGGATTATGCCTTAAAAACAGATATTTGACTAATCTAAAATAATAAAAGAAAACCCCTTACCCAACGAGACTTTACTCGTTATTATAGTAAACAATCTAATCAACTTAGGATGACAGTAATGAATTTTACCCAATTAAAATCTGGAACCAGCGTTGAGGGTGAAGAAATTAAAGCTTATAAAAGTGAAGAAAAGTCTGAGAGTTACAATTACCTCATGGCCGGTGTTCATGGAGATGAAGTTGAAGGAGTTTACCTCTTAAAAAACCTCTTTGACTGGCTTCAGGATGAGGATCAACAAGTCTCAGCACCATTTATTATTATTCCTGTTTTAAATGTTGATGGATATAGAGCTGGAACAAGAACTAACTCTCATGGAGTTGATTTAAACCGTAACCTTCCCTCAACCCACTGGGTCTCTAAAGCAAGGGATAAAAAGTATTACCCAGGGACTAACCCTCTATCTGAACCTGAAAATCAATTTCTTGTAAAAATATTTGATAAATTTCCACCAAAATTTATTTTAACTCTTCACTCTTGGAAGCCAATGGTTAACTACAATGGTGATGATTGCCTTAAGTATGCCCAAATAGTATCTAAATATAACAACTATCCTCTAGTTGCGGATATAGAGGGCCATCCTACTCCCGGCAGTCTCGGGGAGTTTGGGCCTGAAAAATATAATGCTCAAGTCTTAACTTTTGAGGCTCCCCTTATAAGTGAAAACTTAACCCTCGAAAACATATGGCAAGAAAATGAGATCGCCTTAAAGTCTCTAATCAAAAGTGACTTAATGTAATTGTCCGGACTTTCGGCTTAAATTCCCCCTAAATTCCCCCTAAATTCCCCCTAATCAAACATTAGTATTTTGATCACTTAGAAGTATCGATGACCTGCTTTGATTTGTATTTCAAGTACTTACAGCATGTAAATAATTCACAATAACCACAAAAGTCATCCCCTTTGTTCATCTGAGTTTATTATCAAATATGTTGATCTAGAAGCTGACTCAGGAGATTTGAATGCGCTCGTCCAGAATATTTTTACCTATCCTCTTAATACTAAACTTACTTTTCAGCTGTGCAAAAGAACTTCCTAAAGTAGAAAGTGAATCTATCAAATCAAATGTTTTTAGTATTGAAGAAATCAAAAATGCTAGTGTTGATCTAGAGTTTTCAACAGAAAAAAGGCAATCAATAAAATCCAAAGTCGGTGAAATTTATGCGCTAAATACCTTCTCATTAAAAAGAGTTTCTAGCATCAATACAAACAACACAAAGCTTGTACCTCTATTTGAAGAGATAAAACTATTACTTCCAGAAGAAACGAGCAAAATCAACGTCAGGTTTAAGGTAACAAGTAATCACATTGTTGCTTACTACAATGTAACGACACCTAAGACGTTGAAAAGCTTATCCATGGAAGGCTCTGACGTGGACAATATTTTTCAATATCAAATACAGGGTTTTGGAATAAAAAGAAGATCTAAAAATGCCAATAATGAGGAAACTAGAAATATTGAGTTTCATTCAACATCCAAAGAAGAAGCCACCCACATAAAAATAAGTGCTCTTTCGACAAGTCGACAAATGGGCGACTTGCACGCGTTAGACGAGAAACAAAAAAGAGAATTATTCTTAAAAGAAAAATTAAACGGTAAAGAGTTAACAAGAAAACAAATAAGAACCATACTTAACGATAGAACAATACTTAATAACTCTAAAATTACAGATCAAATATTTGAGGACTCCTCAGTGTTTGTTGTTCGAATTTTTAAGGATGAAGCTTATCTCTTCTCAAAAATCACAAAGTCGGATCTTTTGAGAAAAGAAAAGCAAGCATTAAAAAATGATATTAAAATAAAGAGCATTCTTAAATGTAACAACTCCGATATGGAAGATTGTTTTTTAAGAGCAGAATATAAGTTTGATACAAACCCTGTTATTAAAGAGTACACCCAAGATGAGAGAGGTAAAACTCTTGCTCCAATAGAGTTCAAATCAAAAGACGATTTAAATATTGCTGATATACTAAAGATTAATATTAATTCTCTCGTTGACACTAGAAGTGAACTTTTTAACGCTTTTCCGAACCTTGAAAATAAACCGTTAGTTAAGAAAAATAAAATTGATCTTAATAGTGAGTACGTATTTCTACCCTCAACGCACGACACACCAAGAAAAGTTGCTGACGCCTCGGCATTTTTTCAGGGACAAGAAAGAATTGTAAAACTAAAGCTTGAAGAGGATGGCCTCATTGTTTACGAACAAGAATCAGATACACGCTTTCAAGATAATGAATTAAATAACTCGCCAGTGCTAAAAATTAGTGGATCTCACCTTGACTATGATTGCCTTGAAAAAGAAGAAAATACTTGTGTTGGAGATATAGAAGCATCAAATAATGACAATTGGAAAAAAAGAAGATTCTTTGCACCAAACTTAGACTCACTAAAACATTTCCAGGTTAACAATATTGATCTATTTAATTTAGGAAGCTCATGTTTTAGAGAGATTGACTCTGAAATGACTCACTATGAGTTCAAAAAAGGCGTCATTAATATAGAGCAAGAAAAAACATTCAAAGTCTCCACAAACTTTGCGTGTATAGCGAGATACTTTTTTAGCGACAATATGGAGTCCACCAGTTTTAAAGTTAAGTTTTTCTACAGCCTGGTGCGATTAAAAGACTTAGCATCAAGTGACTACGTAGCAGTAGACTACCCGACAAAAGATCAGGACAAGTTTGGCTTTTTTAAAAACGAAAGAACAGAGCTTGCACAAGACTACACATCTTCCAGGTCTCCAAAAAAGTATTTTCTTAATAGATTCAATCCTAAAAAAAATGAAATCACGTACGCTCTTAGCGAAGAATTTGGAAGAGAAGAGAATAAATACATTCTTGATGCGACAAAAGAGGTTATAGCTAACATCAATAAATCGCTTAACTCAGCTGAAGCAAATATTCAGATTACCCTAGAGGATCCAAAAAAGATTTATCCTGGTGACTTAAGAAAAAACAGTATTGTCCTTATAACTGACCCTCTGGCCAATGGACTTCTAGGATATGGGCCAAGTGTCTCAAACCCAAGAACAGGTGAAATACTTCAAGCTCACACAAATATGTACCTTGGTGTACTAAGGCAAACCACACGGTCTACTTACAAACTTATGGAAAGCATGAGTAAAGAAAACCCTATCACATTTGAATCTAAACAATTGAACTTTGGAAAGCTTGAATTAAAAACGACTGCCCCTGTTATATCAAATATTCACATCGATGGCAGTCTATCTAATAAATTGAAAGTTGCTCAATCAATAATTAATCAAAAATCAGTTAATTCAAAAGATTCAAACCTCAATATTATTCCAAGTCACACTCTTAAAGAGCACTCTAGTCATCATGACCATTCTCATGCAGAACTTAACCATATAGAAAAAAGCATCGATCAATTTGACGAGCGTTTAAATAGACTTGCAAAAAACAATGCTTTTCATAAAGAGTTTCTAAATTACAGTGCTCTTGGAAAAAAGATTATAAAAGAAATTAGAGAAGATAATCGATTTTTCACATCTAAGGGTCACCTAATTTCCTGGGAGAAACTACCCGAAGATTTAAAAGAATTAGCGATTAAAAGAATTATCACGCAGGCATACAAAACAACGCTTGCTCACGAAATTGGGCATAACCTTGGGTTAAGACATAACTTTCAAGGATCGCATGACAAGGCAAACTTTTACACTCAATCCGAGATTAATTCGGACGTAGCACCACAATACTCTTCAATAATGGATTACGGACTCTCTCAATTAAATGAACTTCCAATCATGGGTAAGTATGACATCGCAGCCCTTCGGTTTGGCTATGCAAGAAAGTTTGAAAAAACAACGGGTGAACTGGTTTCCATTCCAACGACACTTGAACAAGCAACAAGCACGATTCCCCAAAACATGGTTAAAGCGTACGAGTTTTGTACAGACGAAAATGCTGGAAGTAATCTGACTTGCAACCGTTTTGACGAAGGAACAAATCTAACTGAGATCATTCAAAGTAGTATTAGGCAATACGAGCAATCTTATAAATTTGCAAACAAAAGAGATGGTAGAAAAAATTTTACGACAAGAGGAATTGATAATTACATAAGATACCGTGCTTATCACTTTACGAAATTTAGAATGGCGCTTAGAACGTGGATGATTTTCAACAACCTATTTAGAGCGCAAAGCCCAGAACTTATGTATGAAGGTTGCCCTAAGGCGCAAGAGATTACAGTTCCATTTTGTAAAACGATAAATGATACTATAAATGCGACAAAACTTGCGGCACAACAGCTATTAAACATACTTGCAACACCTGATAAGACCTGTGCCGTTGCTGTAAGTACTGACCCAACAAAAATTGTTACCACAATGCCTCTAAGAGATATTTACTCCAAGGTAAAGTACGGCTCTAAAGATCCAGTAATTGACTCTTGTTTTCATGAAGATATTGTAAAAGAGCTATCAACAAGCAGCTTAGTACCAATAGCTGAAGGCGGGAAGTTTATAAACGATGTCAAGGGTACCCACCCTGAATATCGATATAATTCAGATATAATGATAAGAGGTATTTGGTCTGACAAACTTTTAGCAATAAAATATTTATTTCAAAGAAGTGGAAGCATGACTGAACCATCTCTTGGAACATTTAGTTTTTATGATCACAAGCAGATAAGACGTGAACTTATGAATTATATCAATCATATTACTCTTGGTTCACCCTTAAGAAACCAAATTCCTTTTACGGACAAAGACAGTAATCCTGTAAAAGTACAATATGGTGTTAGTGGTATTGATTACATTCCTGAGCAACCAACATGGCTTCCCACGATTATTTTTGGCTTGCCAGGATTTTCAGGGGAGTTATTTAATCGTTTAAATCTAAACTTGATTGTAAAATCAAACTACTCTACGGACCCAATTACAGAGTTTACAATGAATGAACTTGACAATACTTTAGGGGTGAACAAATTTAACCTTTATGACTCAAATATTGTTGAATCTCTCCCTAAAGATAAAACGAAATCTTACTACAATGATCAGTCTGAGACTTACTTCGTCTCAAGGCCTTCTAACTTAATAGCTGAAAAAATGATTTCTGTGATTAACGAATATAAATTTTTAAAAGGTATAGACAAACAAGTTGTTGAGCGAGTCTTTACCCACCGTGCCGTTCCAACACCAGATCCTGCATGGTGTGATGAGCAAAAGAATGTCTTTAAATTCATCTTGAAGATGGGTGTCGACTTTGCGGAAAAAATTAAATCTATTGTTGCTGCAGGAAAAACTTTTACAAAAGAAGAACTCCTAGCGATGAATCTTCCGGAGGAAGTAGTAAATGGAATTCTAAAAATGCAAAACTTATCCGTTAACCAAATTGAGCAAATTATCCATGGGATTAATAATCCAAGGGATGTCTCAGCACCAGCTGATGCACCAGATAAGATTAAAAAATTATACACCCTTAATATGTTCTCGCTAGAGCTTTATATGTATGGAATCATGGAGCAAAAAGTTGAGGAGTACAAGGTAAAATTAGAGTGGCTTCCTGAGCAAGGAAAGACTAAGGACTTCATAAGAGCAATAAGTTACTAAGTTTAGACAATTTAATAAGATCAAAATTATAAAAAAAGCCCGCAAATTGCGGGCTTTTTTTATATTAATATTTTTTGTTAAAATTACTTATCAAACTTAATTACTTCCACAGGACATGCTTCGGCAGCCTCTACAATTCTTAGGCCATCAGTCAATGGAGCGTTAGGTCTTATCACGCATGTAGCATCCTGTACTTCGAAAACCTCTGGAATAATAGTTTCACAAGCATCACAAACGATACACCCCGGCTCAATCCAAACCTTTGATACACTAAAATTTTCAACTGTCTCCCCACCATCAGCAGCTCCTGCAGGTGCAAAGGCTCCAGCAAATTCAGGGTTAACTGCTATTTTTAGTTTTTTTCCGCCAGTAACCGGCAGTGGGTCTGCAACGAACGACTTTTTTACAGTAGGGTAGTAAACTTTTTCAGTTTTGGGCCCATATTGTTCCATATAGCTTTCTACTGTATGCTCAGAGTCGCTCATAAGTTGTAAAAACTTTTCAGATGTCATTTCATACTGATGATTGATACCTTCCTTAGAAGAAGATAATTCAACCATTACCTTAGCACTTACTTTTTTAGGAAAGCTTATTGCCTCAAGAAGCTCTAAAAACTTTGGACCTAAATCGAGGTCCTCACCGAATGCTGAAGACTTTCCAGAAAAGCTTCTAATAATTTCAATTTGGGAAGGTTTTGCAAAAGGATTGTATAGGGCGACTTTTATTGTATCAAATGTTGTCGGCTCTTTAGTTGTGTTCCATCGCAAGCCAAACCCAAAGCCATTCTTTCCTCTTCTGGATCTTAAAAAGCTAAGTTTTGGGCGACCAAAAAAGAACTCAACGCTTCCTGTTAAAAAATTCAACCCAACAACTGTTACTACTAACCCTGCTGCAAGAACAACTGCAATTGACATGGTAATGAACTGTAAATTCATCTAAAATCTCCAAGGAAATATTAACTTTTTTAGCCAACATAGCAAATAAATTGTTGAAATTAAACTAGATTTTATCCATTTTTTATTAATCTATAAAGGGACTGAAACGAACAATTGGTTTGTATTGGGCACCTTCAGTATATGCAAGAGCACATACCCGGCCAGAGGGCGAATATAACCCAACGAGTTCCCCCTTGCAGGTTGAAACTGAACTACTTGCTAAGTCTTTACCGTTTTTAAAATCCAGCCATTGCATTTCTGACAACCTAAATACTTTGCCTCCAAACACTCTACCTGGACACAAACATGCGCCGGACATATCTGATAGTTGTGGCTTCAGTAAAATACTCCCGAAATCATCACCTCTTACAGGCCAATTCACCTTTTCTAAGCAATTTGCTATTGAGAATGGACCTATTTTAGTTCGCTTCAAACTCTTTAAGACGCCAAATGTATCTAGCTTTTTAGCGAAATCTTCAAATAACACCCGAATATAGGTACCTGAGCTTACTTCACATCTGAAATGAATATTTCTTCCCTCAATAGACAGAATCTCAAATCGGCTTACTACTCTTCTGACTGGTTCCTTTTTAATAAAATTACCCTGCCTGGCAAGTTTGTAAAGCGGTAAACCATTATGTTTTGTCGCTGAAAAAAATGGTGGTATTTGAAAATATTCACCTACAAATGTTTTTGCTACTTTGTTCAACCTCTCAATACTATAATCTACAAGTTTTGTTTCAATTTTAGTGTCATTATTGAGAATCTTCCCTGTCATATCACCAGTGTCGTAAGAGAAACCTAGAACACCCTCTGATTCATAATTTTTAGTAAATCTGTTATGAATTAAGTCACTCAACCTCGAGGCTCCAGCAATAGCAATAAGAAGAACCCCCTCTGCAAAAGGATCTAGGGTCCCCAAGTGCCCGATTTTACCGAAGCCAAATGGTAAATTATATTTAAAATGCCTCACGACATCACTAGAGCCGATGCCTTTTGGCTTGTAAACATTCAATATAAGTGGAGGAAAAATTGGCGCTTTAGTTTTGCCCATTGTCTATTATTTAATATGACCTTCGTCTTTTAGTATATTTGTAATTTTTTGCTCTTCCTCGTACTGAGAATCATAGACAAACTCAATTTGAGGGGTGTGTTTAATTTTTAATCCTCTGCCTATATGAGTTCTAACTTTGCCTTTGTTTCTAAGAAGAGAGGACTTTACGTCCTCTCTTTTATTAACGTCAAAAGCATCCCAGAAAATTTTTGCCGAAGAGAAATCATTGCTTAGTTCAACTTTTGTCACGGAAAAGAGCATTAACTTATCGTCAGACAAGTTCCTAATACACTCAAGAGCAAAAAATTGAATCTTTTCTTCCAGCTTACTTTTTTTATAAGATGTACTCATAATCTTCCAAGTTAAAGGATTAAACGTTTAGTGCCTCTGAGCTTTTCTCTTCAGCTGCTTTTACATCATCAAGAGTTCTTTTTGTTTCGACCATTTTGTATGCTTCAAAGACATCTCCCACTTTTACATCATTAAAGTTTTCGAGCCCGATACCACACTCAAGTCCATATTTAACTTCTTTAACGTCGTCTTTAAACCGCTTAAGGGAGGATAATTTACCATCAAAAACAATTTTTCCAGAGCGAAGAAGTCTAATACTGCACCCAACTTCAATTCGTCCGTCAATTACATACGAACCAGCTATAACTCCAACTTTAGGAACAGAGAAGGTATCCCTAACCTCCGCACGGCCAGTAAACTCTTCAGACGTATCAGGCTCAAGAAGTCCTTCCATTGCCAATTTGATATCGTTAATCAACTCATAAATAATACTATATGTCTTAACATCAACGCCTTTGTCCTCTGCCAGTCTTCTTGCAGTGTTCATTGGTCGCATATTGAAGCCAAGAATGTATGCCGATGCTTCTGCTGCAAGGCTGACGTCATTATCATTTATTGCACCTACGCCACCTCCAATCACTTTAATCTCTACCTCTGGATTAGAAAGACTTGTGAGTGATTGCTTGATCGCTTCATAAGAACCAAGAACGTCTGTCCTTACGATTAGATTTAGGGTTTTCATCTCTGCACCACTCTCTGGAGCAGCTGAACCAAAAAAGTCCTCAAGCGACACAGTTTGTTTTACCGGAGCTGACTCTAGAAGTTTTCTCTCGTTAACCCTGTTCGCTACAACTTTTTTCGCTTCTCTTTCATTTTTTGCAACATTTAAAATATCACCGGGATTGGGTGCTGTATCTAAGCCAAGGATTTGAACAGGTGTAGATGGGCCGGCTGACTTGAGGTCTTTTCCTAATGAACTCATTAGGCTCCTTGCTCGACCATATGATTCACCGACAACAAGACTATCGCCTTTTTTAAGAGTACCAGACTGAATAAGAATAGTTGCAACGGGACCCCTACCTTGCTCTACTCTTGATTCTATAACCACTCCCTCTGCTTTGCCTTTAGGGTTTGCCGTAAGTTCCATAATTTCGGATTGAAGTGCAATGGCTTCGAGAAGTTGATCCACACCTTCGCCTTTAAGAGCCGATATAGGACAAAATTGGGTATCCCCACCCCAGTCTTCTGGTGTGAGCTCGAATTCGGTTAATTCTTGTTTTACTCTGTCAGGCTTTGCCTCTTCTTTATCCATTTTATTGACGGCAACAATAATAGGTACGCCCGCATTTTGACAAAACTTGATAGACTCTTTTGTCTGAGGCATTACTCCATCGTCAGCTGCAACAACTAATACAACAATATCT
>DCQT01000119.1:0-15818 GCA_002323535.1 Bacteriovoracaceae bacterium UBA1511
GTTTGAGGCCAAGACAGCGGGATCCCATGCAAGTAAATTAATGAGAAAGCACCAAGTAGATTGGGTAAGTTATCAGGGCAAAAAAATGATTTATAGAGACCCGGTAAAAGGTCAGCATTATAAATTGATTGTGAGAGCGATGATTAGAAAACTTCAAGAAAACAAAGAAGTGGAAAATATCTTAAAGCAGACCAATAAACTAAAATTATTACCTGATCACAAAACCTCTCCATCGGATCCTCCTGCATGGAAGTACTATAAAATATGGACAGAGCAAAGAGATCGAATGTTAAATAAAATCTAGTTAAGTTTAGTATTTGTTATTTAACTTTTTTCTGAATTCTTCCGAAATTATCTAGTTACAATTTCGGAGGAAACATGACTGACGATATTATAGATGAAGAACTGCAAATAGCGATGGAACAGGATCAAAAAGAAAAGAAGATCCTTAGTGGAGATATATTTGAGCTGCCAATATCCGAGCTTGATTTGCCAGAGGCAATTTGTCTTGAGGAAAATTCAAGTATTTCAGAAGCCTTGAACCTAATGCAATCCAAAAGAATTGGATCAATTATTATTGTAAGTAATAGGAAGTTAAGTGGGATTGTGACTGAGAGAGATATTCTTCTGAAAGTTGCAGGTTTACCTATAGATCTACAAAGCGAACCAGTAAAGTCTATAATGACTCCAAATCCTACGAGTCTTTTGTCAACTGATATGATCGCATATGTAATGAATAACATGCATGTGGGAGGTTATCGACACGTGCCAATAGTTGATGAACATAATATTCCACTCGCGATGATATCCATCAAAGATGTGATGAGCTTTATTTTAGAATACTTTCCCGAGGAAATTCAAAATATAACTGGAGAGCCATTTCGTGGAGAGCATCTAAGAGAGAGTGCTTGATTAGGAGTGAGTAAAATATTTCATGCAAGCGTGGCACTTATTCGAATAGGTGATTGCGGTGAATTATCGAAACATAAGTTAATCTTTATTAAGCGTTCCATATGCGAGGGTGATCCCTGGAGCGGACATTGTGCTTTGCCAGGAGGTGGGTTTGAAGAATTTGATAAAGATTTTAGCAAGACTGCGATCCGGGAAACCTATGAGGAAATTGGAATTAAATTAAGACCCTCAGATTTTAAAAATTATATATGTTCTTTAAACCCTAAAAAAGAATTTAATAAAAAAAGGCTTAACCTTCATTGTTTTGAGTTTGAAACCTCAAATGCACCCCGATTTTTTGACGTATCTGAGGTTTCAGATATTTTTAGTGTCAGGCTAGGTGACTTTTATGACATTAAAAATTATAAATTTTTAGATATCCTTAGTAATGGTAAAGAAAATATATGCTTTGTTTTTAAAGATAGTTATATAATTTGGGGATTAACTCTATCTTTGGTTTTGGAGTATATTTACAAAATAAATCCCTCTGAAGCGATGAACCTTAGCTTTTTCAAGCAATATCAAGAAACTAAAAACAGTTACTTAGAGGTAAGTATTTCTGAAAATATTTCAATAAAATAATATAAAATCTCCATTATGCTAAGCTTCCGCAATGTTGAGCCGATTTTTATTTTTTTTATTGCTATTAAGTACTTTCTCTTCGTTTGCAAATTCAAGCGGGCTTATTCTCAACTTTCCCAATAAATTGTCAGTTTTACCGCTTCATGATGGGCCTTATGCACTCATCAAAAGAATCGACCTGATAAGAAATGCAAAGCAATCAATTGAATTAGAGTATTTTATTTTTAATGACGATCTGTCGGGAAAAATTATTATTGAGGAACTAATCAAAGCGGCTAAAAGAGGTGTAAGAGTGCGACTACTTCTTGATGCACTTATGGTTAAAGGTAAACTTACTCCATTTCATATTCACCAAATTAAAAAACATAAAATCCAAATACGCTACTATAACGATGGTGCACTAATTCGTGCGATAAATGCTCAATACAGGGATCATAGAAAATTATTTATTGTAGATAATGAGCATTTAATTATTGGTGGAAGAAACATTGCTAATGAGTACTTTGATCTCGATGAGAGATATAATTTTCTTGATAGAGACATTTATGTAAAGGGAGACATTGCTCAGAAATCAAGAGAGCTTTTTAACCTTTTTTGGGAAGCAGCGCCATCTCAAAACGTTCTTCGTCCATCAAAGCCAACTCTCGAAATGCTTCACCTAATGTCATCATCTGGTTCAGCTAGATCTCGGTTGTTAAAAAAGTATCGTAGCGAGCTGCACACTTGGAAGATGAAAGTAAAAAAAGCGAAAAAGTTTTTAAAACCTCATTCTCTAGTAAGGAAAACCTTGAAAGGACTACGAAATAAAATTCAGCCTAAATATGAACAGTTTTTAGAGAAAAATAAGCTATTTTGTAATAAACCAATGATCGTTAGTGATCCTCCTCTAATAGGCCCATCAAATGATAATAAAAGAAAGTTGCGTGGTGCCGTTTATGAAAGATTGAAATCGGCAAAAGAGAATATATTGATTGATTCTCCCTATTTCATATTAACTCATGGTTCGGATGATATGATGAAGGACATATTAAAGCGTGGCGTGAATGTTGAACTTTTAACAAATGGAATTTATTCAACTGACGCACTTCCTGTTGCCTCCGTTTTTAATTTTTACCTTGATGAGTGGATTGATGCAGGTCTTAAACCAACAGTTTTCGGGGGGAAAAGAGAGGAGGACGTATCCTATATCTTGGATAGAGTGAAGCCAACACGATGGGGCACTCATTCAAAGTCCATCGTTTTTGACGAAGACTCTGTAATGATTGGTACCTTTAATTTTGATCCCAGGTCAGCTTTTTATTCCGCAGAAATAAGTTTGTTTTGTGATAATTCAAAAGAGCTTGCGGACGATACAAGAAAAAACATTATTAAAAGAATGTCCAACGGCAAAAAAATTGAGACGAAAGAGGATGCTGAAAAATATAGGTTTGAAAACGTTAGCACGATGAAGAAGATGGGGTACTATTTAATTTCTCCATTGTCGTTACTATTTCAGCGACTACTTTAATTCAAGTTTTGAAAAATCTAGAAGAAGTAGTGAGTGATCATCTGGGCTTCCTTGATCAGTACGCATATATTTCTTGGCTTCTTCGATAATCTTTTTTCCTTTTGCCTCAATTTCATTTTCAGAAATGGTCTTTGATAAAAAATTGTGGGATATGTTTTCACTTATGCCATCACTACAAAGTAGAAATATATCTCTTGGGTTTATATCAAAAGGACCTTGGATAAAAAATGATGGAACCTCAGCGCCCAGATAAGTTATAAGGTGATTACTTTCCTCAATTAGTCTTTTTGGGGAGTCGGTGGGTCGAAGCTGTATTTTCTCCATAAAGCCACCCACACTAAAGTTGATGCTCTGATTTTTTAATTGCCCGGTTGCAGAAAAGTGAAAGATTGGAGAGTCTCCCACATTTAACATGAGCCCTCTTGAGTCATTGAGAAAAACCGCTGACAAGGTGGATCCTGCTCCAAGATTTAATGCTTTAATTCTTTTGTTCGCTTCCAGGCAAATATAGTGAGCAGATTCTAGTAAATCTAATTTTGAATGTTTTTTTAACAAATCTTCAAATGTTTCTAAAATCGTTTTTGAGGCTTGATCTCCCCCTCTAGTCCCTCCGATTCCATCAGCGAGGACTAATACGCCCGATTTTTCCGTTAATTCAAAGTAGCCTATCGAATCTTGGTTTTTTTTTCCAAATTCTTCATAGTCAGAGCTAAAGCAAAGAAGAGTTCCCCCTAAAAAAGAGAAAGGTTGAGCTTCTTTCATTGATTCGTTGCAGAAAAGTTTATAGTTTTTCAATGGAAGTTTACTCCCAACTCATATTTTCCAAATGAGACTTTAATCTTAACACGTTTTTAAATTTTTTGATGATTAGGCTCGTTTTGAGCCCACAGACTATCTCTTTTATCGCAGGAGGCATTTTATGATAATTTTTTTGGCCACCAATGGCGTCATATAGAATATGAATCATGCTAACGAGATCATGTTGGTAATTTTCTTTACTGGCCGTTCCCCAGTGGTACATGTCCATGATTTTGATATCAAAGTTTAAGCCGTGTCGTTGAACGATTATGTTACCTGTGTGAAGGTCTCCGTGGTAATCCTTATTTCGGTGAATGTCCTCAACACCTTTTACAATAGCATATAATAGGTGAAGCGCTTGAAAAGGAGAAAGTCTTTTCCCTGGGTGGTGGTTAATGAAATCCTCTAGAACCTCTCCTTCAACGTATTCTGAAACCAGGTAAGTAATCTCTCGTCCCTCATACTCCATCGTTTCGGCAGTGAGGTATTTAATTAAGACAGGGCAGCTTTTAAGTTTGTGTAGCTTTTTTGCATGAAATTTAATCGCCTTATTGGCAATATTTCTGTGGGGAAAAAAGAACTTTGCCGCGTGATTTACACCGGTGAGTAGCTCTTTGACTTGGTAAACCTCAGATTCATATCCCCCTCCAAGCTTTTTTGTAATCTTAAATTTTTTCTCAATGATATGACCGGGCTTAAAACTGAAAGATTCGATGCGCTTTGTTTTGACCATAATCCGCCTGTTGGAGTAGAATAGAGGAGTTATACCATTACCTTTTTATGGGAACAACTATGTCTAAAAGTATTATCGTCTACCCAATAAGCGGAAACCCCCCAACCTGGGGCCATGCTGATCTAATGCAAAGAGCCTCCTCGAAGTTTGACCAAGTTCATTGGGTTGCGGCCATAAACCCTGAAAAAAAGCAAATCTTTTCAGTTGATGAGCGCGTGGAGATGATGAAAACTTATGTGGATTATTACAAGTTAAAAAATGTATCAGTGGGCGGACATTCAGGCGCGATTGTTCGTTATGCGCTCGACCTTAAAGCAGGTTTTCTATTAAGAGGACTCCGAAACACCACTGACTTTCAAATGGAACTGGAGTTAGCCGCAGGTAATAGAGGAATTGATAAATCTGTTGAGACTGTATGTATGTTTACGAAACCCCACTTTGCTACAATCAGTTCGTCGTTAGTAAGGGAGTTGGCGATTCTAGGGGAGAGTATCGAACAATATGTACACCCCAAAATTATTCCTCTAATACAAAAAAGATTAAAAAAATGAGTCAAGAAGACTTTGAAAATTTGCCAACATCACATGTTCGCTTTGTCGTGTTTTTTATATCGAAAGAGGGGGTTCGGTTATTGTTAATTCGCCGAAAGTTTCCTCCTTACAACTCGAAATTGGCTTTTCCCGGCGGATTTGTAAAAACGGGTCAGGATCCAAAAAAAAGGGCTTTGGACAAAGTCCAAAAGGAAACAGGGATAGATCTTAGTGATAGTTTAGTTACTCCTCTTTCGAGGCGGCATAAATTTTCAAGAGACCCACGGGAAGAGGTCGTTAGTGAAAACTTTGTTAGTTTCATTGTAGGTGATGATCCGGAGGATTATCACTCTAGTGAAGGTAATGAGAATTATGAATGGTATTATTTAGATGAAATTGAAGAACTAGCTTTTGATCATGGTGCCGTTTTGTGTGAAGCATTGTCATATTTTTATCCATGGATGCCAGTGCCCTTTAGTAGAGAACAAAAAACCCTAGATGAAGTTGATCGACTAATGACAATTCAAGGATCTTCACTGGAGTCGTTTGGAATTAAACAGCTTGATTTAAATAAACCAGTTGTTTTTTTTGGAGGCAGTTTCAACCCATGGCACAAAGGCCACGGTGCTTGTCTCGATCTTTGTCCTAATAAAAACATTTTAGTTATTGCAGATTCAAACCCATGGAAAAGCGATCAACTTCATGGTTGCTATTGGCGCGAGTTTAGAGAGATTGTTTTAAGGTACTCGAAAGCTCCTTATGTCTTTTTTTCGGGATTTTATGGAATGATTGAAGGAAACCCAACAGTTAGTTGGCTACCAAGAGTGAAGTGTATGGAAAAAGAGCTACTTGTGGGAGAGGACACATTTTTAAACCTTGTTCGTTGGAAAGACGTTAAAATTTTAACTCAAAAAATTAAAACCATTTATATTACTCCGCGAACACTTAGTGGGCATCAAGAAAAATCTATTGAGAAAACATCGAATGAACTACTGAAGTATAACCCTGAACTGATTATTAAAGTGTTATCAGATCATGAGTATAAACATTTATCATCCTCTCAAATCAGGGGAGATAATTAGTGAGAATTCTCATATTAATTATTTATTTATTTTCTTTTAATCTTTTTGCTCAGGACTTTTCTGTTCGTGTTGAAGATCTTCAAAATATAAAAGCATACAGCTCAAATATTTCTTCAACAAATATGGAAATTATTTCTGTTGCTCCATCCTCGAGTGGATTAGGGAATGAGGAAGCCAATCCTATTCTTTCTTTCATGGCGATGGATGGTAATGATTCTCAAAGCAACTTTTTCATTGGTAAGAATTATGATCAAAATTCAACTTTATTACCAAAGTTAGACTTAACACAGGCATATTTTTTTATTGATTTAGAAGTAAAAAATTTTACTACAGTGCAAAAAGTTATCAACGTTGCCGTGAAAAAAGATGATGAGTATATTTCTTTCAAGTTAATTAATACTTCCGCTAGCCTCACTGTAGATGCATCTACGGAGGTTAATATTCAATTAGGCTTTTCGTTAGACGACTTATGTGCAGAATCAGCGGGAGAATATTCTATTTGTATTGGTGATACAACAATTAAAGAGGACCTTAGTGTTTACTTTTATCTTAGTGATAATAATGACGAAGGTACTGAAGTCGTGACAAGCTCTGACGGACTTTTTTTAGAATTAAAACTTTCTAACACCTTACCTGAAAATAATTTTATTGTTGATAGGGCTGACTCTGGTGATGCTCGAGTTTTTTTAACCGTCTCTAATGGCGACGAAGTCACTCAGATGGGCGATGATTTTTTTGAAACAGCTGTTTTTAAGTATAGTGATGCTGTGGAGAGGGTTACATCTGCTCCTGTAAATGCCTCATACTTCTTTAGTTTTGATCAAGCGGAACTAAAGGATTCTGGTGAGTACATCATAAACAATTTAGAAAATGGTACTGCAGTAAATTTGGCGATCTCCAAAATTAACAAATATTTATTTTCCAGTAATCTTTCGAACTCAAAGGTGGAGACTCCATTAGAAGTAGAAGTATTTTTGAAAAAATCAAGCTGTTATATTTTATCCGCTGGCTTTAGCCGAGATCACTATATTGTTGAGTTCTTTAGGAGTTTCAGGGACGAAATGCTTCTTCGTAGCATAATAGGTAAAAAGTTTGTTGAGTTTTATTATCGAACTTCACCTATGTATACGGGAGTAATATTAAAATCTAGACCGCTGCAGCTAGTCATTAGGGCTCTCGCCCACGCGGGCTATTTTGTTTTTAAATATTTTGCGGTAATTATTATCTTGTTTTCAGGTCTATATTTATACAAAGCGAGGAGAAACTATGGCAGGTCATAGTAAATGGGCAAATATTAAACATCGAAAAGGCGCTCAAGACGCAAAACGTGGAAAGATATTTACAAAGCTAATTAAAGAAATAACTGTTGCTGTAAAGACTGGTGGCCCCGACGCTGAATCCAACCCGAGACTTCGTCTTGCTCTTCAAAATGCTCGAGGTCAAAATATGCCCAAAGATACTGTAGAAAGGGCAATTAAAAAGGCTTCAGGAGCGGGAGCGGAGAACTATGATGAGGTAACATTTGAAGGTTACGGACCTGACGGTATCGCTGTTTTTGTTGAGTGCGCTACAGATAATAATACTAGGACTGTCTCAAATGTAAGAAGCTACTTTCGAAAGTTTAATGGTAGCCTTGGAAAGGATGGTTGCTTGCAGTTTGTATTTGATCGAAAAGGAATATTTTTGATTGAAAACAATGGCATGGATGAAGATGATTTTACAATGGATATGATTGATGCGGGTGCAGAGGATGTTGAATTTAATGAAGAGCTAATTACAGTCTCATCTGTCATGGAAGATTTTGGAGCGATTCAAAAAAAATTACATGAGCTTGATATTGAACCAAAAGAAGCAGGACTTCAAAGAATTCCCAATAATATGAAAGAAACAAATAAATCTAACTTCGATACTTTTATGAAGTTAATTGATGCTCTTGAAGAAGATGATGATGTACAAAAGGTTTATCATAATCTCGAATTCAATGAGGCTTTTCTTTCTTAATTACTCCAAATATTCTTTTCAGAAAGCTTTAACAAGCTGACAAAATCTTTGGGCCATGGCCTACAGAGGGGAGACTCAGATCTATCTTTCACTTTAGATGGACGAAATAGTTTTTGCATATTATTCGGATTAAATATTACAGTCGGGTAATCTTTATTTCTGTCTCTAAAATTTTCTACCTGAAAAATTTCATCCGCCAGAATTTTTGGGGTAAACTCTTTTGACAACTCGCCAACAATATTAACACCTTTTACTCTTGAGTAGGTATCTCTATATTTCACCTCAATTCTCTGAATACGGTTTTTCATAACCTCGGGATGATGGCCAAAGTATTTGAGGGTTTTTTCTCTATCAAAGCTTCTAACAAAGTACTGCCAGGTTTTTCTTTTAAGTCTCATGCCGGTGTAATAGAGCTTAAAAAATTCGGTCATTTTATCAACATAAGCATTTTCGTTTCTGATGTGTCCATAGTGATAAATGTGGCAATCACTTTCAAAAACTTTTTTATAATTTCTAAAGCCCTGGGCATCACCCCAAGACTCTATTTTTGAATTAATTTTTACGGCCCTTACCTCATGTGGGTACCACCTCTTCATTATCGCGATTTCAAAATGGCTCTGCCAAAAGTGCAAGTACCTAAAGCGTACTGCATCAAAGCCATTACCTTGGGCATGATCGATATCACTTTTTATTTGCCCATAATCACGTTCAGATAGAACCTCATCCGATTGAAGGTAAATTCCCCAAACATTATCTTCAGAGTGTTTTTTTCGAAGTTCATTTAGCGAATAATTTGTCATTTCACTTAATACATGTCCAAACTCTCGTTTGGGCCAAGGCTTTTCAAGTATGGTGATTTTATTATCAAGCTCTTTATTTAGTTCTTCTATTTTTAGTAAAGTTTCATCCTCACAGTCTCCAACATTGAAAAAAATTTTTTCAACAAGGGGCGCCATTGAGCGAAGAGATTCCATGAAAGGGTAATCAAATTTTACTCCATTCTTAATCAGACCAAAGCCATAAATTTTTGTCTTCGACATTAGTTAGTTCCTTTTCAAGAAGTTAGTTACGTCTTTACACGCTTCACTTAGGGGCGCTCTTTGAATCACATAAGGTTCCATCAACTTATAAAGTGTATCAATGGTTCTACCTTTCCATTTTTTGACTCTTGAGTCTGCGATGATAACACCACCAAAGTCTTTATTTGTTCGAATTAGTCGACCTAGCTTCTGGTGAAGTGCTCTAGTTCTGTTAGATAAATAGTAATCACTAAATTCATTTCCAATTGTTTTTTCAAAAAAATCTCTTCGATCATTAATAACTAAATCCATTCTTAAGTCAGGTATTTTATCTATGAAAACAAATTGAAGACTCTCTCCTGGAATGTCTATTCCTTCACCTAAACTTTCCATTCCGATAAGAATTCCCTGCTCAGACTTTTTGAACTCCTCAACAATATTATTTCCCATCCCTTGAATGAATGTTGGGATGGCACCCTCAAATTTTTGAAGTAAATATTCACGTGCCTTTTCAAATCTAGTTTTTGCTGAAAATAAAAATAAGCTTCGACCGCCAATTTCTTCTGTTACCTGACAGACTTCTTTTAAAGTTTTCTCAACAAATTCATCTGACCATAATACGGGAGTATCATCACAAAGGTAGACTTTCGTTTTGTTTTTATAATCAAAAACGCTCGGTAAATAGAGTCCCGTTTTAAAACGTCTTTCTTTTGGCAAGTATAAATATCCTGTTGCCCACTCAACTCCTTTTGAGCCAATATTTCCATGAGCATTACCAAGTGTCGCACTAGTGAAGACTACACTTTGAGAGTTCTCTAACAGGTAGTCATGAATAACTTTTCCGACATTAATGGGAGCACTATTAAAACTAAATCCATACTCTTCGTGAAATTTAAAAGAGTTTGTTCTATCCGTTGAAGCTTTTTCTTGATTACTAAAATTAAAAATATCATCAAGAGTTGCGGTAATTTCACTAAGGTGTTGAAAAAATGTTTCAAATCTAGTCCAAGCCTTTGTCATGGAGTCTTCATTAAAAGACTGTGCTTCAAACCTACTGGCATGAGGAAGGAGAAGATTAACGGTGAGATTCAAAATGTTAAAGGTGCTTTCAAGATGTTGAATGATTTTTTTTCCGGAAAAATCGCGATCTAATAGTTTTTTATCGAGAGGAAGTTCATTCCAGTAAATTGAAGTGTAGCGTGGCATTTTTTTAAAATACTTTTCAGCATTATCACTTATTGGCGGAAGCTGATCATCAAGCATGCTACTATAGCCCATCATAGTGTTCCGTAGCTCATTTATTACGGGTGTGCTTTCCCCTGAGTTTCTCTCCGTTTGAGCAAGAAGGTAAAACAAACTCCCTACACCTTGCATATTTTTTAATGACTGGTGAATTTTATCGAGTTCTTTTTTAGAGACTTCTAGTGTGCAGGCACTTGTGGTTTCTTGTTCAATTTTGTGAGCTTCATCAATAATGATATGAGCGGGTCTTGGAATTGATTTTGGCCAAGAGTACATCAAAGCGTGATTACCAATAATAATATCTGCCTCTTTTGCGTCCTTTAAGCCTTGGACATAACTACATGAATTTTTATAGGGACAATTCTTACCTGAGCATGAGCGAAAATCTACGGCCCACTCTCGATCTTTTTCATCAAAACTTTGAATTTTTCTTTTGAAAACAAAAGGCACATCATTTCTTAAAATAGGGGGGTGATTTGATTCTTGGTTGTGCCAGAAAACCATCTCATAGAACGCAAAGGTAAATTTTTGCTCAAAATCTGCGCTTTGGAGAAATAGTGACTCTTCTTCTGCTTCTTGTTGAAATAAGCTCTCGCAGAGGTGATTAGACGATCCGATTAGCCTTTTTACTCTGAGCCCATCTCCTTTTTTTCCAAGGACTTTTTTTAGAAGAGGAATATCTTTTGACATGGCCTGTTCTTGGAGTGCTTTTGTTCCTGTCGCAATTAGAACTGGAGACTTTTCGTTTATAGCGTAAAGAGCAGATGGGATGAGGTATCCTAGAGTTTTACCTGTTCCGGTTGGTGCTTGAACTAAAGCATGAGTATTACTTTTTAAGGACTGTCCAGTTCTTATCGCCAAATCCAGCTGGCTTTGTCTGAACTGGTAAGTAGGAATTTCTCGTTGAATTTTTTCTTCGTCTTGAAAAATGTTTGTGATGTTTTCTTTTGAAAAATCTGTGGACTCAACACCTGATTCTTCCGAATAGTCCACTGTTTCATAATTCTCAATAGCATTGACTTTCTTAAAGTGATCAATTGCCTCGTCAAGGTCAAAGTCTATTTGATCACAAAGTTCTTGAAGTTCTGAAAAATCAAGTTGAAAAAAAGAGGCATACCACCAATCTTCAAGATGATATTTAAAAATGATTTCACCAATTTTTTTTGAAAAGCGCTTATCTCTTTTTACTCTATAGGTCGCCGCGAGTAGAACTTTTAGTAAGTCGATAGAGTCTTCAAACCCTCGGTGCACCTCAGCGTCTCTTATGCCGTAGTCTTGAATAAAGTCATCGAGCTTTAGTCCACTTCTATTGGGGTGAAGTAGACTTAGATAATGGAGGCTATCTTCATAGGTTGTCTCTCTATCATCCTCGGTTATTTCAGCTGAAAAATTTAACCATGGGGATAAAAAGGAATTCTCAAAGTTTGCATTGTGAGCAATGAGGTGCATTCCTTGAAGTTCTCGTACTTCAGGGAGAACCTCTTCCCATATCGGAGCCTTTTTCAACATATTGGGCGTTATACCAGTAAGTTTCTCGATAAACTTCGAGTAATTGCTATGATGAAGGCTTGTCATTGGAAATTTGACTAGTGAGGAGAACTTTTTTTCTAGTGTTAGGCCATCAAAAATTAGATATCCGACATCAATAATAGAGTCATCATCCGGATTTACTCCACTTGTCTCAATGTCGATTAAGGCCCATTTTCCTAAATTTATTGCCATGAAATTCAAGTCCTAGTAGGGTGTGAAAGTTATTAAAACAGGGCATATTATGAGTTCAGGAGCTATTTTTCAAATCCAATCCAGTCTAATTGTGGGGATTTTTCTTTTTGGTTTTTACCACCGTAAAAATCGTAAGCTTCATATTCCAAGTATGGTGACAGCTATTGTCTGGGATATTCTCCTTGTATTACAAATTGAGCTTATGCGAGGCGCAATTGATAAGGCGATGAAAGTGCAAGTGAACTCATCATTAATGAATTTCCATGTGAGCGTCGCAGTTCTTACCGTATTTTTATACTTTTTTATGGGGAGAACAGGTTATCTGTTGAAAAAAAATAAAATAGAGCCTAAAAAGATACATCGTTTCGCTGGTTATTTAACAATAGCATGCCGGCTAAGTACGTATATTACTAGTTTCTTCATTGTAAAATAAGGGAGTTATTGTGGACTTTAATGTTGTTGTTGGTCTTATTCAAAGTGAGCTTACAGATGCAGAGGTAGAGGTTAGAGACCTTACAGGAACTAGAGACCACCTAGAAATAGAGGTTAAAAGTAGCGCATTTTCGGGGAAAATGTTGATCCAACAACACCAAATTCTAATGGATATCTTGAAGCCAAAGCTTGATTCAGGCGAGATCCATGCGGTGAAACTAAAAACAATATCAAAATAATAAAATCGGGAGCCTAAACGATGAGTAATGATAATCCATTTAATATTTTAAAGTCTGATATGCCTCAAGCGAAAACGAGAGAAGCTGTTCAAGAAGCTGATAAGTCTGGAGAGCTAAAAGAAAGAATTGAGCGACTCATCTCCTCTTCTGACTTGTTTCTATTTATGAAAGGAACTCCTGATTTTCCTCAATGTGGTTTTTCTGCGAACGTTATTGGTATTCTTGATAACTTAGGTGCTGAGTATAAAACTTTTGATATCCTGTCAGACATGGATATTCGGCAAGGGGTCAAAGATTACGCTAATTGGCCTACATATCCACAACTCTGGATGAAAGGCACTCTTGTTGGGGGAAATGACATTATTGCTGAAATGTTTCACTCGGGCGAGTTAGAAAAGCTTTTAGACTAATTTTACGTCTCTTCTGATAACAAGTTTTTAAGAGTTTTTATTTCGATCGTTGATTTGTCTAAGTCTTCTATTAGGTAGGGGATACCATGATAAGGACTTACTTTTACCTGAATACCCTTCTTTTCTGAGTGGATTTTTTCACTTTCTCCATTTTCTACTTCAAAGGTAGTGAAGTTGGCTGATTTTAGTTTATGTTTTCCAATTTTTAAGTTTCTGACTCCCTCAGACTCTTTTCTGCTACCTATTTCAATAAACTCAGGCGTCTCTTCAAAATTCCAACGATTATTAGACTTAAGAACTTGATAGTAGTTCAGGTGCGTGGTGTCAAACTTCTTCGAAAGTAGAAAGCAATGAGAGCAAACGGCAGCTGGTGTAGCTATATGAAATTTTGTCGGAGACTTTATCTCCTTTCTTTCTTTACTTGAGGAGTTGATGAATTGGTACTCAATCATGGAGTCCTTTTCAATAAAATCGAAAATTTCTCCAGAGTAGTCTTTTCCAAGTTTTTTTTCTATGGATACAAACATTGGAATAAACTCTTTACTTATTAGGTAATTAACTCGTGCATCAAAAACTATCCCTTCTAGTGTTCTCGAATAAACCTCTGAGCAATACATTATTGACATTTTTTCTTTATTTCTAAAAACCTGGAAGTTTTCACCTGAGAATATTGTTTTATCCTTTCTGTATGTAAATTCTCCCTCGTAAATTTTACGAAAGTTTCTCATGTCTTGTTTTGGAATAGTTGATGATATGTTCACCTAAGTAGTATACCCTAGAATTAACCAATTAGGAGTGTACTTGTGATAAGTTATGATATTTATAAGCTACTTCATATTACGATGATCATTTTGTTTTTCTCTAGCGTTGGTGCTGCACTCCTAGGGGAAGAGAAGTCTAAACACATTAAGATTTTAACAGGTGTCTCTAGTTTCTTTATCTTTGTTGCGGGCATGGGATTGATGGCCAGGCTTGGGGTGAAGCATAATGAGGGGTGGCCTGTATGGGCTTATGCAAAACTTGGAATTTGGGTCTTTGTATCTGCAGCAGCACCGATTCTTTCGAAGCGTGTGAAAAAGTCAAACCCTATTTTTTACGGACTTGTGGGGCTAGGTGTTTTAGCTGCCTATATAGCTATAAACAAACCTTTTTAATTGAACTATAGTAAAAAAAATATCCTTATTTCCTCAATCCCTTTGGTAATAAGCTCTATGTTAGAACCTCTTGCCGGGATAGTTGATACTGCTTTTATTGGGCACTTAGGCCCAAAAAGCCTCGCTGCTTTAGGTGTAGGCGTTTCTGTATTTAATTCTTTTTTTTGGGTATTTAATTTTTTAGTCCACATTCCTATGGAGTCAGTTGCAAGAGGAGCGGTGAAGGGCAAGGAATCTTCAATTACACAAGCGAGGGTCGGATTACTAAGTTCTATATTGGTGGGGCTTTTAAGCTTTCTTTTTCTGTTTTCTTTCTCAGAGTCTCTTCTTCGTTTTGCTGGTGCCCAACCTGAAACTTTTAATTTATCAAGAGAATATTATTTTTACAGAGTCTTCGGTCAGCCAATAGTTCTTGTATATTTTTGCTTGCTCTCAATTCTAAGAGGCATAGGTCTATCAAAACAGAGTTTAATTCCAGTTTTTTTATCTGTGGGTATCAATATTTTCTTGACCTTTATTCTAATTTTTCATTTTGATCTAGGAGTCAAAGGGGCTGCAATAGGGACCGTGACTTCTTATCTTGTGGGTTTGTTGGTTACGGTATTTTTACTTTTTAAAGAGGTCGGAAAAGAGCTTTTCATTTTTAGGAAATTACCCGCGAAGGATAGCTTTTTTAGTTTTTCTGAAAAATCGCTTTTTCTTTTTGTTCGTAGTTTTTGTTTAACTGGTATATTTTTTTTAAGTACTAAGATAGCCGCAGAAATTGGGGTCTATTCTATATCTGCTTATCAAATCGCATTACAATTTTGGTTATTTTCTTCCTTTTTCCTAGATGGGTTGGCGATGACAGGTAATATAGAAACGGCAAAGTTAAGTGCGGCCAAAAATTCAAGTCAGTTCCTTGATTTTTCTCGTCAATTATTTAGCTTAAGCTTTGGAATTGGCTTTATATTTATGTCCGTCTACTTCTTATTTGAGAACCAATTATTCTCTCTTTTTACCAGTGATGAATTGGTCCTAGAGAACCTTAGGTTAATTTGGCCTATCGTTCTTGGAGGACAGGTCGTAAATGCGTTAGCTTTTTCAATAGATGGAGTATATTTTGGACTAGGAAGGCACTCGAGGCTTGCAGTGATGATGATCCTCAATCTTATGTTCATTTTTTTGCCCATGGCGATTTACGGCTTACACCAAGGTTCTCTTCAGATTTTATTGCTTGCTTTATTGTTTACATCCATTTTTAGATGGTTTTACTTAAAAAAGTATCTGTATGATGATTTTGATAGTCAATCTGTTTGAGCTTGTGAATTTTTCAAGAGAGTTTAAAATAGAGATGGTGCCTAGGGCGAGACTTGAACTCGCACGGAAAAAAAATTCCGAGGGATTTTAAATCCCTTGTGTCTACCAATTCCACCA
>DCQT01000119.1:16120-21054 GCA_002323535.1 Bacteriovoracaceae bacterium UBA1511
GTGTCTACCAATTCCACCACCCAGGCACGTGAGGAGCATGATGCTTTTTTCAGGGGTTTTTGTCAATTGCTGAAGTTGTTATTTTCAATGTTTTTTCTGTTAAGTGCTTGTTCTACAAGTCGTAATTTGGAGCGGCTTCCTACATATCGCCCAATAAAACCAACCTGGTTCCAAGATTTGGGGGGAAAAAGATATCTAAATAATGAGGGAGATGTTTTAGTGCATCCATTTTTTGACGGAAAACCGCTGCCTGGTAATTTATCTGAGACAGGGAATGCTCAAGCTTTCATCATCAATAAGCCGGGTGACTCATTAAATTATAATCTCGACTTAGTTTCAGGTAAAAAATATAGTAATGCTCCTTTATGTGAGCAAAATGATGTCTGGGGGAAGTACGAAAATTCTCTTGAAAAACTGTCCTTTAGTGTGGGGATTTTGCCCCGGGCATTGCTTGGTTCTGGCGAGCCTTATCCAATTTTTATTTTTGGGAAAAGTGAAGGCATTGAGAACTCCTCTTTTAAGTATCACACTCATGAAGTAAGAATTGTTGGAGGAGTTAATCTTCAAGATTGTCCAAAGGTTAATTGCCGTGGAGGCCAATGGAGGAATAACATCGTTCCTGTTGCGGTTTTTAAATATGATGAAAAATTAAAAGATGTAGAGAATTTGGATGATCTTACCTTTCATTATGATATGGATTATTTTTATTCATTTATCCAAAATTACAAAGGTAGAGTAAAAGGCGACCGAAAAGATTTTCCCTCATTTAGGTTGCTAAGTACCTTAAGTTTAGCGGATACAACTCGTTTCTTAAAATCAGGTTCCCATATTTTTTCACCAGAAAAAGTATTTTACTTAAAACGAAACTGCGGAAAATTGTATGAGAAAGTCTGGAACGAAATAATCGCAGTAAAAAAATCTAAATCAACGAAGAGATTAACTGAAAGTCAGGTCATTAAAGATTATCAAAAAAAAATATTAGGTAACACGGTCATATCTGAGAACTTTTCTAAAATTTCAATCAATAAAAAATCTGAAGACAATACTGACTTCATGTTTTCAACTTGGTTAAAGAAATTTATTGAAAATGATCAGGAGAATTTTGAGCTATGCTCAAGGTTTGTTAAGTATTCAGATGATAAAGGGGAGCGTTGGAAGTTTTTTCTGAATTTAGATTTATTTTCTAAATTGAACAAAATGGGTTTTGTTTTTTCTTGCTCCTCGAGGAGTTGGAATAAAAATTATAGGAATAATGACGGTGAGTGGGTTTACTCTCAAAAAAACTATTTGCGAAACTGTTCAGATATCGATTTAGATCGTGGCTTTGAGATAGCGGCTAATTACATGGGATATGAGAGAAATAAAAGCTACCCCTATTATGAGTACATAAAAAAGGACCCAACTTTTGGAAGTCCACATGAAAAAATATACGGATGGGTTTTGAGAAATGGTAAGAAGCTTCGCTGTGAAGACGAAAAAGGAAATAATATCTTCGAGGAAATGAGCAATAAGAAAATTCTTAAGGCTGGCGGTGAGTGGACTCGTTTTTCAGATAATTAGAGTTTTTAATTTGGATAAAAATTTTACCCTTGGCATTTCAACTGCACCAAGACTCTCTGTTGTAGGTGTTAACATTTGAATATCAAGCATTTCGATACTTTTTTTGTCCAAAAATTTCATTAATTCAACAAGCGCAAACTTAGATGCATTTGGTTTTTTGAAAAACATAGATTCTGCTGAGAAAAACTTTTTTATACATACCCCGTAAACACCACCCACTAAGTCGCCTCCATCCCAAACTTCGATACTGTAAGCATTACCTGCATTAAATAAAGAATTGTATCCTTCGATCATTTCGGGAGTTATCCAAGTACCATATGGGTTACTTTTATAGAATTCATGATGTTCTGCACATCCTTTCATGACTTCCTTAAAGTTTTTATTCATTGAAAAACTAAATGTTGTCCTTTTAAGAAATTTTTTTAAAGAATTGTTTACTCTAAAACCATCAACAAAGATGACACCACGAGGGTCAGGGGAGAACCAGGTCATGGGAAGGTTTACGGAAACTGGCCATGGGAAAATACCGGAGCTATATGCGGCCAAAATATTATCTTTTGTTACATCTCCTCCTACAAATACTAAACCGTCTTCGTTTGCAGTGCTTGGAGATGGAAAGCAAATACTTGCCATAAATTTATTCCAATCTATCTAGTAAAAATTGAGATATGGCTTGAGCCGTGAGCAATGTTTTTTTGGCGCCAACAGTATCTTGTATTTTATTTTCGTCAATTCTTTGAATCCATGGTGCTACTTCTACAACATCAGCACCAGTAACTTTAATCTGATTTAGAATTGGAGATAAAATCATTGCTGGCATCTCAGGTGAAAGTCCATCTTTTTCTGGAGTACCTGTGGCGGAGGCAAATTCCTCGTCCATTGCATCTATATCGACACTTACATAAACCTCATCAATATTAAATTTTTCTAGATGTGCAATAACTTCATCAGAAATTTGAGGTATTGTTTGAGAGCTAATCTCATTTGCCCAGTATTGTTTTATGCCAAGTGTTTTTTCCCAATGATTTTTTGGTTGCCCGCTGGAGCGTATACCGAATTGAATCATCAAGGATGGATCTTCTAAATCCTCAAGTACTTGGTAAGCCCAGGTGGCAAAGCACAGGTCTATTCCTTGTCTTTTTTCCATAAGATCTGTATGCGCATCAAAATGAAGTATGGCGACTTTTTTACCCTGCTTTTTTTTGGCTCTTAGCCAACTTTTTACCAGAGGGTAGCTTACTGAATGGTCACCTCCGAGCGAAAAAATAGGAGGTGAGCTTGGCAGCTCATTAATTAAGTCACAAACCTTCTCTGCAATACTTAAAGGGGATACGGGCAGCTTTTCATTCTTGTTATTATATAGCGCGTCCCTACATTCACTTATAGTTTCATCATTCAGGTATTTATCATGAAGGAGGTGAGGTATGACTTTAATATCTCCGATATCGAGGAGATTCTCAAATTCTCCATGTTTATATAGATATTGACGTACAAATAGCGGTCCCCAATTTGCGCCCCTATGAATACCTCCACCACTGTCACTACACACGCCAAGTAAAATAGGGCCGGTGTGATTTTGAAGTTTATTTATAGATGCTTCCCACTTTTGAGGAATTTTTTGAATAGGAGTTGAAGGGTAAATAGTCCTTTGAACCTCCTCAATAACGTCAGCTGCTGTGTGAACAGTAAAAACGCCATTTCCAGGAGGGCGAAGCATTTTTCTTAAAGTATCCATTTTTAATTCCTTTATAAAATACTTAGATCAAAAATGAATGATCTTTTCTTTCATTGAGGTTTTGTTCTTTGTATTTTAGTTTAAAGTCTTCAAGTGTTTTTGAGATATAGTCAACTAGCACTTCCTTTTCAAATTCAATGAGATTCTCTTCAATTTTCTCATAGACCCCAGCAATGTGGCAGCTACAATGAAGATTGGGAAGATCTATACTTGCTAGATCATATGGCTCCTCGGGAAAAACATCTACATATGCTGTAGCATTATTATTTTTCGCCAAGTAGGATTTTAGGCTATCGATATTTATCTGGCAGCCTCTTGAGGCGTGAAGAAATAAAACATCACTTTTGCAATTAGAAAAAAAATCAGAGGAGAAAAAGTCTCTAGTAGATTCATTCAAGCCAAATGCAGATATAATTATATCGAAATTTTCGAGGTCTTGTATTTCATTTTTTGGCTTTTTAAAGGGGTCGGATATTGTGATTTCTTTTGTTAAGTTGATTAGTGCCTTTTCAAGGTATTGCCCAATATGCCCATACCCGTAAATTAATACTTTTTGGTCCTTTAAGAGTTTTCTTTTCCATTCTCTTCGTTCATCCCATTCCTTTTTTACAGGTAAGGGAGAAAAATGATGAAAAATGCAGGATAAATAATACTCTGAAACAGCTACTTGCCTGATTGGAGAGCCGACAATAACGGGTATATCTCTGTCTTTTAACCAATTCAGGTCAAATTTATCATAACCACTATTTGGGTGAATGATTAACTTTGCGGACCTGGGGATTGTTGCTGGCATTGTGTCTGAACTGGTGATGATTATGTCTACATCATTTGCGGTGCTAGATCTTTGAAGACCCTTGACCAGTGAAAGTTCTTTTTGCTCAAGTTTATCGAAGTTTTTTGAAAAATAGCTGGAATAATTCATTCGAAAATATTTATACATAATTCCTACTAACTACCTCTGGTTTGACTGGTGGACCTAAAATGATTAAAACTCCTTATATCCTATCACTTATGAGGTCAAATGATCAGTATTAAAAGTCGTCGTGAGATTGAATTAATGAGAGCAACGTCTAAATTAGCCTCTCAAACCCTTGAGTTTATTGGGGAGTATGTTGTGCCAGGCGTCTCTACTGAAAAGCTAGATAAGCTTTGTCATGACTACATAATGGATCATGGAGCCTATCCTGCACCACTAAATTATCATGGTTTTCCAAAGTCAATTTGCACGTCAAAAAATGAGGTGATTTGTCATGGCATTCCGTCAAAAAAAGATATTATCAAAGATGGAGATATTTTAAATATTGATGTGACAACGAAGCTAAATGGTTTTCATGGTGATACCAACAAAACGTTTTTTGTTGGAGAGGTAAAACCTGAGATACAAAAGCTTGTGAATGTAACTTATGAGTGTATGTGGGAAGGTATAAAACAAGTTAAGCCAGGAAATCGAATAGGTGACATCGGAGGCGCTATAAGCAAACTTGCCGCAAGTCATAGCTATGGTGTAGTTGAGGAATATTGTGGACATGGAATAGGGAGAGAGTTTCATGAGGAACCACAGGTTGTTCACTCTGCCGAGGCTGGCACCGGTGCTGTAATGAAAAAAGGGATGACTTTTACAATTGAGCCTATGATTAAT
>DCQT01000078.1 GCA_002323535.1 Bacteriovoracaceae bacterium UBA1511
GTTTTTCCGTGGTCAACGTGGGCCACAATGGCCATATTTTTAATTGGTAAGTTTTCCATTAATCATCCTCAAAATTTTTAGGGAAATTAGCAGAAATTCTAATGGTTTGGATATGAATATGTGTCTGGGGAGAAATTTTTTTATTGGCCTGGAAGGTGATCCTGCTTAGACCTTAATTCTTGGATGAATGAGCTTAAACCACAAAGGGGGCACAAGAGTGATCAATATGGCAGTGCTATAACCAAACTGGTATTGGTTTGCCTCATTGCTGGAGCGTAGTTTTTGGTAGGGGACCCCTGCCTGGCGGTGATGGTGTGCATGTTTTCCTAGATTAAAAAGGCTTGTGTTGGTGACAAAAAAGTTAGTGTCCCAAGAATGCTTCTCTGTAACAGGCTCGTAAGTCCCTGGAGAGACCTCCTTTCTTCTGAGTCCGTAATGCTCTATATAATCAACGCACTCCAGTAAAATAATGGCCATGAGGGACTGTCCAAGAAATAAAAATAGTCCAGTCATTCCAAATAAAAAGTAAAAAAGTCCCATCCACATCAATTGAAAAATCAAATAATGAAAAAAACGGTGATTGGTGAGTGATAGATTTTTTCGATTTACTCGAGCTTGCTCAATTTCGAAAGCACTAACAAAGCTTTTAATGATTGCCTTCGGGATAAATGTATAAATATTTTCCCCAAGTCTCGCACTAACACAATCTTTAGGTGTGCCTACATTTCTGTGATGGCCAAAAACATGTTCTATCCTAAAAATACTGTAGGAAACTTGTGACAGTAAAAGTACTCCTAATCCAATCTCCCACTTTTTTGGACGATGGATAAGCTCGTGACTTAAAGTGATGCCAAATCCGCCTGTAATCATGCCCAGAGAAATAGCACCTAAAACTTGGTTAGTAATCGAGGGCTCCATGGAGATTTTTCCAATCCCCCAAATAAGAAAGATGGTTTGATAAATTGGATATACATAAACGGATAAATCACTCGGAGTGTGCTCAAGCTTTTCAATTTCTCCAAGAAGTTTTGTAAGTAGATGGTCAAGAACTGGATGGATAACAAAAAGAACGAGTACCCCTAAACCCATCCAAGGGCCACCTAAGTAAATTCCCATTAATCCTAATAAGGAAAATGCATAAGGTAATAAGTGGTGGGAAAAGGCTCTTAACATATTCACAAGTTTACCTCACTTGAAGAAGAACTGATTTTTTGTGAAGGATAATTTCAATCAAATAAGCTAAATAAATGATTTTTCAATAACTTGTCTACAAGCAATCAGAATATTTTCGTCAACGTAATGGCCAGATTCTTTTACCATTATATGGGTTGCCACATTTCCTTGCTGGCAAAAAGCCTCCGTTGAATTCCTGGCGTTTTGCGGGTCGACGATTTTGTCATTTTCACCATTGATTGAAAAAAGCGTCATCGGAATTTTCTTCGGGAGAAGGTCATACCGAATATTTGAGTTCACCGCGATAACAGTAGATTTTTTAAAAAATTTGGCCACAAAAGGTGCGAGATAGCCCCCTTGAGAAAAGCCAAAAAAAAGAATGTTCTTAGATTCAAGGTTCAGAGAGGAGATTAAGTTTTTTATAATGAGTGCCGGAGTATCAGGTGAGATAAAGTATTTTTTTGTTAGTGGGTTAAAAAAATACCAGGCGTAGCGAAGTTTAATTTTTGGAATTTCATCTGTTATTTCTGGTGCAAGTGGGTATGGCCCATTGATAAATAAAAATTGGGCGTCTCCAAAAAGGGAGGAGAACTTCTTTTTCATAAACCCAAAGTGTTGTCCGTACCCATGAAAAAAAACAACTAGGTTTTTTGAATTAGGGTTTCCAGAGAGTTCATAATCAATAGGAAATTTGCCATCGACGTAGGTTCTTTGGCCGTAATCAACCACCGACATTTAAGCCCACATAACTTGTGATAATCCACAATATGATTGCCTTCATCAAAGGGATTGTTAAATTATCATCAAGCTTGATAGGAATCATTTCAAAAGCAGTTATAAATGTACTTGATAGAAAAGTTACGGCCAAAACAGACCATAATTGGTTTCCTGGGATGGCAAACAAAATAGAAAATGTCACAACAAATGAGGCCACGAAAAAAGCAAGTGATCCTTCTATTGATTTTTCTTTTACGAGACGTCTTTTTCCAAAGCGTATCCCAATAATTGCAGATAATGGATCCGCTGTGGCCAAGGTGAAGATGGCAACAAGGGCAATACTTTTTGGAAAGCTAATTATTGTTAGAAGTAGTGCCATTAAGTAGGGGATGGCAGCAGATTCTTTTAATTGCTCTTCAGCTCTTAAGAAATATTGATTTAACTGCTTTAAGTAAATAGCGTTAGGGTAGTTAATTCTAAGCTGCTCCAGTACATAAAATACTGTTGTGGCGATTCCAAGAATATAAACAGCCTGTTGGTGAGATAAAAAAAGCATATAGATCAATCCAGATCCTACACCACATGAAAAGTGAAACGCTCTTCTTGGGAGTTGGAGGTCTTTTCTGGTCTTACTTGGAGCTTTAACTTTTTCTTTATTAATTCTTGATTCAGCTTTTATACTTGTTTGAGATTCTGATCCTATAATGGCTTCTTTTGGTGGTGCTTTTTCTTCAACGATTATTGCTGAATCGTTATTAAGTCCTTCATTACTATTAAGATGATTGCTTTCGCTTTGATCATTCTCTTTAGAGAGTTTAGCGTGATCATTGGGTACACGTTTGTCCATGTACAATTTATCGTCATTTTTCATGTTTTTTCTTACACTAAATAATTATTATTCAACAAAACATTAAGAGTTCTGTATTTCCTTCCAAATCGCTTCAGGCTTATCTTGAGGAGCATATCTTTTTACAGGTATGCCATCTTTTCCAACCCAGAACTTTGTGAAGTTCCACTTAATAGCCTCAGATCCAAGTAGTCCCTTTTGTTCTGATTTTAAAAATGCATAGAGTGGGTGAGTATTCTCCCCATTTACATCAATCTTTGAAAATACCGGAAATGAAACTCCATAGTTTAGTTGGCAAAAACTTTGGATCTCCTCATCATTGCCTGGTTCCTGTTTTCCAAATTGATTGCATGGGAAGCCAAGAATTATTAAGTCACTGTCCTTTCCATCTTGATAAACTTTCTCTAATCCCTCATACTGAGGTGTAAAGCCACATTTACTCGCAACGTTAACAATTATTATATTTTTACCTTTATATTGATCTAAAGAGATAGTTTCCCCATTTGCAGCTTTAACCGAGAAGTCATAAATTGTTGAAGACATAAATAATCCTTATATTATTTTAGACCCCATCATAAACCAACTCAGTTGTTCTAGGCAAAAAATCCTTCATCTAGGCCACCATCTTTAACTAGACGTTCGATAATTGTAGGTGTGACGGCCGTTTGCTTTAGGCTTTGTTCCTCTTCATCAAATTTAGCAATACTTGAAACAAGTATGTTGTCAGCTTCCATTCCTGTTAGTTCGACAATTTCAGAGATATATCTTTTACCCTCTTTGTCTCTTTTTATTTGAAAAATAAAATCCACGCCTGAACTAATTTGTTTCTTTATTGCTCGTGGAGGAATATCAAAGCCACTCATTAAAAATAATGACTCCATTCGTTGAAGACATTCCGAACCAGAGTTTGAGTGGATCGTAGACATCGAGCCATCATGGCCTGTGTTCATGGCCATTAGAAGATCGAAAAATTCCTCGCCTCTAGATTCCCCGATGATGATTCGATCGGGTCTCATCCTAAGGGTATTGATCACTAACTCTCTAAGACCGATACCTGAACCTCCAGAGGAAAAGGCCTCTAGTCGGACAAGGTTTGGTAGATGAAAGTTCAACTCAAGAGTATCTTCAATTGTTATGACTCGTTGCTCAACGGGAACTTCTTGAAGTAATAAATTTAAAAGCGTGCTCTTTCCTGAGCCAGTGCCTCCACTGATAATTATGTTGGCCCTCGCTCGAACGCATGCCTTTAAAAAATCTACCCACTTACCATATAGACCAAAAATTCCATCACTCGACTCAAAAGTTCTTATTTCTTGAAGGTATTTTCTGATAGAGATCGCCGCGGTCTCCTGAGTGAATGGTGGTTTAATTATGTTAACGCGACTTCCATCTTGTAAATTTGTATTTAATATAGGGCCATTATCGTATTCAATACCAACTCGTTGTGCCTTTTCATTTTCAAGGTCCTGGACAAAATTACTTATATCCTCTGGCGTTAACTCAACAGCAAGTTGAATTAGTTTACCTTCTCTTTCTACAAAAACTGTTTTTGGACCGTTTATAGAAATTTCGGTAATACCCCTTTTTGTCGACAGGTCTTTAAGTAACTTCCAAACACTGTTTGTTTCCATAATTAAACTCTTTTTTGAGTAAAGTGATAAATTTCTTCTATAGAGTAAAGGTACTTCGCTAACTCTGAGTAATAGTAGTTTTTAAAACTTGATGAGCTTAGACTTATGATTTCAGAAAGTGGAGTATGATTGCTAATGAACTCTAGCATGTTATCTTCACTGTGGGATTGGCTTAAAAGCCAAAGACAAAAAAGGTAAATATCTATCTCCTCAATAATACAATTTACTTTTTTGGGGTTAACCAAAGGGATGACCTTCTTACAAAATAGGTCGGGTTGGTATTGATCATTTGTGAAGAGATAATAATACAATAGTCCAAGCCGTGGATTATTATTAAAAGTAATATGGGAGAACACTCTCATGAAGTCATTAATTTTCTCAGTATCGCTACCATCTATTTTTCTAATGTAGTCACCCTCTAAAGAGCTTTTTAAAAGACTTGAAACAATTATTTCAAAAACTCTAAAGCTTTTCGTATGAGTTAGAAAATCCTCGTGGGTTTGATGATTGAAGTTTTCAAGTAGATGAAAAAGTAATGGGTCTTGATTTTTTAATTTTTTAACTTGAGCTCCAAAATTAATATCATGATTAAGAATCATATTGCTCATTTCAATCATAAAGGAAGGTGATTTTTTAATATTAAATGTTACCCAATTAGAGGCCATATTTTCCCAAGCTCAGAAGTAGTATCCTAATAGGCTACACTATAAGCTGAACTTTTTAGGAGCTAGGATGGAATTTCCGGTTATTCGAGAAATAGATAAAGATACATACGTTAATTCTTCACTTGAGGATTTATTACAAACCCCGAGTTTGAATGTAATTGACGCGAGAGAGTTTGATGACATTACTTTGGAGCAGTTAATAAATTCAATTCATAGTAAACGATATTTATTGTTTCCTTACGGAGTATTGATTCTTTTAAGTCCCTGCCAGCTAAAAGATCTGAGCAGTGTTAAGAGACCTCCAATGGTAAGCTTTGTTCACTCTGTGGAGGATAAAGAAATCTATATTGAAAATTTCTATCAAAAAAGGAAGAAGTTAAAGAGCAGCTCATCTTTGTATGAGCTTCTTATAGGGCAGACCTGGTCTCAAATTAATGACCCCGAAAATTTAGAAATTATGAATGAACTAGCTAAATGGAAAAGTCGTTTTCACGATTTAGAAAGAGAAAATTCTATTTACGAGTACATTAATAAGCATTTATCTTAGCTAGGAATAATTTATGAGCGATAGGGAAAATACAACAAACCTAGAAAATCATCTTGATCATCGAGTTGGCAAAGCCTTAAATTTTGACTCAAAAGAAATAGAGAAATTAAAAAGAGTGTTTAAATATTTTCATCAATTAAAAATGAATTCATTTAATATTGATTTATATTCAGAGCTATATAAAAAGTTTGAAATAAAAAACGATGCATTTAAAAAATTATTAAGCTTTAACTGTACTAAACAAGACTCACCAATAAATAAATACCTTGATGAAATTTGGGAAAAAAGATTTAGTGACTTAAAATAATCGGGCCACCCATGTGTTTAAACTCTTCATCACTTAAATTTTTCACCTCAACACCTTCAAAGCTATCATTAAGAAGGTAATTAATATATTCATCAACGAGATTAACTTCGTTTAGCCCAAAATCTCTCGCAAACAAAGAAACCTTTGCCGTCATATCCTCGCTATTAACAAGGCCCACAAATTTTTTATACTCATCAATGGTCAAGGCGAGCTTTCCCTTCCCATCATTTGAGTTTATCTCTAAAGCATATTGAGCAAGATTACTTAAAAGAAGCGCATTAAAATCAATATCCTCAAGATCATAGTTTAAGTAAAAGTCACTGCTAAGCTGACCGGATGTTTTAAGTTCACTAAATCGATCTTGGAATGCTTTGGCAAATGGCATGATGGAGGTAATTAAACCAATTAATTCCTCAAACCTTTTGTAACCACTCGTCGTCTCAAGACTTATCATCTCACCAGTGAAGTCTTCGACTATTTCCTTTTCGAAAGCTTGAGCGATAAATGTCTGCGCCCAATGCCCAAGAAAGCTATCAAATGTTTCATCAAGCTCGAGTTCGGTATATTTTTTATTAAGTTTTGCTTGTTGAAGTTCAACTAAAGTTTTTCCAAAACGGTAAAGATCCGTCAGGGTAAAGTAGTCAAAGAATTCTCCCTCGCGAGTGAGCTCTTTCCATTCATATAAAGCAAACTCATAACCAAGTTGAATAAAGTTTTTAACTCTTTTTGAGCCTTTAGAAAGAGCAATAGTACCTAGGGATAACCCACCAGAGACTTCAATGTCCGAATTAATTAATTTTACGAGATTAAATTTTAAAAAATCGATTCGTGATTGCTCTGAAACTTTTGATAGCTCTGCTTGTAAGTCATCAGATACAGTTGAGACTGGTGCGATAAAATTAAAATGTGGAACTTGATTGATGCTGTCCTCTTCGACTTTACCAGTTGATGGTTTTGCCAAGCGAATAAAATTTATCATGTGTTTTTTAGACGGAAAGCGATTCAGTTTCTCAAGCGCCTCAAAGTAATCAACAATTCCCTTGTCTTCGAGGCGGTGTTTTTTCCAGCGATACTCATCCTCACTAAGGCTGCTCATTTGATCCGCAATAAGTTTAAAAAGATAGGCATAAGCTTTTTCGACTCCCTCTTGAGTGTAGAGGTTTTTAATCAGTAACTTTAATTCATCTACAAATGCAAAGTCCTCATCATACTCAATTAATAAAAGGCCATCATCTGTTAAAAAGTAATTATTGCTTTCTGGATAAAGAGGGTCTTCAGCATCAAATGTCCAAACGTTAAATCTACCTTTAAAAAACAAAGCAAATTCACTGCTTTTTGCAAATTCATATTGGAGGTTTTCATCCCCACAAGCAGCATAAATACCAATCCAAGGAAGAAAGTTATCAACGTTTATTTCATCTTTTTTCCATAAATCAATATCTAAAAATAATTGTCGCTGCTCAGAAGACAAAGAGGGTAGAAGCGCAGTTTTTTTATCAATGGGTAGTGAGTTATAGGCAAGATAAAGCGGCTGAAGAGGAAGGTTTTTTATTTCTTCTTTATTTTCTAAGGCGTGCTCAATTTGATTAATGGTTAAATAACTTTGAGCTTCTGCTACAGCAAGAGTGAGAAAATTCTTGGTTGATTTGTCATTTGACATGAGGCTTTTCCTTAAATTTATATTGCTTTAATATCATGAGAAGTGATTCGTCGCATCATGGTGAATTCCCCTTGAATTGTCAACAGATCCACTCGGTTACTGGGAAGTTTTTCAAATTATTTATCGCAATGGGATCTTTCCTCAAGTTATAATAAAGTGGTTACTTTTTCAGGGAAGAAATATGCGAAAAATTTTAGTTTTATTAACCCTGGCCCTTGCCTCTCAGGCATTTGGCTATAACGGGATCAACCGTCTCCAATTGATTGAAGATCGCTATAAGCTACAAGAGAGTCTTGCGCCTTTAGGTCATGATTTTGCCATTGATACTAGGCTATCTATCGGTGGAGAAATTTTTGAGCTAGTGGATGACATTAGTGATTTGCAAACACTGTCTGATGGTACGGCAACTGATGCCGAAGTTCAGTCAAAGTTTACTGAGCTGACAAATACATGGAATGGACGAGAGTTTTCT
>DCQT01000077.1 GCA_002323535.1 Bacteriovoracaceae bacterium UBA1511
CTTGTTGGACGTGTACTTGGACGAGTTGATGGCCTTGTGCTTGGCCTGGTCGTTGGCCTTGAGCTTGTATAACTTCCTGAGCTTGGTCTTGAAGGGCGTGTGCTTGGCCTAGTCGTTGGCCGTGAATTATTGTAACTTCCAGAGCTTGGTCTTGTCGGCCGTGAGCTTGTGTAACTCCCAGAGCTTGGCCTTGAGGGGCGCGTGCTTGGGCGAGTAGACGGTCTTGTGTTTGGCCTAGTCGTTGGCCGTGCACTTGTGTAACTTCCAGAGTTTGGTCTTGTCGGCCGTGAGCTTGTGTAACTCCCTGAGCTTGGTCTTGAGGGGCGCGTGCTTGTGCGAGTAGACGGTCTTGTGTTTGGCCTGGTCGTTGGCCGAGAACTTGTGTAACTTCCAGATCTCGGTCTTGTTGGACGTGTGCTTGGACGAGTTGAAGGCCTTGTGCTTGGCCTTGTCGTTGGCCGTGAACTTGTGTAACTTCCAGAGCTCGGCCTTGTTGGACGTGTACTTGGACGAGTTGAGGCTCTTGTGGTCGGTCTGGATGAGCGGTCTACCCTGCTTGTAGGTCTTGCGACATTTTCACTGCCCGTTCTTACTGGCCTATTAACTGAGCTTCTTCCTCTTGTTGAGCCTGTCCTTGAATGACGATCTCGCCTTGCTTCAGCTAAATCCATCATTAAAAGAGATGCACCGGTCATAAAGATGAGTGCTCCTTTAGTTTTGATTTGTGAGTGCATTTTTAATTCTCCGTTAATTTTATATAAACGAAGATGTACCTGAGGAGTCATTGATGACAACTGAAGTTTTATTTTCTAACCAAAAGAGCTTGATCTTACACTTGTTTAGGATCTAAGTAGTGGGATTTTTAAGAATCTTACAGTTGGGAAAAGTTTGGTGCTATTTTGCCTCTAGCGTATCAGGAGCGTCGGAGAAAATGCCATCAAGTTTTTTGTAGAGATTTAACCTTTTTTTTGTCTGAGTTTCTGGCCTATGAGTGTAGCCGTGAACAAGAAGGTTCGCGTTTTTAATTTCCTCTAAAGAGAGACTTTTATTTTCTAGATGGGTGAGCCAAATACCAACGCCATCTGCGTAATTTGAAATATCCTTAAAACCTCCTCGTGTCATCATATTGGAATAATTTGTTGTTGATTCGCCCCAGGAATCATCGGCAATAAGTTGAACCAGGGGAATCCTCGTTTTGAATTCAGCTTTTAATCTTTTTAAAGTTTTTGGAAAAAACGATTGGATGAATATTTCATCATTTTTATTTTCGTAACCATATTTTTTTATAATTGAATAAACTACCTTGGTAATGTCCTTTTTATTTTTCTGATGAAACTCAGGTGCTTTAATTTCTGGATAGATCCCAATTGTTTGATTAGTCGACTCATTAAGTCCTTGAACAAGCTCTATAAATTCAACAAATGTTGGAACTTTAAAATTAGATTTTCGCTGCGGAAACCTTTGAGAAAAAACTCTTTTTTTACTTTTCTTTTCTCGTTCATGAACTGAGAGCTTTTTTATTTCTTTTAAGGTAAAGTCAACCGCGTACCATCGTCCGTCACTTCTTTTTCTTTTGGGAAAAATCTCTTCAACATTTGTTGTGCTTTCAAGATGGATGTCATGAACGCAGATGGGAATATTGTCTTTTGTTAAAACAAGATCAGGTTCGATAAAATCAACCCTCAACGCATGAGCGTAGGAGTAGGCCTCCAAGGTGTGCTCTGGTAGATAGGCGCTTGCGCCACGGTGGGCAATTATAATTTTTTTAGACGCACAAGCAGTGTTAAAAATAAAAATAAGACTAATTAATATTTGATTCATTTAGAGCCTGTCCTTAATTTCTTTTTTTAATGATAAACGATAGAAACTTAATAGCGAAACCAATCCTTTTCTATTAAGTTGATTGGTATGTGTGAGATAAAACAGAGCGTTGCTGCGCTGCGTTTTTGTTGTTAGATAAATTACAGTTTAAAGCTCTTCTTGTATGCTGTTTACTGTGATTAAATAATTCGACTTATCATTTATTAGGAGCTCCTTTTGAATCAAGATCTTTATGATTGGCTGTTGTTGTTATTTCGCTGGTTACATATTGTGACGGCCGTCTCTTGGATTGGGACCTCTGTTTTTTTTATGTGGCTAGACAGAAGCTTTGAAAAAAATGAAAGTTCAACTCGCGCGGGCCATATTGGCGAGGCTTGGATGGTTCACGGTGGGGGATTTTATCACGTTGAAAAATTAATGATGGGCCCAACCAAAGTACCAAGAAACCTCCACTGGTTTAAGTGGGAGGCTTATTGGACTTGGATGAGTGGAATCGTTCTTGTTGGACTTGTTTATTATGCAGGTAATGGAACATACCTTTTAGATGAGACGATTTCAGATGTTAATTTTTATCAAGGCCTTGGAATCGCTTTGGCCTCTGTTTTTGTGTCTTGGTTTTTTTATGATCAGCTTTGGGAGTCAAGTCTAACAAAAAGCAGTCCACGTGCTGGACATCTTTTGACTGTTGTTTGGTTCGTGGGAGTGACTTATTTTCTTTGTCATACACTAAGCGGCAGAGCTGCTTATATCCATGTGGGTGCGATGCTTGGAACTTGGATGGTTGGTAATGTACTGATGAGAATTATTCCACGCCAGGTCAAGATGGTTGAGGCATCCAAAAAGGGTGAACCGGTAAATCAAGAATGGGGGAAAAACGCCAAAAATAGATCAACTCATAATACCTATTTTACATTACCAGTTATTTTTATCATGGTGAGTAATCACTTTCCCTCCACATATGGGCATGAAAATAATTGGCTTGTGTTAATTATGATTACTATGGCCGGAGCGTGTATAAGAGAATATTTCGTTACCCGTTTGTCAAAACCTTGGACCGCTTTTCAGATATTACTTTTTGGAATTGCTCTTATCATTGGAACAATTAGCTACACAAAAACAAGTGACGAGGATGATAATTTTGAGCCTGTTGTTCATGAGCATAGTCATAAGCATGCACCTACGACCCCAAAGGTTGAAACAACTAAGCCTTTTGAAAGTGAAGGGCAAGAAGTCACGGATTCAAAAAATGAGCAGAATTCAGCATCGCAGATTCCTGTTGCGGCCATCCTTGAGTCAAAACAGCATAACTTAAAGGGTGTGATAACTTTTGAAGGGAAGATTCCAAAAGGAAAAAAACTTCAATTACCAAAAGCTTGTTCAAAGCAGCATAAGGGACAGGTTTTCTCTAATGAGGTCATCGTTAATAATGGAAAACTTAAAAACGTCCTTGTTCGAATCACTAAAGGGTTAGAGGGGAAAAAATATGATTCCTCTATCCCTGAAGCTGCAGTTGAGGTGGATCAAAAAGGGTGCCTCTATGTTCCAAGAGTAACAGGGGTTCGAGTAGGGCAGGAAGTTGTTTTCATTAACAGTGACCCTATTTTTCACAATGTAAAATCTGTTACAAAAAACAATAAACGGTTTAACTTTGGGATGCCAAAAAAAGGACAAAGGAACTCTCTTGTCTTTAAAAAGCCTGAGATATTTCTAAAAACAAAATGTAGTGTTCATCCTTGGATGGGCGCTTACCTTGCGATCGTGGAGCATCCATTTTTCTCTGTCAGTAGCGTAAATGGGGAGTATGAAATAAAAAATCTTCCAAGCGGTCAATACACGATTGAATTTTGGCACGAGGTTTTTGGAACAATAACAAAAGAAATTGATCTAACCAAAGATGAAGTGAGTTTGATGAACGTCACTTTTAAAAACGAGGGATAAAAAATGATTAGCACGCATATTTTAGATACATCTGTCGGCAATCCTGCACCTGAAGTAAAAGTTGAGTTATACATCGTTCAAGATGGTGAGAATAAACTGATTGAATCATCAAATACTGATAGTGACGGGCGAATTAAGTTTAATTGCCCAAGCCGTCCAGGTCATTACAAACTCGTTTTTCATATTGAGGAGTACTATACCTCTCAAGGAGTGGATCACTTTTTTTATAATGCTCCTGTCGCATTTAAAATTTCTGATACAAATAGAAACTATCATGTTCCTTTACTCGTTAATCCATTTGGATATTCAACATATCGCGGAAGCTAGAATTTATGAGTCGTCACATCCCTTATTATGAAAGTTTTATTTCTAAAAACTATTTAAGTTATTTATTAAACCAGGCAACACCACATCGACAGGTGGAGAGTCTAAAACAAATTGGAGAAAGTAAAGGCCTTGAGACTGCAGAGGCACTCCAGTTTGTTGTTGATTTATATAATGAAACAAAAGGTGAGCTAAATCATATTCTTGAAAAAAGACGACTCGATAGAAAGTTTATTGATGAAAGAGTTCCAATATTAGCAAAAGCAAATGAAGATAGTGGATTAGACTACGTATCAACTAATTACGAAACTGTTTTAGGATTGATGGACGAAAATGGTGATATTGTTGCCGGCCCAAAATTAGAAAAGTTCTATTCTGGAGAGGGGCATCCAAAAGTTTCTGAAACTCCATCTTATTTACAGGGCCCACACATCACTTTATTTGGGCCTCCCGCAGACGAGAAAATGTGTATCAATGCGATGAATAGCTATCATCGTAAAATTAAAAATGAACCTGCATCAATTGAAAAAATTCTTTCAACCTCACAGGCTTATCCATTTTGGGGCGCAGATAATGAAGACTCAAAAACTCCGATGAGGGATGATCTTGTCTCGAGTGGTGAAAACCTTGGTAAGTGTTTTGAGGATGAGTTTGAATATACAGATCCAAAAAATGGGAGGGACTATAAAGTCGAAAAAGAGTTTAGATCCCTTCCGCTAAAAAGATTCCCAGGGATTGCGCTACCATCAACCTTCTTATTTTTTGAGGATAATCCTCTTCCTCTTCACCTGTATGATTTTGCTCTTCATTTATTTCATTATTGGGATAAGCCTGAAGCGCTTAATTTTTATGTGCCCAAATTAGAGTCTGAGTTTGAAGCTCGTTACGTTAACAATTTAATGAGCGCGGCGGAGAAATTAATTAAAAAAAATAATTCTAAGTACAATCTAGGCACCATTCGTTTAATGATTGTTCTTGAAAACCCAAGAGCAATTTTTAGGGCCAATGAAATCATCACTGAGCTTTATCCGTATTTTGTCGGTGCATCTCTTGGTTGGCATGATTTCTTAGGGTCCACGGCCAGACTTTTTAAAGAGGACTCAAATTATAGAATACCCGTGAAAGCGGACCCTAATATTGTTATTAAATATATTAAAGCCTCTCATGAGCTTCTTGCTGGTGTTGTAGGCGAAAGAGGTGGCGTAAAAGTTGGTGGAATGTATGGTGTCCTGCCTGTGGGCACAGATCTCCACAGTCCATCTTTTCAAATTACTCTTCGGGGTTACTTCAAAGATGTTATTACTCAACTTAGAAGAGGCTTAAATGGTTTTTGGGTCGCCCACCCAGACTTTGTTCGAATTGGAATGGCCATGGCCATTGCTTGGGAGCATCGATTAAATGACAAGTCTGAATACTTAAATGATCTCGTTGATGACTTACTTGAAGAACCTTACAGACAAGAAATAAAAGATTTCATTGAGTCAAAAGATATTGAGGGATTAGATTTTACCAATGAGATGTTTGCTCGCTCTTTGATAGTTTCAGATATAGAAGAATCAGATTTCATTAAAAATAACGACCCAGAAGA
>DCQT01000085.1:0-359 GCA_002323535.1 Bacteriovoracaceae bacterium UBA1511
TAAAAAAAATTTGTTTATTTTTTTCTCAAACTAAAAAGCTCGGCTATGCTGCTAAGTCCTCTGAGGTCTCAAATGTACCACGAAGTTTTGACTTAAGCTTTAGAACAGCCTGGGTGTGGAGCTGCGACACTCTTGACTCTGTAACATCTAGAACTTGCCCTATTTCTTTTAAGTTCAAATCTTCGTAATAATAAAGACTTAATACTAATCTTTGTTTTTCAGGAAGTTGTTTAATACCTTCTTTAATCTTTGCCCTAGATTTTTTATAGTTCACTGCGGAAAATGGATTTGAGTTTGAACTCTTCTCCATTAGTGAGGCGTAAAGTCTCCTATCATTTTTATTAAAGGCAGTTGCATCG
>DCQT01000085.1:666-1930 GCA_002323535.1 Bacteriovoracaceae bacterium UBA1511
TTTTTATTAAAGGCAGTTGCATCGTCTATATTTAATACCGATACCGACTTACTTTTATTGAGCATGTCGTAAAATTCGTCTTTTGACACACCAATTTCTTCGGCCATTTCATCATGAGTAGGGAAACGACCTAACTCACTTTCAAGCTTGGTTTGGGCTCTTTCGATTGTTTTCGCTTTCTCTCGTATGGACCGAGGGACCCAATCTTGGCTCCTTAGTTCATCGAGCATAGCGCCTCTTATTCTAAATTCAGCATAAGTTTTAAATTTATTGTCTCTACTTGGGTCAAACTTTGAGATCGCATCCATTAACCCAATAACGCCACAACTTATCAAGTCATCCAATTCAATATTTGCAGGAAGCCTAGATGCAATTTTTTGAGCGATAAACCTTATCAAAGGTGCATATTCAATGACAATTTCGTCTTTGACTTTGGGGTCCATTGTTGATCGATAGTCTTTTAAATTTTTTAATTTTTTGGCCAATGACGACATCAGTTACTCCTTAACCTTTCAAAAAAAGCGTCCTGCTTTCTAGGTCTGATCCAAAAAGGAATTTCCTCTTTTGAAACTATATCGACTAAAAAGTTAAAGGTTTTATTGAAATCCTCTCCCACGGCAATACTTTCCACTAAACTTTTCCGAGCATTCATATCAAGCTTCGTTTTAGAAAGCTCAATATGCCTTAAAAAGTTTAGATGAACCTGAAGGAACCTATCATTCATGTCCGTCAAAATATCTTTTATTTTTTCCCACTCATTAAGACTTTTTACTCTATTGGGAACAATACTAAAATCAACAACTCCATATTTAACCTTTAAAACTTTTAACATAGCGTATGAATCTTTTAGAGATAGTTTTTCTGGATTCATCACGATAAACCGATGATCACAAAAAGCCAGAATTGATAATAATTTCTCATCAATACCTGCTCCAAAGTCTAGAATAATAAAGTCATATTTTTTTTGAGTTGCCCAAATGAATTTTAATAGTGACTCAGTAATACAACCTTGTTCTTCAATTAGTTCTAAATTACCGCTTTCTGCACCAACAAAATCGAATGATTCAGTCCTCGATACACATGCATTGACTTTCCCTGTTTTAAAAAAATCTAGTAACGTTTTATAAGACGAGAGACCTAAAAAAAACCCACAATTTCCAAGATTAAAATCGCAGTCGATTAATAATACCTTTTTACCTTTTCTCGACAAGAAGCGGGATAGGTTTACTGCACAAAATGTCTTTCCAACTCCACCTTTACCACT